>CAYYMW010000583.1:0-3230 GCA_964472515.1 uncultured Verrucomicrobiota bacterium | reverse complement strand
CGGCTCAAGGTGCCGCCCACCGGCGGTAGAATGATGAAAATTCATTATAACGCAAGAATTGTGCCGATTCGCGCTTGAGTCCCGTATCGTTTGCGTTACCCTAGAGATATGGCACACGGTCTGCACCTTTCACAGAAGATGGCCCTGCAACAGGTCCTCGCGCCCCAGTTGCAGCAGTCCTTGGCCTTGTTGCAGGCTCCCATGCTCGAACTCAAAACCATGGTCGAGCAGGAGCTCCAGCAAAACCCGGTGCTGGAGGAATCGGCCGTCCCCGAAATCTCCATCGACGAGCGCCGCGAGCGCCCCGATGGCGAGGCCCCCGAGCCCGCCGAGTTCAACGACCTCGCCGAGCCCCCCAAGGATGTCACCTTCGACCCCGCCACCGAAAAGGAAAGCTCCGCCCCGGTGGACGACTTCCAGGCCGAATTCGAGCGCCTTGCGCAGATGGACCAGGAATGGCGCGACCATTTCTCGGAGACCAATATCCCCTTGCGCAGCCGCCAGGAGGACGAAGAGCGCCGCCAGTACATGTTCGATTCGATCGTCGCCGGCACCTCCCTCCAGGAAAACCTCCTCACCCAGGTCCGCCTCTCCGAACTGACCGACGAACAACGCCCCGTGGCGGAAATGATCGTCGGCAACATCGATGACCACGGCTACCTGCAGTCCAGCGTCGATGAACTGGCCTTTTCCACCAATATCCCCGCGGACAAAATCGCCGAGGTCCTCACGATCATCCAGAGCTTCCACCCCCCGGGCGTCGGCGCCCGGAACCTGCGCGAATGCCTGCTCCTTCAGCTCGAACGGGCCGGACGCCAGGACGGCCTCGAGTACCAGATCGTCAAGAACCACATGGAGGCCCTCGGGCGGCGGCGGCTGCCGGAAATCTCCCGCAGCCTGGGCGTCCCCATCGCCGACGTC
This sequence comes from uncultured Verrucomicrobiota bacterium, assembly GCA_964472515.1. Lineage (GTDB taxonomy): Bacteria > Verrucomicrobiota > Verrucomicrobiia > Limisphaerales > J093 > CAYYMW01. Next base: position 2,309 of record CAYYMW010000583.1, on the reverse strand, counting down.
CAGACCGCCGTCGCCAACATCGGCCACCTCGAACCCCGGCCCGGCCGGGATTTCATGGCCGAGTCGCCGATGTACGTCGTGCCCGAGGTCTTCGTCACCCGCAACGGCGACAACTACGTCGTCTCCACCAACAACGACGCCGTCCCCCACCTGCGCATCAGCAACACCTACAAGGACCTCATGGCGCAGGCCAGCAGCTCGCAGGAGGTCCGCGACTACATCCGCGACAAGATCCGCGCCGGCAAGTTCCTCATCAAGAGCCTCCACCAGCGCCAGCAGACCATCCTCAACATCGCCCGCGAGATTATCGGCCGCCAGAAAGAGTTCCTCGACCACGGCGTCTCCCATTTGCGTCCCATGACCATGGCGCAGGTCGCCGAGGCCGTCGGCGTCCACGAAACCACCGTCAGCCGCGCCGTCTCCGGCAAATACATGGAAACCCCCATGGGCGTGGTCGAGATGAAGTCCTTCTTCACCTCCGGCATCGCCACCACCTCCGGTGCGGGCATGTCCAATGCCAGCGTCAAGGACATCATCGGCGAGATGGTGGCCAAAGAGGTCCCCAGCAAGCCGCTCTCCGACGAGGAGATCGTGAAACGCCTGGCCGAGAAGGGCGTCATCATCGCCCGGCGCACCGTCGCCAAGTACCGCTCGGAACTGAACATCCTGCCTTCCCACCTCCGGCGGGTGTACTGACGGCCCGGCCAGCCATGACTTCCCCGCGCGCTTCCGAAGGTCGCCCGAGTCCGGGTCTGGCTCGGAGCGGGCCCGTTCCGCGCTTCTCCCCCATTCTCTCTTTTCCCCTTGATGGTCCTGTGCCTTCCACCCTGCGTTCGTTGTTCCCCATGAATCCCCTGCCCCTGCTACGCTCCGCCCGCCTTGTCCTGCTCGGTCTTGCCCTGGCCTTCACCGCCGGCGCCGCCGCTCGTGCCGGCGCCTTGGAGGATTACGTCCAGGCCCCCGATCCCACCTTCTCCTGGAAGTACACCGAGAAGAAGAACTACACCAACGTGGTGCTCCACCACCTCGAACTGGTGTCCCAAACCTGGCGCGGCCAGTTCTGGAGCCACCACCTCGTCGTCATCCGCCCCCAGAAGGTCCGCAATCCCCGGATGGCCCTGCTCTTCGTCACCGGCGGCAGCTTCAACAGCCCCAGCGACAAGGACGTCCTCTTCCTCAGCGGCGTGGCCGAACAGGCCGGCGCCATGATCGGCTACCTCAACAAGGTTCCCAACCAACCCCTCTTTGACGGCCGCTACGAGGATGCCCTCATCGCCTACACCTTCGACCAGTACCTCAAGGGCGGCGATGCCACCTGGCCGCTCCTCTTCCCCATGGTCAAAAGCGCCGTCCGCGGCATGGACGTCCTCTCCGCCTACGCCCGCCAGCAGTGGGGCGAGGACCTTAACCAGTTCGTCGTCACCGGCGCCTCCAAGCGCGGGTGGACCACCTGGCTCACCGGCGCTGCGGACCCCCGCGTCAAGGCCATCGCCCCCATGGTCATCGACATGCTTAACATGAAGGCCCAGCTCCTCTGGGCCGAGAAGGTCTACGGCAAGCAAAGCGAGGAAATCAACGATTACACCGAGATCAACCTCCACCAGAAACAGGACGATCCCGCCATGGCCCGGTTGCGCGGCTGGGTAGACCCCTACGAGTACCGCTCCCGCTACAAGGACCTCCCCAAGCTGCTCCTGCTCGGCACCAACGATCCCTACTGGACCGTCGATTCCCTCCGCCACTACTGGAATGACCTTCCCGAACCCAAGCTCGTCTTCCAGACTCCCAACGCTGGTCACGACCTCGCCGGCGGCAAGGACGCCGTGGCCACCCTCGGCGCCTGGTTCCAGCTCATCGCTGACCACCAACCGCTCCCGACCGTCAACTGGCAGGCCGAGGCGGCCAGCCCCGACCTGAAGTTCACCGTCAAAACCTCCCTGCCGGCGAAGGCCTTCACCCTCTGGACCGCCGACTCCAAGGACCGCGATTTCCGCGACGACAAGTGGTCCTCCAAGCCCATCGCCACCGACCAGCCCACCACGGCCGCCGTCACCGTCGAGAAGCCCGCCTCCGGCTTCCGCGCCTGCCTCATCGAGGCCACCTTCGCCTCCTCCACCGGCAAGGACTACCGCCTGTCCACCGAAGCCCGCGTCCTCCCCGACGAACCCCGGAAATAGGCATCGGTAAGGCACCCGCACCCCGCACCGGAGCCCGGGACAGCTTGTCCCGGGTCCCCCTCTTGCCCGCCGCCTGCGTGGCGTTCTACTCCATACAGGCACGGCTCCCTCGGCTCCGCCTCCGCCACCCCC
>CAYYMW010000582.1:0-3272 GCA_964472515.1 uncultured Verrucomicrobiota bacterium | reverse complement strand
AAGGGGACATTCTCTCGTGAGTTAAACAGGGGACATTTCTAAAGAGTTTTGACATAACCAAGAAGGTTCGTCCGGCCGTGTGGCCAACCATGTTGCAAGCCTGCAGGGGAGCTTCGCAGTCCGGTCGACCGCGCTCCCCGCATGGCGATGGCCCGGCTGGTTGGGCAGCCCGCCTACTTCTCCTGCCTTGCTTGGCTGGCCAGCCGCCATTCGCCTTTAACCTCGGCGATGCGGCGCTGCAACAAAACCAAGTCGGTGTGCGCCCGGCACGGCGGGACGGAGCGGACCAACCTCAACACCATGCCTTCGATCTCGTCGAGGCGTTGCTCCGCCTCGTTGCCCGGCTGCGTTTCCTCCCAGCGCGCCATCTCCCCGGCGAGCACCAAGGCGCGCTTGAGTTCGCTTTCTTTGAGGTCTCCAACCAACGCGGCGGTGAGCACCTCGCTCGCCAAGGCCCTGCGGTCGCTGTCCAGACGGCTGACAAGGGTCCAGAGATTGACGACGTGGTGTTGGTTGTAGAGGGACCAAAGCAGCCGGCGGAGTTGCACACCACCGCCCGTGTCCGGGCACTCGCGAATGCAATGAGCGATCTTCGTCAGGGCCTCCTCATGACGGGACAGAGTCATTTGGGGTTCCATAATCCTCCGGGGAAATCTCCAGTAGAACGGGTCGGGTCGATTCTATCAGAAATCGAAGGGCCAGCCAAACCGACGAACGGAACCGTTCGGAGCGGCACTGTTCCGCCAGCTCGCGGAAGTCTGCGGACCGGGACGCAAGTCAGTTGCATGCACGCCATGATACGGACCCGTGTCGGGCTGGCGTTACCGAGTAGTGGGACGGAAGCGACGGGTGGTGCGAGGGAACTTCAGGTTGCCTGCCTATCCTGGCCCGATCCTCAAGGACATCAACTGGCGCTGGCTGCCAACGCCATCGACGTCTGCGTCCGCGTCCCCGGTGCTCCATGTCTGGAGCGGTGCGCCAGTTCATCGGCCCGAAACCGTCACCTAATCGCTGGCGTCGCGTCCCAGGCGACCAGTGCCCGGCGATCCGGCCTCAATCACGAAGCAAGTCCGGACGCAACGGCTCTTGGAGGTCGCCAGCCGGTGGCTGGTCTTGAGGAGCAACTCGGTCCACTCTCTTGGGCAAGTCAGGCATTGGTAAACACCCGCTGTCTGCCGCACCGTTTCTGCCAATGCAGGTTGGGGATGCCCAGCTTCTGCCGCCGGATGCATACCGTGGCAAGGTGGCGGCCCAGCCGCTTTGCGATCTCCGTATCCGTGGCGGTGCCCAGCAGGGCATCCTCCTCCGGTGTCCATGGCCGGCGATGGGCAAACCTGACCGCCTTCTTCAGCCTTCGCCGACGGTGCGCCACGGCACCGCGAGTCAGTCCCAAGTGCGCGGCGAGTTCTCCATCCGTCATCATGCCCAGCAAAGCCTCTTCCTCGGGGGTCCACTGGTGGAGCTTGGCGTCGAACTTCGGAATCTTCAGCTTGTTGCGGCGGCCTTGCACCGCGATCCAGGAGCGTCCCATGAGCTTCGCCGCCTCCCGATCCGACATCGTGCCCAGGAGGGCGTCTTCCTCCGGGGTGTAGCGGTCTTCCCGGGCCGCCCGGGCCGCCCGGCCCGTCTGGCGATGGCGCTCGCGCTGCGCCGCTAACTGCTGCCCGCAGGGTAGGATGTGCAGCTCATGCCTGCGCCGCCGCACCACCTGCTCGGAGACGCCCAGCAACAGCGCCAGCTGATCGTCCGGACGGGTGCCCAGCGCGCGGTCGTCCTCGGGGCTCCACTGACGCCGCTTGGCCGCGAACATCCGGATGCCCAACTCTTGCCGACGCAAACGCACCGCGCTCACGGCGCGTTGGAGATTGTGCGCCAATCGCTGGTCCGACATGGTGCCCAACAGGGTTTCCTCCGCCTTTGTCCATGGCTGGAGCGGTCTGGCCCCAAACGGGCGCTTCCGGAGCTGCTGGCGACGCGCTTGCACGCTCTTGATCGGCCGGTTGAGTCGCTTCGCCGCTTCTTCATCGGGCAGCTTCCCCACGAGCGCATCCTCGGCGCGGGTCCAGAGGCGAAACCGGCGCACGGCCAGGGGGATATGCTTGTCTTGTCGTCGTTGCATCACGCCGGAGAGCGGACGCCCCAGACGACGCGCCACTTCTTCATCCCGCATCGTCCCCAGCAGCGCCTCTTCCTCGGGAGTCCAGCGGCGGACCCGGGACTGGAAGACGGGGATGCGCAGGTGGTATCGGCGTTGTTTGGCGCTCTCGAGCGTGCGCCCAAGCCGTTCCGCTACTTCTTCGTCGCGCATGGTGCCCAGCAGAGCGTCTTCGGCGGGAGACCAACGGCACCCAGCAAGACTGTCACGGAAGGGCGCAATGCGCGACTTGCCACGACGGAAGGTAACGGCTGCCAGGGTCCGGTTGAGGCGCCGGGCCACTTCGGCATCCGGCATCGTTCCCAAGAGCCCGAGCTCGGCCTCGGTCCAGTTGGGAGCCCGCAACGAGACCACCGGCCGCCCCAGGGCCTCGCGGTGTTGCTTGACCGCCAAGGCGCCGCAATGCAGCCGAACCGCCAGCTTGGCGTCGGGCATGGTGCCCAGCAGGGCGTCCTCCTCGGGAGTCCACCTGCGGACGGGGCGCTGGCTGGGGATTTTGAACGCTTTGCGGGCCTGCTCAACCGCGTACTTCGGACAACCCAACCGGGCCATGGCTTCCCGATTGCTGCATTCGCGCAGCACCGCCTTGTCGGCCTCGGTCCAGCGGCCCAACGGCCAGCTCGGGGTGTGGGTGGGGAAGCGGACCTTCGTGTGCTTCAGCCGCTTCGCCTTGATGGTCACGAGGGAGCGTCCAGTCTGGCGGGCCACTTCCTCGTCGCTGACCTTCCCGAGCAGAGCGAGTTCCTCGGGCTTCCAACGCGGTATGTAATGGAACATCTGGATGCCCTGCCGATGACGTTTGAGCTGGACGGCGCTGCGGGTGCGCCCCAGTCGGCGGGCCAACTCGGGGTCAGGCATGGTGCCCAGGAGGGCAAGCTCCTTTGCAGTCCAAGGTGGCGACTTCTTGTCAGCCATGGGTTTTCTGTGTCGCCAAGCGCGCCAATGGAGCGCCAGCCGGACTACGCCAAGTGCATTCGCAGATTGGCCACTTCTTGAGTGTCCATACCAGGACACCGACCCCTATTCCCAGGCAACACCAGCCATATGTCAATACCAAGAACCGACCCGAATGGCGGTTAGTTAAGCCCTAATGTCTTTTGGCTTAGCGACTTCCGGC
>CAYYMW010000581.1:0-3307 GCA_964472515.1 uncultured Verrucomicrobiota bacterium | reverse complement strand
TTTATCATCGGGCTGTTTGCGGCGGCGACCGGGCCGGAGGGACGGTGGCTGGTGGTGGGAACGGGGGCTCGTTTCCTCATGTACGACACGGCCGGCTGGCGGTTGCAGCGGGAGATCCGCCGCGACACCGCCAGCGCCCTGAGCGGCGTGGCCGCCTTCGATCCGCAGGGACGCACGATGGCGGTGACCCATACGTTGCGGCAGATCCGCCTGCTGGAAACCGCCACTGGCCGGCCGATCGCCACGTTGGACGCGCCCACGCCCGAACGCATCACGGCCATGGCTTTCAGCCGTGACGGCCGCCTGCTGGCGGCCGCCACCGACAACGCGGAAGTCCATCTCTGGAAGCTGGAGGAGATGCGGCGGAGTCTGCGCGAGCTGGGGCTGGATTTGAGCGTGGAGGGCTCGCCGGCCGCCGGTGACCATCCCGAGGTTCCGGTTGTCTGGCAGCCGCATCGTCTGGCCTTGTGGCTATCCGGTCTGGGCGCCTCTCTGGCGTTGCTGTTTGCCTTGTACAGCATCCGGCATCATCGCGGCTTGGTCCACGCCTACGAGGCGGTGGAGGTGCTGGCCGAGACCCGCCGCAGGGAGGTGGAAACGACGCAGGCACACTTGGTCCACAGCCAGAAGATGAACGCCTTGGGGACCCTAGCGGCCGGGATCGCCCACGATTTCAACAACCTGCTGTCGATCATCCGGATGTCGGGCCAATTGGTGCGCCTTCAGGTCAATCCCGACGGCCCGGCCCGGGAGAATCTGGATGCCATCGAACGCGCGGTCGGCCAGGGCCGGACGGTGGTTGGCTCGATCCTGGGCTTCACCCGTCGTTCCGGGCCTCCCCTGGAGGCGTACCCGGTCAACCGGGTCGTCAGCGAGACGCTGGCTATGCTCAACGCGCAGTATCTCGGCGGGGTTGTGCTCCACTTGGAGCTGGCGCCGAGTGAACCGCGAGTCTGCGGCGACCACGCCCGGTTGGAGCAGATCCTCCTCAACCTGATCGTCAATGCCAACGAGGCGATGCGTGGGAGCGGGACGCTCACCATAGCCGTCCGGACGATCCGGACGGCGGACCGTTGCCTGCTGGCCCCGCGCCCCGCTGCCGCCTATGTCGAGCTGAGCGTGCGCGACACCGGCCCGGGGATCGGCCCCGAGATCATGCCCCGGCTGTTCGAGCCCTTTTTCACCACCAAGACCGGCAGCGGCGAGCATGGCACGGGGTTGGGGTTGACCACCGTGTATGCCATCGCCCGGCAGGACGGGTTGGGTTTGGGGGTGGAGTCCGTGCCTGGCCAGGGCGCCACGTTCCGGGTGCTGGCGCCCGCTCATGAGGATCCTGCCCCACCCGGCTGATGGGCGCGGCTTGCCCATGTCCGCCGCCCGGCCCATCGCACCAGCCTGCCAGCATGATCGACGATATGAGCGAGACCTACAAGGGTTCCATCCTCATCATTGAGGACGATCTGGAGCAAGTCCGGCTCTACGCCCAGGTGTTGTGCCGGTACCGCCTGACCTGTGTCAGCACGGGCTCGGCGGCACTGATGGCCCTGGCGGAACGGGTGCCTGACCTCATCATTCTGGATCATGTGCTGGCGGCCGGGGAACTGGGTGCCGCTTTCCTGCCCCAACTGCACGCCGCCGCCGCCCACGTCCCGGTGATCGTCATCTCCGGCACTTTGGATCTTGCCGGCCAGCTCCAGGCGTTGCAGGGGCCGGCCGCCGCCAACTACGTGCTCGAGAAGCCGGTGGACATCGCCCAGCTCAGCCTGACCGTCGAGACGGCGCTCAACGAATGCGGCATGCCGCAGGCGGTGGAAGCCCTCCGCTCGCTGGAACGGGCCGAGTTGATCGAAGCGGGTGACCGGGAACGGCTCTTCACGGAGCGACTAGCCCGCCAGATCGAACTGCTGAAGCGGTTTCGCGGGCGGACCGGGAAACCCAACCTTTCCGAACTGGCGGGGGAGTTCCACGTCGACCGGAAGACGATCCGCCGGGACTTAAGGGACTTGGTGCAGCGGGGGCAACTCGACCCGTCGGTGTGCGCCGGAGGGACGGAAGCCGACTGATTCGCCCTTGCCCGGGCAAGGGGGGTGGGCGCCGCTTGCCCGTTGGTGCGCGGGGACTCCTCGGCCATCAATGAAGGCATGGTGAAAGGCCGACTCTTTCCTGGTTATCGCCTGTTCCGATCCCTCGACCGGGCGATTCACAACCATCGACAACTGGCGGGGGGCGTCACTTTGGCCCTCGCCATGGGGGTCACCCCGGTTCTGGCAGCCGAGGGCGGTGCGCCGCTGGCCGCGGCCGAAATACGAACGCTCACCGCTGGCGACGGGGCCGCCAGCGCCTATTTCGGCTCGGCGGTGTCGATCAGCGGGAGTTTTGCGGCGGTCGGCGCCTACGGAGCAGCTTCCGGGAAAGGCGCGGTTTATATTTTTGAGCGCAACCAGGGCGGCGCGGATGAATGGCAGATGGTCCGCAAAATCACGGTGCCCGACAGCGCGATTTCCGATCACTTCGGTTTTTCGGTGGGCTTGAGCGGGAGCATGCTGGCCGTGGGCGCACCCGATAACAACGAGTATGGCTCGGACGCCGGGTTGGTGTACATCTTCGAGCGGAACCTGGGCGGCGCCGACCAGTGGGGCCTGCTCTGCAAGGTGGCCTCCAGCGACCTGAACGCGGGTGACCATTTCGGTTACGCCGTGAGTCTCGACTTGAACCTGCTGGCCGTCGGGGCCTATGGCGAGAAGCCCGGCGGTGTCAGCACGGGCGCGGCCTATGTGTTCCATATGAACTACGGCGGCGGCTGGTTTGGCCAGGTGGCCCGGCTGCTGGCCAGTGACGGGGCGGCGGGCGACCAGTTTGGCGCCGCGGTGGCCATCAGTGGCGACCGCGTCGTGGTGGGCGCGCACATGGACGACAACGAACACGGCAGCAACGCGGGCGCGGCTTACCTCTTTACCCGCGATCACGGAGGCAACAACCACTGGGGCCAGGTGCGCAAATTCACCGGGGAGAGCGAGCAAGACAGCTACGGTCGCGCGGTGGCCATCCACGGGGCGACGATTCTCCTGGGCGCGCCGGAATCCACCGAAGGCGGGGCGTACGGCCGCGCTTACGTTTATGAGCGCAACCAGGGAGGCGCGGACGGTTGGGGCTGGGTGAAGACGTTGATTGGCGCGACCACCTCCGGCAGCAAGTTCGGCGGGGCAGTGGCCCTCACCCACGAACGAGCGCTTGTGGGGGCCTCCATGGAGCGGGCGGGCGGACCCATCGGTGCTGGCGCCGTGTTTGTGTTCGGCCGGGATGAGGG
>CAYYMW010000580.1:0-3309 GCA_964472515.1 uncultured Verrucomicrobiota bacterium | reverse complement strand
TCGTCGCACGCCAACTCCACCAAACCCAACCCGGGATGGTACTCGTACACGCCCAGGAGCACCGAGAGCGGGTCGCCAAAGTCGTTCTGGACCTCGCTCCCGGCGGTGTCGAGCTTCAGGCTTCCGTCCGCCTCCGGCCGCAGCCACAACCACCGGCCCGCTCCGCCCATGACCTCGCACAACGAGGCCTCATTCACCTCGCCCTGCGCCGAACTGGCGCTCTGGTCTCGCGCACCCGCTTGACCCAACGCCAAGGCAAGGTAACCGCCCCCGCCCAGGCCTTGCAGCCGCGCCCCCTGCGGCAGGAACAGGTCCGGCCACTTGTCCCGCGACACCGGCCCCAAGGCTGTGGGGCTCAACGCCACTTCCACCGCGATATCCGCACTCAAGACGCTCAACCCCGCGCCATTGCTCACCTGCACCGTGTAGGTGCCCGCCACGTCCGCACTCACCGGGCCCAAGCTGAGCTGTGAGGCGGTTGCCCCGGGCAAGGTCTGCCCGTCGCGCTGCCACTGGTAGGTGAGGCCACCGCCGGTGGCCTGTACCTCCAGTGTCACAGGCGTCCCCTGCAACACCACCTGGCTGGCGGATTGCGACACAACCACCGGCAGGGACTCGGCCATCGGCTCGAAGCTCCAGCCCAAGACCACAGTGCCTGAGGCACCGGCGTACCCGTCCACGGCAATAGCGTACTCTTGCCCGGCTTGGGTGGTAAAGGTCACCTCACTGGTCAGGTACCCACCCCGGTCTTCGTCCGAGGCCACTTTCCGGGAACCGATCCCTTCCCATGACCCGGCCATGTAGACCGCCAGCAGGGTGTCGAAGCTGCTTCCCGTGGTGCGGAAAGTGGCTACCCCATGCTCCGACGCCACCCAAGTCATCCAGAGGGTCTTGCCTCCCACCTTGCCCGCATGGAGGGGTTCCCCGGTCTGGATGCCGGCGTTCAGGTTGTTGGTCCAACCCAGTTGCTGCGGAGTCGTGTACAGGGGCCGTTGCTCGTAGGTGTCACTCAGGTAGAGCGGGCCCACTTCCCGGATGGTCACCAGGACGGGGGTGGTCTCCACCACGCCCCATGGGTTGCTGACCACGGCAGTATAGGCGCCCCCGTCGCTCAGGGTCACGGGACTGATCACCAGCACCGCGTTGGTGGCGCTGGGAATCGGCATCCCGTTGTGCCGCCACTGGAACGTGAACGGCTCGGTGCCCGTGGCACCGACGATGAGCTTCAAGGTGCCCCCCAAGGAGACGTTCGTGTCCTGGGGTGCGCTGAACAGGGCCGGAACGTCGACAACCCGTACGGTCACGGGATCGCTGAACGCGTTACCGAAGACGTTGCTTATTTGGAGCGTGTAGGTGCCAGCCAGGCTTGACGTGGCGTTGGTCAACGCCAGCACTGGACCGATGGCCTTGGTCTGCACCACGCCGTCCTTCCGCCAGTAGTAGGCCAGCGGCGGCTCGCCGCCGCCCACCGAGTACAAGTACCCATTCTCGCCCGTGATGATCGCCAAGTCATGCGGGGCTAGATCGATGCGGCCCGGTTCCATCACCCGCAGCGTCCTTGCCAGGAGGGTTGCCCCGACGCTCTCGGTACCGAACTTGTCCACGGTGGTTACCCGCAGTGGGTAGCCCCAATTGGACCGCAAGTCAGTGAAGGTGTAATTGGTCGTGCCCAGCGGGAGCACCACTGGGTTGGTTGTGCCGGCCAGGTAGAGCCGGTAGCTGGCCAGAAACGCCTCCGCGCTGGCCGGCGCTTCCCAGGCAAAATAGAGGCTGTTGGTGTCCGGTTCCGCGCGCAGGCGCAGCACCTCGCCCAACTTGCCGATCGAGGCTTGCATCGATCTGGCATAGACCACCGGGTTCCAGTGGCCCAAGGCATCCTCGGCCACCACCGCCACGTAGTAAACCCCCTCTGGTCGCACACCGCGCAGCGTGTAGTGCCCGGTTTCCGCCGGGGCGTAGGCGATCGGTTCCATGTTGGTGAGGGAATCGAAATAGACCGGCCCGGCATAAATCCGATACCGCACCACATCCGCCTGCGCCAGCTCGTTGTAGTTTGGCCAGTCCAGATCCAACGACGCGTAGGCCACCGTAGAGGGCAGGCCGCCGAACCCACTGTCCACCCCGGTGACGGGCGCGGGTATGTCCGATGTGCCGACCACTAGACTGACCTCGCGCGAGACCACCTCGCGATAGGGTGGATCAGTCTCCCCGCCCACGAACACTCCCACCTCTCGCGAGATGACTTCGCGAGCGATGATGTAAGCCGCCGCATACTGCGCGTTGGAGTTGGCATTGCCTGCGGCATCCACTGGCACCACTGCGAAGCAGTGGTCCTGCCACGCGGGCAGACCGGACAGGGTGATGCCGAGCGTCTCCCCGGGCACGCTGGCGTAGGGCGTCATCGTGGAGATGTTGGTGAACCCCCGGGTCGACATGTAGATGTCGTACCGGGCCACGTCTTTCTCCGCCCATTGGTTGTAGCCAGCCCAGGAGAGGGTCGTCGTTTCGCCGGTGGGCGTGGTGTTGACCGTCAATTGCGTGATCCGGGCTGGGGCCTCGGGTGTGGTGACAACCAAGCTGACTTCCCGTGACACCACTTCCTTGTACGGCGGAGCAGGCTCCGCACCGACGAAGACACTGATCTCGCGGGAAACCGTCTCACGGGCGATGGTGTACGCCGCCGCGTACTGCACCGTGGGGTCGGCGTTCTTTGCCGCGTCCACTGCCACCACGGCAAAGCAGCGATCCTGCCAGGCAGGCAGGTTGGTCAAAGTGATTCCGAGAGTATCCGCGGGTACACTCGCGTGGGGCGTCATCGTCGAGATGTCGGTGAAGCCTTTGGTCGACATATAGATGTCATACCGGGCCACGTCCTTCTCCGCCCACTGGTTGTATCCCGTCCACGAAAGGGTCGTCGTTTCTCCGGTGGGCGTGGCATTGACCGTCAATTGCTTGATCCTGGCTGGTGCCTCGGGCGTGGTGACGACCAAGCTGATTTCCCGCGAGACAACTTCCTTGTAGGGTGGGGTAGGTTCCGCGCCGATGAAGACCGAAATCTCGCGAGAGATAACCTGCCGGTAGGGCGGGTCGGGCTCCGCGCCGATAAACACGCTTACTTCGCGGGAGATGACGTTGGTGAGCAGCAGTTCGTACGGGTCGGCCGAGACGGTTGCGTATCGCGCGGCGAACAGAACCAAGAGCAGCGGCAAGCGGAGCATCGCGGTCATACCCGTTCGCCTCCGTTTCGTCCGCCGCGTACCGCAGGTTTCCAACCTGCTGTATCGCCGACTTCCAGTCGGCAGAGGCTGG
>CAYYMW010000579.1:0-3328 GCA_964472515.1 uncultured Verrucomicrobiota bacterium | reverse complement strand
AATCCTGTTCATCCTGTCCTCTCCAGTATCGCCGACCGCAGGTCCGTGCGCAGCACCGCAAAGCGGCTCGCGCGTCAGGGTGGCGTGTGCGGGCGGTTCGTCCGTCCGTCCCGCTCGTTTCCCGCCGGAGAGGCCTCGATACCTGCAAATAGCAGCAAATTGCGGCAAAATCACGATGCGCGATGCTCTTTTACTGACGCCCAACTCGTCCGCTACGCCCTTGCCGGCCTCCATCGCCACGGTTTGCTCCTGCACTTCGTGCCTTCACCGCCTCCCATCTTGTGAATCCTGTTCATCCTTTCCTCCCCAATCCTGCTGTGCGCAGCACCGCAAACCGGCTTGCGCGTCACGGTGGCGTGTGCGGGCGGTCCGGTCGTCCGTGCCGCTCGTTTCCCGCCGGAGAGGCCTCGATACCTGCAAATAGCAGCAAACAGCGGCAAAATCACGATGCGCGATGCTCTTATTGCTGACGCCCGACTCGTGCCTCACCTCACCCGGCACCTCCCCGGACGTAGCGCTGGCATCCCTGCCTGCTGGTGGCGAGGGCTTCCAGCCTCGCCCCTCCGCATCCAATCCCTCCGATCCCAATATTGCCGTGCGCAGCACCGCCCGCCGCAGGCGCGTGCGCAGCACCTCCCGCCGCAGGTGCAAAAAACCGGAACAACCCGCAAAGCGGTCTCCGGTTGCGTTGGGATTGCGCTTCTGGCGGTCTCCGCCGGGCTACGCTCCCGAGGTGCTCATCAAGCGGGCCAGGAGCAGGGCCATCTCGAGGCTTTGCTCGTAGTTCAGGCGCGGGTCGACCTGGGTGCGGTAGGCGCGGGCCAGGTCCTTCTCGGTGACGCCGCTGGCGCCGCCCAGGCATTCGGTCACGTCCTCGCCCGTCAACTCGAAGTGCACGCCGCCCAGATGGCCGCCTCCTTCGCGCAGGATGCGGAAGGACTTCTCCACCTCGCCGATGATCTTGTCGAACCGCCGGGTTTTGACGCCGCTGGCGAGGGACTCCGTGTTCCCGTGCATGGGGTCGCAGCACCAGAGGACGGTCTTGCCGCGCCGGCGGATGGCGTCCACCAGCGGCGGGAAGGCCTTGTCGATCTTTTCGAGGCCGAAGCGGTGGATGAGGGTGAGGCGGCCGGGTTCGTTGGTGGGGTTGAGGATGTCGCACAGGGCGAGGAGTTCGTCCTCGTTCATGGGCGCGCTGATCTTCACGGCGATGGGATTGCGGATGCCGCGGAAATACTCGATGTGGGCGCCGTTGAGGTCCCGGGTACGGTTGCCGAGCCAGGGCAGGTGGGTGGAGAGGTTGTACCAGCCTTCGCGGCGGGGAACGCGGCGGGTCTGCGCGGCCTCGTAAGGCAGGTGCAGCCCCTCGTGGCTGGCGAAGAAGTCCACGCGGTGGATGTCCGCCAGCTTCACGCCGGTGACCGTTTCCATGAACCGGAGCGACTCGCTGATGGCGCCGACGCGGCGCATGTACTCGTTGGCGAGCGGGCTCTTGTGGACGAAATCCATCTCCCAGTACTCGGGGTGGTGGAGGTCGGCGAAGCCGCCGTCGATCAGGGCGCGGATGAAGTTGATGGTCAGGGCGGAGCGTTCGTAGGCCCGGAGCATCAAGTCGGGATTGGGGATGCGCTCGGCCGGGGTGAAACCGGGGCAGTTGATCATGTCCCCGCGGTAGCTGGGGAGCGAGACGCCTTCGCGCGTCTCGAGGTCGGCGGAGCGGGGTTTGGCGTACTGGCCGGCAAACCGGCCCACGCGGATCACCCGTTTGCGGCTGCCGTGGACGAGCACCAGGCTCATCTGCAGCAGGATCTTGAGCTTGGCGGCAATGGCGCTCGATTCGCAGTCGGCGAAGCTCTCCGAGCAATCGCCCCCTTGGAGCAGGAAGCGTTCGCCGCTGGCGGCTTCGGCGAGCTGCTGCTTGAGCGACTCGATTTCCCAACTGGTCACCAGCGGGGGCAGCCGCGAAAGCTGGGACAACGAGCCCTGGAGGGCCGCGGGGTCCGGGTAAGTGGGTTGCTGCGCGGCCGGCTTATCCTGCCACGAATAAGGGTGCCAGCCGGCCGGTTCAAATGATCTGACGGATTCGGTTGCCATCGAATGGATTGCTCAAGGCGGGGCATAGCTTGCGTCCGGCGCGGGAAAAAGTAAAGCGGCGGCAAGCGGTTGGGACGCCTTGGTTTCTGAAGGAAAGGGACTTGCGTCGCTGGCGAGGGTATCGGAGAGTGCTCTCAGCATGCCGGAAGTGTCGGGCCATCCCTTGATCATCGTGCGCCAAGTAGGCGAGGACGAGTTCACCTATCACTTCCCCCGCGTGCAGCAGGCCCAGTGGAACTGTTTGGACCGGGCACACGACTTGGAGGCGATGGGCGACATGACCAAGGCGGAGGCCTTGCTGCGGCGGTTGCTGGCGGATTATCCGGAGTTTCTGGGCGCCCGCCATCAGTTGGTGCTGCTGCTGGACCGGTGCGGCCGGCTGAAGGAGGCCTTGGCCGAAGGGCAACAGGCGATGCGGATCGCGCTCGATGCCCTGCCGGCCTCCTTTTCGCTGCATCAAGCGCGCGTGTCCTGGCACCACTTGGAGAACCGGCCCTTCCTGCGGGTGATCTCCACTCTGGGTCTGGTGTATCTCGCCGCCGGGCGGTTGACCGATGCCCACGATTGTTTCCAGCGCGTGATGGTCTTCGATCCCGAGGATCACCTCGGCGCCCGCGCCTGCCTGGTGGGGGTCTGTCTGGCGCTGGGGCGCAACGAGGAGATCCTCGAAGTCTGCGATCGGCACCGGTTGGACGTGCTGCCGGACACCCTCTACGGGCGGGTGCTCGCCTGTTACCGTCTGGGCCGGCACAAGGAGGCGGCCGAGGCCCTGCTGATCGCCGCGAAAGCCCTGCCTTTGGTGGCGCGGGAGCTGACCCTCACACGACATCGCAAACCGGGCCAAGGCCCCCGGGTGGTGGTGGGAAGTGCGGATGAAGCGCGCGAGTACTGGGCCAATGCGGGGGCGTTCTGGCAGACGACGCCCGGCGCGGTCGATTTTGTGCGCCGAGTCCTGGCGGGGGAGAGTTGGTGAGGCGCGGGCCGGCACGGCGCCGGGTCACACCCACTTGCGGAGGTCATCCTGGTTGGGCTTGGCGGCGGCGCGCCGCGCGGCGGCCTGTTGGCGGCGGGCGAAGGCATCGAAGAGGAGCCGCCACACGCGGGCTTGATGCCCCAGGGTGGTGCCTTGCGCCACGAACCACTCGTGCTCCGGATGTTGCGGGTGGAGCAGGGAGACCAGGCGGTGCGTGCCGGGGGCCAGCGGCCACCAGGCCAGGTAGGGCGCGGCGCTCAG
>CAYYMW010000578.1:0-3328 GCA_964472515.1 uncultured Verrucomicrobiota bacterium | reverse complement strand
GGATAGGGCCATACCCCCCTTCAAATCCCTTCTCCTAAGCCCGACAGGCTGCTAGACCGTGCCAGTGAGGTGCGAGGGCGGGAGGGGCGGTTGGCAATTCGATCGGAGACTTTAGGCCGGTCTTCCCCTCTTACCGTGCCCTACTTTCGGACGACTGGACTGGGCCTACCTCAATTCGATAGCGAATCGCCGCGTCAGCCGAAGGTTCAACAAGAATCGTGCCCGTATCGGCGTTAACCGAGCCCATTAGTTGCAGGCATCGATCAACGATAGCCTTGTCGAAGAACCGCATGATTGCACGGGCTCCTTCACGGCGGACAAGGGGTGCTATCTCATCCAGAAACATGGATTCAACAACCGGGTCAACTGCCAGCCGCCAACGTCCTCCCTGGGCAAGGCGGCTTTCGAACGCGGCTACCTCACGTTGCCAAATTCGACGAAGGACGTCCCCAGACAACGCCGAGAAGACAATGATGTCGTCCATGCGCCCAAGGACCTCACGGGGGAAATACTCTTGGATGGCTCTCCGCACCTCCTGCTGCTCGTAGTCCCCGCCTCCAATGTCGAGGTTACCAAAGCCGATAGATCGGTCCTCGATCCTGTTGGTCCCCAGGTTGGATGTCATGATCACGATCATGTTCGTAACATCAAGCGCCCTCCCGTCGTTCATGTCGTGGATGATCCCGTCGCCGATCATCGGAAGGATGACCGTTGTCAGGATCGTGGGATGTGCCTTCTCAACCTCGTCGAGCAGAATGACGCCATTCGAACACATTCGGAGCGCATTTGTCAGTTGGCCGCCATCCCCGTGACCCTTATAGCCGGGTGGCGCGCCAACCAACCGGGCGAGGGTGTGCTCTTCACGCAACTCCGACAGATCCACTTTGATGAGGCGCTTTTCAGCATCGCCGAAGAAGTGCCTCGCCAACAGGCTCCCCAATTCGGTTTTCCCCACCCCCGACGGCCCGGCAAAAAGGGCCGTCCAGACCGGGCGCCTCACTCCATCTCTCGCCGGCAGCTGGAACCGCCGCTGAATTGCGGCGACGCATGCCTCGATCACTTCCTCCTGGCCAAATATCGCAGCCTGAAGTGCGCGGCGAAGACCGCTCAGATCAATTTGCCTTGGGCTCCCGGGCATCAACCGTTCCACAGGTATATCCGACCAAGCGGATAGGGCTTGGCACACGTGCCTAAGCGTGACGGGAACGCGCTTCCCTTGATTTTGCGGTGTCGGATTCATGGCTACCCGTCTGCTAACGCTCATGTGACTTGGCCGTGGTAACGCGCGCTGCTCAGGGCGTCAACTCCCACTGGCGCATGCCCCGGTGCCGGGGTTGGATCTTGAGGCATCTTGGGTGCTTCGCCTTCCGTCGGGGACAATGGCACATCTGCCAGCCGCGCGCACGCGCAAGCCTCGTCCAACAGATCCATCGCTTTGTCTGGAAGGCGACGATCTGCGACATAACGACAAGCCATGTCCACGACATGGTGCATAAGGTCGTCCGGGATCGCGACCCCGTGGTGTTGCTCGAGCCTAGCGCGATTGGCACGAAGGATTTCGACCGTTTGCAGCGGCGTTAGTTCCTGGATGGGAACCACTTGGAAACGCCTTGCAAGGGCCGCATCTGCCTCGATGCTGCGGTATTCGGCATTTGTCGTGGCCCCGATGCAGTGGATGCGTCCTCTCCCGAGGTCCTGCTTCACCATCTGGGAGGCATCGCTTCCTGACGCACGGATCGTGTGCAGTTCATCCAAGAAGAGGATGACGTTGCGATCACGCCGCGCCAGGTCGAGAAGTTCCTTCATTCGGCCTTCGAACTGGTTCTTGTACGTCGCCCCGGCGGCGAGAAATGAAAGATTCACGTCGAGGATGCGGGCTCTGACAAGTGCATCCGGCACTTCGCGCCGAGCAATGAGTTGCGCTAACCCTTCCACGACGGCCGTCTTACCGACCCCGGGCTCCCCTACAAGACATGCGGCGTTCTTTCCCTGTTTCGAGAGGATGCGAATCAACGCGCCGATCTCCTTATCCCGGAACAGTGCTCTGTCGATTCTACCGGCCCGGGCTTCCTCTACGAGATTCGCACCCATTCTACCTTCCATGCCCTCCGACAGTCGGCGCATGTCCGGGGCCAATTCTCGGCGCGTGACGACGATCTCGCGAGGAGTTTCAGCGACGGAAAGTGGAAATCGTGGCGGGCGCCCATCCAACCCCAGAATGGCGTCGGTCTCCAACAGCAGAGCCTCCTCGTCAGGCGCGCGAATGATCGCCACCACTCGCCATCCGCGGTGTGCTTCGGAATTGAAAATGCGACGGTAAGCGGGGTCCTGCCCCGAATATCGGACAGCATCTTCAACACAGAGCAGATAGCTGGTGCCGTCACCCCGGCGCTTGAGCAGCACATCGGCTCCACCCGGGTGCGGAGCGGCGAAATATCGTGGCGGGAGTGCCACGGCGCGGAAAACTGCCATCGAGTTAGCGGCCACCGCGCCACGAAAATAGGTTAGGGCTTGAGCTTCACTAAGCGGCATGAGCGATTCCTCCAGGGGCGGGCAGCACTTGTTGATCCTCGGACACCGTATCACCCGCACCGACAAGCGTTGCTTTCTCTCCACAAAGCGAGCAGAGAGGCTGCGATTGGTAGGCCGTCGTCGCGTCCACCGTGGCCATCCGCAACGCGTCGTAATACAGGTGCCCGGGCACAAGACGCGCATATCCGGTGACGTAGCGAATGAACAAGTCAACCGCATCGGCCGCAGCCCGGGTAGTCAGCGGCATAAGTTCGCCCTGCAGAAGGTCGCCTCCCATCACATACCCTATGCGTTGCTTCATCTCGGACGAACTCGGATCTTCAAGACCGGTAAGGTCCAGGCCATTACAGGCGAGACAGATGTCACCAGGCACCTGAAGCCTGACGTGGTGTCCCAGCGCGACGATCTTGCCCTGCTGAGCTCTGCCGCCGCAACCGACTTCAATGAGCGGCTTGAAGAACCTCAGGGCCAATTGCGCAGCCCGGTACCGGACGGCATTGTGGTCCGGACAGCAGAACAAGAAGTCCGCCCGCTTCAGCGCCTCGACACTCTCCTCATCGGGGAACCGCTTGTGGATGGCCTTGACTCGAACCCTTGGAAAGGCCCGCTGGATTTCCCGGGCGTGTACGTCCACTTTCGGCTTGCCTTCGTCACCGTTGACGTAGTGATACAGGCGCGGAGCGTTGTGCGCCTCGACGAGATCGGGGTCGACGACGATGAGGTCATCAACGTAACCGCGCAGTTGGGCGATGACGGACGACCCGACACCGCCGGCGCCGATCACAACCACCTTGAG
>CAYYMW010000577.1:0-3330 GCA_964472515.1 uncultured Verrucomicrobiota bacterium | reverse complement strand
CCCTCGGCTCGTTTCAGGACGGCTGGTTCTACGTCCAGGACCCCAGCACCCACCTCGCGGTGGCCACCCTGGATCCCCGCCCCGGGGAGCGCGTGCTCGATTGGTGCGCCGCCCCGGGGGGCAAGACCACCCTCATCGCGCAGCGGATGGAGAATCGCGGCGTCATCGTGGCGCATGACCTCACCGCCGAGCGCCTCGCGCTGGTGGAGGAAAACTGCCGCCGGCTCGGCGTCAACTGCGTCCGCACCGCGCTCACCCTCGAAGCCACGACGGGGTCCGCCGCCGAAACCCCGTTCGACCGGGTGCTGGTGGATGCCCCCTGCTCCAACACCGGGGTGTTGCGCCGGCGGGTCGAATTGCGCTGGCGCCTGCGCCTGGAGGAGATAACGCGCCTCGCGGCCGACCAGCTGGTCCTGCTCGCGGAGGCGGTCCGCTGGGTCAAACCGGGCGGCGTGCTGGTCTACAGCACCTGCAGCCTGGAAGCCGAGGAGAACCAAGGCGTGGCGGGCGCGTTTCTGGCCGCGCACCCCGGGTGGGTCAAGGAATGCGAACGGGAGTTGCGTCCCTTTGCGGATGGGGTGGACGGCGCGTATTGCGCCCGATTCAGAGCCCCTCCCGCTGCCTGACCGCCCACCGATGGTCCGTCCTGGTCAGGTTCGGGATGGAGCAGTTGTAAGGAAGATTATCGCGAAATACCTATTGACACTCCCCGGGATTCACCGTAATTTTACACACGTCCTGCACGGCAGGATAGTCAAGCCACCGATAAGGTGGCGAGCATCAAAAAGCAGATGCTCTTTGTCAGTTCAGTTCAGATTTGATCCGGGTGTCAGCACGTTTCTTCAGCGGGTTCCCCACCCCCTCCTCCTTGGCGTCTGATGCCCGGATCGCTTTTTTGCCCATCTTGCTGAACTGCACTTCCTCCAAATCACCTCTGTAGATCACACGCTGTCAAGCACTTGTGCTTGGTTGCCTCGGCTGAACGCCGGATGAAGTCCGCCTTTCGTCCTCCCTCCCGTAACTGCCCGTCTTGAGCCATTCCCGGGCCTTGTCCCGGGCTTCCCGCACCAAGGCCAGATCCGTCCGGAGATCGGCAAACCGGAACCCGGGCAACCCGCTCTGCTGCTGACCCAGGAACTCCCCCGGGCCGCGCAGTTGCAGATCCGCCTCGGCCACCTCGAAGCCGTCCCGCGTCCGTGCCAGCACTTCCAGCCGCTGACGCGCCTCGGGCGTGGTGGTGTCCGCCAGGAGAACGCACGTGGAATCGTGCGCCCCGCGACCGATGCGCCCGCGCAGTTGGTGCAGTTGCGCCAGCCCGAACGCCTCCGCGTTCCGGATCAGCATGATGGTGGCGTTGGGCACGTCGATCCCCACCTCGATCACCGAGGTGGCCACCAGCGCCTTCAGCCGGCCCGCCCGGAACTCGGTCATCACGCGCTCCTTCTCCGGCATGGGCAACCGCCCATGGAGCAACCCCACCGAGTGCGGCTTCAACGCCTCGGTCATCGCCGCCAACTCCTCCCGCGCCGCCCTCAGTTGGCTCTTCAGCTCGGTCTGCTCGATGCGCGGGCAGACCACGCACGCCTGGCGTCCCTCTTCCAACTTCTGCCGGACGAAGGCCAGGATACGGTCCAGGTGCGCCGCCTCGCGCACGTAGGTCCGCACCCGCCCGCGCCCGGCGGGGGAAGCCTCGATCACCGAGACGTCCAGATCGCCGTAGAGCGTCAAACCCAGGGTGCGCGGGATGGGCGTGGCCGTCATCACCAGGAGGTGCGGGTAATGCCCTTTGCGCAGGAGGCGTTCGCGCTGGGTGACGCCGAACTTGTGCTGCTCATCGATGATCACCAACCCGAGCCGCTCCGCCTCGAACCCCCGCTCCAGCAGCGCGTGGGTTCCCACCACCAATTCGGGCGGGCGCGACTCCCCGGCCGCGCCCTTCGCGGCCCGCGCCGCCGCCTGGCGCGCCCCGGTCACCAGCCGCACGGGCAGCCCCAGCGGGCCGAACCACGCGGCGAACCGCTGGAAATGCTGTTCCGCCAGAATCTCGGTCGGCGCCATGCAGAGCACGTCGCGCCCGCTCTCCATCACCATCAAGGCGCAGCACGCCGCCACCACGGTTTTGCCGCACCCCACGTCGCCTTGCAGCAGGCGGCGCATCGGCACCGTCCGGCCCAGGTCGGCGCGCAGTTCGCGCAACGCCTTGGTTTGTGCCTCGGTCAGCTTGAACTCCAATCCCGCCAGAAACGGGCGCATCAGGCGGTTATCCCCCGGGCAGGGCTGGGTGCGGGCCTTGGTCTCCAGCCGTTGTCGGCGCTCCTGCAACTCCAACTGCAGCTCCAGCAACTCGTCGAGCGCCAGCCGTTCACGGGCACGGTTGAGTTCCTCCTGGCTGGCCGGAAAATGCAGCCCACGGATCGCCTCCGCCCGGCTCGGGCGCGCTCCCAAGGACCCTGCCGGCCAGGGTTCGCTCAACGCGCCCGCATACTGCTGCACCGTCCGCCAGATCAGGCTCCGTAGCCAGCGCTGGGAGACTCCCTCCGTCAACGGGTACACCGGCACCAGCCGGCCCATGTGGATCGAGTCCGTCTCCTCCGCCTCCAGGAGTTCGATCTCGGGATGGTCCATGGTGGGCGGTTTCAGCCCGCTGATCTTGCCGTGCGCCAGCAAACGCTGCCCCACCGGGTGCTTCCCCTCCAGATACGGCATATCCCACCACCGGCAATGGAGCCGCCCGGTGCCATCGGAGATCACCACCTCGCACACCGAACGCTGACGCTGCCGCCAATACTTGACGCCCTGCGCCACCACCTCCCCCCGCACCGTGCAGGCCTCATCGATCTGCAACGAGGCCATCGTGCGCAGCTCGCGGCGGTCCTCGTGCCGGCGCGGGCGATGCCGCAGCAAGTCCAGCACCGTGACGATCCCCAAGCGTCCCAGATGCCCGGCGCGTTCCGGCCCAATGCCGGGCAACACCGTGACCGGCTGGGAGACATCCAGCGTCGAGGAGGCCGTGGCCGAAGGTGCGTTCACACCCCGCGATTCTGACCGGAAACCGCCTCCGCTGACAAGCCCCGCCAAGCTGCCTGCGCTGGTTGCGTCTGAACGCGCAGAACCAGCCGGTTCCTCCCTGCCTGTCCAGGCTCAGCTCCGCCGCGCGCTACGTTCTAAGAACCCTCCGGGTTCCTCCCGCCGCGCGCCTGTCGAAGCCGCGGCGGCCGCCGCCAAGCGCCGCCGACAGAGCCAGGGAAACAACGGCATCAGTGTCAATAGTAAGGACCGACCCGAATGGCAGTTAGTTAAGCCCTCGATTTGTTGCGGTATTTGCGGCCG
>CAYYMW010000576.1:0-3332 GCA_964472515.1 uncultured Verrucomicrobiota bacterium | reverse complement strand
GGGTGGGATGGGGGTGGTCTGGCTCGCGCAGGATCGGGAACTGGATCGCTTGGTGGCGGTCAAGTTCTTGCCCGAGGTCATGGCTTATAACAAGGCCGCCCTAGCTGACCTCAAACGCGAGACGCGCCAGGCGTTGGAACTGACCCACCCCCACATCGTCCGCATCCACGACTGGCATAGCGACGGTGAGCATGCGGCGGTGGTGATGGAGCACGTGGATGGCGAATCGCTGGCCACCCTGCGGGCGGAACGCGACGAGGGTCACTTGGAGGTCGGGGACATCCGGGAGTGGGTGCACGAACTGTGCGAAGCTCTTGAGTACGCCCACACCAAGGCGGGGGTCGTCCACCGGGACCTGAAGCCCGCCAACCTGCTGGTGAACGGCCGGGGTGATTTGAAGGTGACCGACTTCGGGATCGCCCGCAGCCTCGGAGCCACCCTCACCCGGACCACCGGCGGTTCCAGCGGGGTGAGCGGGAGTCCGGCCTATATGAGCCCCGAGCAATGGCGCGGGAAGAAGGCGTCGGTAGGCGACGACATCTATGCGCTGGGGGCGACGCTCTACGAGTTGCTGACCGGAAGACCGCCTTTCTACGAGGGCGATATCAAGGCGCAGGCGCTGGAGGAGCCGCCGGATTCCATGGCGGCCCGGCGCAAGGAGTTCGGCTTGGTGGGACAACCTATCCCCCCAGAATGGGAGGCGACGGTCGCGGGATGTCTCGAAAAAGACCCGGTCCGGCGAACGGCCAGCGCGCGGGTGGTGTGGGAAGGCCTATGTGGCGCCGCCGCGCCATCAGGGCCGCCGCCGGCCGACTCCGGGTCGGCGCGCGAGTCTCCGGCAGCCCCGAGGCGGGAGTTGGGCGAAGGCCGCCTGCTGATTGACCAGTATCCAGGCGAGGCGGCCTACGAGGTCCGCCGCCCGGGTTCTGTGCGAATCGTGCGGAAGGGGCGGACGCCCGGGGACGAGGAGCGACTCCCGACCGGCGAGTACGTGGTAAGCATCGTCCATCCCCACTTGGGAGAACAGACGCGCCAAGTTACGGTGGAACGCCGCCAACCGGCGCGACTCATGGTGTATTTCCCCTACGGCAGGGTGAAAGTGACCAGCAAGCCGGCAGGCGCGGCCGTCTTTCAGGACCAGACCCGGATGGGGGCGACGCCTTTGGAATTCGACATGGTCCGACCCGGCAAGGTGCGCCTCCGGCTGGAATTGGAGGGTTGCGCCGCTCAGGAGGTGAGTGGAGTGGTGGTGGCGGGGCAGACCCTCAACCTGCGGGGGGAGTGGACGGAGGCCGCGGCCGTACCCGATGCGCCGGACACGTCAGACGCGCCGGACGCGCCGCCAGGCCGTGCTGGGTGGCTGGCTACGGTGGCCTTGGTTCTGCTTGTGCTGGGAGGGGTTGGGTGGATTCTGCGTGACGCCGCTCGAAAGCTGCCCAGAAAAGAGACGGCGCCCCAGGTGACGGACTCTCCCTCAATCCAAGGCAGTAACACCCCGGTGGCTGGCAAGTCCTGGGTGAATGGACTGGGAATGGAGTTGATTTGGATTGAGCCCGGGCGGTTCGCGATGGGCAGCGCCAACACCGAGGCCGGACGCTATGGGGACGAAGGTCTGGTCACGCAAGTGCGGCTTGCCCGGGGATTCTGGTTGGGCAAGCACGAAGTGACGCAGTCCGAGTACGAAGCCGTGGCTGGCAACAACCCCTCGAACTGGAGGGGCAGCCGCCTCCCCGTCGAACGGGTCAACTGGAACGAAGCGGTAGGGTTCTGTCTGAGATTGACCGAGCGCGAACGAAACGCCGGGAGGCTCTCTGCGGCCTTCGAGTACCGCCTGCCCACGGAAGCACAGTGGGAATATGCCTGCCGGGCTGGCACGACTACCCGCTTTGCCTTCGGTGACGACTTGAGCTACCGCCAAGTGGACAAGTACGTCTGGTACAGTGCCAATAGCGGTACCCAGACCCACCCGGTGGGTCAGAAGCAAGCCAACCCGTGGGGCCTGCACGACATGCACGGCAACGTCTGGGAGTGGTGCGCGGATCGGTTCGGCTACTATCCCGGCGGCAGCGTGACGGATTCGATCGGGGCCAAGGACGGCTCGGTCAGGGTTTTGCGCGGAGGCTCGTTTCTAGACGAGCCCAACCTGATTCGGAGCGCGTGCCGCGGTCGCAGCAGCCCAGCCACCTCGTTGGCCAACAACGGCTTCCGTGTGGCGCTGGTGGCAACCCCTTGAGTGGTTGGGATCGCCATCCCCGCGCGGGACGACTTGGCGTCCGTCAAATAATGCCGGCGGGCGCCAAACCGCAGTTGGAAAAGCAGCGAAACCAAAGTAGATTCCTCGTAACCTGCATGAAATCATTCGGCCCAAAGACGTTGATCTACCCGACACCGGTGTTTGTCATTGGCACCTACATGGAGGACGGCAGACCGAATATCATGACCGCAGCGTGGGCGGGAATATGTTGTTCCCGGCCGCCCTGCATCGCCGTCTCCTTGCGGAAAGCCACCGCCACGCACGGCAATCTCCTTCGAAGCAAGGCCTTCACCGTGGGAGTGCCGTCGGAGGAACACGCCCGGCAGGTGGACTACTGCGGTTTGGTTTCCGGCCGGGAGACGGACAAGTTCGCCGCCACCCGTCTGACCCCCGTCCCGAGCACGCTGGTGGCAGCGCCCTTCGTCGCCGAATTTCCCATGACTCTCGAGTGCCGTTTGGCTCAGATCCACGAGTTGGGCCTGCATACCCAGTTCATCGGAGAAATCCTGGACGTCAAGGCCCGGGAGGAAATGGTGGCGGGTGACGGTTTGCTGGACATTCATAAGGTGCGACCGTTGGTCTTTACCCCGGATAGCGAAGAGTACTTTGGCATTGGAGAACGCGTCGGCCAGGCGTTCTCGCTCGGGGAGCGCATTCGCTCCTACTTCGAGGGTCGTTGAGGGCTGTCAGCCCAGGCGTAGACGCAGCTTTGCCGGGGGCGTTGCAGCGGTTGGCAATGACCAGTCTCCGCCACCGCAAGAGCGCGGCAGCGGGCAAGGCGATTCGCTGACGCTTCCGTAAGTTGTGCACGTCGCCCCGGGGTTGCGGGCCTCACGGGCACCCCGTGTCCTTGCGATCGACTGGCGGGCCATTGAGGTCCGCACCGCCGCTTTGCGATGGGTTCGATCGCGTCCCCAAACCGGACGTGTGGTTGTGTGGTCACGACGGTTGACGAACTGGGGAGTAAGGGACTGTAGACAAAAGAGTTAACCCGTTTTGCTGGCGTTTCCTTCCTGGCTTTGCTGAACTGGAGGCATGTCGGTTCACCTTTACGAGGGCGGAGTTTCCGGAACGCCGC
>CAYYMW010000575.1:0-3344 GCA_964472515.1 uncultured Verrucomicrobiota bacterium | reverse complement strand
TTCCCACACCTCCGACGACGCCACCCGGCCCCCAGCCGCCAAGGCCGCCTCGTAGCTCGCACCCAGGCCCAACTCCCAGATCTTCACCTGCACATACGCTGGGTCCCCAGGCTCCACTCCGGGGATGCTTCGCCAGTATTCATCTCCAGCCAGCCAGTAGCCGGCATTCGCTCCGGTGCCAAACGGGGCCGGAGCCCCGACCGCCACCAGATTGGTCGGATCAGCGCCACCAAAGAGCTGGGCCACAAAACCTGAACCCGAAATCAGGATGTCACCATTCAGGTCAAATACGGGGGCATCCAGACCAGCTTCCGGCACCCGGTTGGCAAACCGCAAGAGGGCACCGGTCGGCAACGGCCGAACCTCCACCACCGCCTCCGCGCTGTACACCGCGGCCACCTCGTTTGAGGCCCTCAGCCGGTAGCTCCCTGCCTGGGCCAGCGTGATTCCGGAAAGCACCAGTTGCGCGCTTGTGGCGCCGGGAATCGCTTCCCCGTTGCGCTCCCATTGCAACTGCATCGGCAAGGGGCTCTGCACCACCGCTTCCAGCATCACCCGGTCACCCACGAGGAACCTCCCGCCGACGGGTTGTCGCACGATCACCGGCGCCTGCCCCAACGTGAACGACTCCAACCCAACCAACGGTGCCGGCAGGCTCGGGGGCTCCCCTACCCCACCCGCCATCACTTTAAACACCTTCGAGGAGCCGTGTTTGCCTCCAGAGGCCACCGCCTCCGCATAGCTGCTACCCGAGATCGACGCCCACACCCGGATCTGCACGTAAGCGGCCTGGCCCGGGGCCACGTTCGGCAGCACCCGGGTGGCATCAGCGCCCGGATTGATGTAGCCCGCTCCCAACCCCGTTCGGAAATAGCACCGCGGCAGCACCGGCTCCATTTGCTCGGCCGTCGGCCCCGCCCACAGCTCAGCCACATAGGCCAATCCCTCCAGCCGGGTCACCCCGTCCACATCGAACACCGGCGCGTCCACCCCCTCACCCACCACCCGGTTTTGGAACGCCACCTGTCCGCCTTGGTGAAACTGTGTCACGCCGAGCGCCACCGCCTGGCTTTCATTGGTACCCGCCGCATTCCATGCCAGTAACGAGTAAGACCCGGCGGCGGTCAACTGCATGTTCGTCAACTGCAACATGCGGTTGGTGGCACCGGACACCACCGTGCCGTCCTTGAGCCACTGGAGGCTGGGCAACGGAACGCCATCCACTTGGGCTTCCAGCGTGACAGAGGCGCCAATCAAGAACACCTGGTTGGTCTGCGGCATGACCACGCGGGGCGCCAGCAGGGTGGGAACCAGCACGAAGTAGTCGAAATCCCCGTAAACGGTGGTGAAGCGCAGGGTAACCGGCCCGCCGGGCAGGGTGAACTCCACCGGATCGCCTGCCGGCGTCTTCAAGGGGGCCAGGCTGTTGTTGCCCCAAGTTCCCGTGCCGGGCGCGAGCATGGTTCCCAATTCGACCAAGGTCTGGCTGGTGGTTCCAACACCCGCCGTCACAAGCGACAACTTCCCGCCCACCGATGTGCCGACCGGATCAGCGGAACAAGCTGCGTAAGCTGTGTACCCACCCGCCGGCAGAACTCTCGTGTAGTTGAACCAGTATCCCTCGCTGACCCACCCGATCCGATAGTTGTTCGTCACTTCGTACCCGGGGCGTTGGCACTGAGGCTGGCTCGCCGTCAGCGTCATCGGCACCTGCGGGGCTTCGCCACGTCGGTACTCGTCCCCGTCGGGCACAACCTGTCGGAAATGGTAGTCGATCTCGCTGCTGGCGCCGAGCCCTTGATACGCCCCACCCAGGTAGGGCATCACGCTCGCCTCAGGTTTGCTCTGCCCTGCCCCGAAATCGAAATCCTCCGCCTCGATCACGAAGGAGTTGGTGGGAAGATCGGCGGGACCGAGAATTTCCCCGTCCAAACCGAGGCGAAGCAGGACCAAGCCCTTAAAATTGTCCAGAGCATAAGCCTGGTTCCCTGCCACAGCGACGCTTTCTACCGCCGATTGAGCAGGATAGCCTGTTTCGCGTCTCGGCCGCGTGGGATCACTAACGTTGATGACCTGCAGCCCGTTTGTGGTCTCAGCCACATACGCGTAGTTGCCAGTGACCGCCACGTCGTAGGCGCAGGAATCGCTCGTACAGAAGCCCACGCTGGTTGGTTTGGCTGGATCGCGCACATCGATTACCCGCAAGCCGCTGTAGCCTTCCGCAAGATAAGCGTAACCTCCCGGAGAAACAGCCAAGGCCGTGGGCCACCGGTTGGGCGTTATACACGCAGACACGAGCTTCGGTTGGGTGCGATCCCTCACATCGATGATCAACAAGCCCGCGTTCAGATCGGCGACGTATGCGTGGTCTCCCACCACGGCTACATCCCGTGCTGACTCACTGGCATAACCGCCGACCCGTACAGGCACCGCAGGATTCCTGACATCGAGGATTTGAAGCCCACTTGCTTCAGCCGCCAAATAGGCATAATCGCCAACGATTGCCAATCCACTTATCCCCAGTCCATCCCCGTAGCAACCGACGCGCACCGGTTGGTTAGCCTGGCTTACATCGATCACCTCGAGACCGAGGCTCGAAGCTACATAGGCATAGTTCCCAGCCGCCGCCACCTGCCAAGCATCCCGGGCCAACTCGCATCCACCTACACGGAAAGGAGATCCAGAGTTGGAAACATTGACCACTGCCAGCTCGAAACCTCTGGAGACGCCTCCAAGGTTTGTGTACCTCAATACATAAGCGTATTGGCCCTGAACCGAGACGGCACGGCCGCGACATTGAAGGTCAGCAGGCCAAACGCTATCGACGCGGAGCCTCGCAGAGCCTTCAGCCACCATCGTCACGACTAAGGTCGCCAACGTCATCGCCACTGCCAAGACCGACAGTCTCAGCCCCGCCCTCGCTCGGTTTGCCGTATCGGCAAAGCCGCCCCAAACCGCACCGCGATGCCAGGCATCCGGCCCAAGATGGGATTGGCGACCTCGGCCTCCGCGCATGCTGACCAAATCCATCAAACAGCACCCAACCCGACCCCAGCCCAGTTCCCAGCTTTTCATAGCGACGCTCCGCAACCTTGTACTCGTCCTCACGCGGCAGCGACCGGAAGGCCGGGCCCGAGGGCGAGGCTTGATTACCGTGGTGAAACTACCTCCAACCAACCGATCAACACAAGCAGAACTTCTACGCCCCGGGAGACTTCGCGGCGTGCCGTTATGCAGTTCAGCCCAAACTCCGCAAGGGAACGGGGGGCGCGCCCGCCGCGGGCGCGGTTTTCCGCGCCCTCGCGGAAAACGAGGGCCGGCACGAAGTGAGCGGAGCGCACGAC
>CAYYMW010000574.1:0-3349 GCA_964472515.1 uncultured Verrucomicrobiota bacterium | reverse complement strand
CGAGCTCAGCAACCTCACCCCTCTCGCCTCCGCCGCGACTTTGTCAGTCGCCGTGCTGCCCGGCCTTCGGCAGCATTCGGCTGGCTTGACATCTCCACTCGCTCAGGTCATACACCGCGCAGCACGCAGCGCCTCGAACCTACCGCTGGGCGGAGCGGTTGGCTGCGGTTCCGCCAAACCCGGGCAGCCTATGAGCCTATTCCGCCGCAAGTCGATCGCCTCCCTGCAACAAGAGGCGGCCGACGATCAACGCCTCCACCGGGCGTTGGGACCCTTCAACCTGACCGCGCTGGGCGTAGGGGCCATCATCGGCACCGGGATCTTCGTGTTGACCGGTACGGTCGCCGCTCAGAACGCCGGCCCGGCCGTGGTGCTCTCCTTCGTGCTGGCCGGTTTGGCCTCCGTCTTTGCCGCCTTGTGCTACAGCGAGTTTGCCTCGCTGGTTCCGCTCTCCGGCAGCGCCTATACTTACGGCTACGCCTCGCTCGGCGAACTCTTTGCCTGGATCATCGGCTGGGACCTCATCCTCGAGTACGCGGTCGGAGCGGTGACCGTCTCGATCGGATGGTCAGGCTACGTGGTGTCCTTCCTCAACGGTATAGGCATTCACATCCCCCTCGAGCTCTCGGCCGCGCGTGGGACCCATTTTGTCGAACTGACCGCCGCCTTGGCCACCCAACTTGGCCATCCAGCCGGCTGGTCGATTCTCAACAGTGAACTCCAGACCCTCCTCGCCCAGCATGGGGTCGCCCTGGCCTCGCTCCCTCAAGTCACAGCTCTCTTCAATCTCCCCGCCGCCCTGATCGTGTTCATTGCCACCACCCTCCTGGTGGTGGGCGTAAAGGAATCCGCTGGCTTCAACAACGTTATCGTGGTCATCAAAGTGGCGGTGGTCCTGCTTTTCATTTTCGGGGCCGCACACGCCATCAACCCAGCCAACTGGCATCCCTTCATACCCGCCAATACCGGCACGGCGGGCAACTTCGGTTGGACCGGCGTGGTCACCGGCGCCGGAATCGTCTTCTTCGCCTACATTGGGTTCGACGCCGTCAGCACCGCCGCCCAGGAGGCGAAGAACCCGCAGCGTGACCTGCCCATCGGCATTATTGGTTCGCTGCTGGTCTGCACGGTTCTCTACATAGCCGTCTCCGCCATTGCCACCGGAATCGTCCCCTACCGCCAACTCGACGTTCCGGACCCCATCGCCCTCGCCGCCGACCGCGCCGGCATCCCTTGGATGGCCCAGTTGATCAAGCTGGGTGCCATTGCCGGGCTCTCCTCGGTCGTGCTCGTGATGCTCTACGGCCAATCGCGCGTGCTCTGGGCCATGTCCAAGGATGGCTTGCTGCCGCCCTTCATTCAGAGTGTCCACCCTCGCTTCCGTACCCCTTGGATAACCTCCATCGTCACCGGCCTGCTGGTCGCCGCCTTTGCCGCCGTCTTCACGGTGCGCGAAGCCGGGAGCCTCTGCTCGATCGGCACCCTACTCGCCTTCGTCATCGTCTCCGTGGGCATTCTTCTCCTACGGTACCTGCATCCCGAGCTCAAACCCGCCTTCCGCACCCCGGCGGTGTGGGTCGTCGCCCCCTTGGGCGCGCTTTCCGCACTTTATCTGATGCTGGGCTTGCCCTGGCGCACTTGGGAACGGTTGCTGATCTGGTTGGTCATCGGTCTGTTCGTCTACTTCTTCTACGGCCGGCGCAATAGCCGGCTGCACCCCAAGCCAAGCGAGGCCCCGCTGACAAAGTAGTCAGCCTCAAGTCGCTCGCCAGCCCCGCGCAACCGCCACTGCCGCTTCCCGCACCAAGGCAGGCCGCTTCCTCTATACCGGCCGCAGCTTGGGCCACTCCAGTTCCACGCCCGCCTGCCGCAACTCCGCCTGGTACTGCGCCAGCAGATCCTTGTTCTTCCGAACCTGGCGGGGCGGTTCCTTCTGTCGCAAGGCGAATCCGGCCAGCGCCCCGGCCGCCTCGCCGATGTTCCATTCCACCGGGTGCAGCCGGTAGCACCCGTTGGTGATATGCGTCGTGCCGAGGTTCTTGGCGGCCGGCAACAGGTTCTCCACGCGCTTGGGGAGCAGCGCGCCCAACGGGATCTGGAACGGCAGCGAACTAATATCCAGATAGTTCGCTCCGCTCGTGCCGGGATGCAGGTCGATGCGGTAGCAGCCCACTCCCACCGAGTCCGGATACACCTCGGCGGCCACCGTCTCCTTCGCTTGCCCGGTCAACTGCATGCGCGCCTCGGTCCCCACATGCTGCTCCACCACGGTAAACTCCGCCTGGATGCGCCGCGCTTCCCGGATATACGGGTACTTGGCCAGCCCATCGGCGGTCCCCAAGGTATCCCCTCGCAGGCGCAATCCTTTCCACCCCGTCCCGCCGTCGGGCCGCGGAGCCTCGGTCTGCATCCAATAGACGAGCGACAGGCTCAACTGGCGGGCCCGGCGCAGGTGCCGCGCCACCTGCTCACCCTCCACTCCCAGGAGCGGGCCAATCCAGTAGTCGTTCTGCGGCCAGTTCACCAGGCTGATCGCCCCCGGATACGTCCCCGGCAGGAAGTTCGCCGGATCCGCCAGCCTCCGGTAGGTCCAGAGATTCGTGCCCGGGGCCTTCTCCGTTGGATCGAAGGTCACCTCCCGCCGGCTGTTGTCGAACGGATCGGTCATGGCCCAACTCAGCAGCCGCCCCGGCCATGCGGGCGTCATGGCGGGGGTGTAATCGCGCCAGAACCCGTACTCCTCCGGCTTGGCAATGGTGAAATCCTGTCCCGGCAAATAGTCCAGCGCGAAGCACCAGGTGATCGCCTGCTGGTTCAACGGATTGCGCTCCTCCCCCGCGTGCAATTCCCCGGTCTCCTTGCGGGATTCGGCCCCGATCACGTGCTCCGTCTTCGAGAGCGCCAACAGGTCGCCCAACTCGGTGGCATCAATGAAGTACGGCGCCACCAAAACGCGCTTCTGGTCACTTTCCGCGTCGTGTACGGTGACTGAGGTTACCCGGTCGCCTTGCGTCTCCGCCGCGACCGCGCGATGCCGCAGCAACACCCGGATGTGCTGTCCGGCGCAATAGGGGGCCAGCATCTCCCACAACACCGCCACCGCCACCCTCGGCTCATGGCAGATGCGCGAAACCCAGCCATTCCCGGGATTCAACCGTGCGTTCGCCCGCGCGTTCGCCGTCAGTGGGAAATGCTCCCGGTAGTACGCCCGCACCCCGTCGCGAAAACGGCGGTAATCCCGCGTGCAACCGAAGCTCTCGATCCACGGATGCTCGTCCGGCGGGACTCCTTGCTGGGAAACCTGTCCACCGATCCAGTCCGTTTCCTCCGTGAGAATCACCCTCAACCC
>CAYYMW010000573.1:0-3408 GCA_964472515.1 uncultured Verrucomicrobiota bacterium | reverse complement strand
TGTTGAAATCGTGCGCCACCCCCCCCGCCAGCCGCCCCACCGAGTCCATCTTCTGCGCCTGCAATAATTGACCCTGCAGCTTGATTTCCTCCGTGATGTCGCGCTTGGTGGCGACGTAGTGAACGGTTCTCCCCGACGCGTCCAACACCGGGCTGATGGTGGCCTCCTCCGTGTAGAGGGAGCCGTTCTTCCGCCGGTTTACCAGCCGGCCGCTCCACGTCCGGCCCTGCGTGAGGACGCGCCACATCTGCCGGTAGAACGCGGCGTCGTGCTCCCCGCTCTTGAGGAGCCGCGGGTTGCGGCCCAGCGCCTCGGCCAGGGAGTAGCCGGTAATCCGCTCGAAGGCCCGGTTGGCGTACTGGATGTTCCCCGCGGCGTCGGTGATGACGATGATCTCGGCCGCTTGTTCGATGGCGAGCATGAGGCGCTCCCGCTCCGCCTCCGCCTGCCTGCGCTCGGTGATGTCGGCGACGAAGTTGAGGGTGGCCGGCCCCCCGTTCCAGACGATCATCACCGAACTCAACTCAACCCACACAGTGCTTCCGGTCGCGGAGAGCATTCTGAAGGGATAGTGGGCTGGGGGACAAAGCCCGCGCTGGCGCTGAAGCGAACGCTCGAGCACCATGGGGCCATCCTCGGGATGGATGAAATCCAGGAGCGGACGAGAGGTCAGGACCTCGAAGGAATGGCCCAGGAGGCCCATGCCCTTGGCGTTCACGTAAGCGATCCGGTCGTTCTGGACCACGAAGATGCCTTCGCCGCCATTCTCCACCAACGCCCGGTACTTCTCTTCGCTCTCGCGCAGGTTGCGTTCGACTTCCTCCCGCCGCACGATATCCCGGCGCAGCTCAGCCGTGCGCGCCTGAACCTGCGCTTCCAGATCGTGCGCATGACGCCGCAGACGGCGGGTGGCGCCAAAGAGCGCCAGGCTCAGCGCGGCAAACACCGCCCCAAGCCCCGTCACCGCGGGCCGGAACCAAACCCGATCCTGGATCGGCACCGGCAGGACTTGAAAGGCCAGGCGGGCGGGGGTGGGATCCTCGTTGCCCAAGCCATCGCGGGCGCGGGCTTCGAGGAGATGGCCTCCGGCGCGCACCCCGGCGAGCGAAAGGCCGTGTTCCGGCCAGTCCCCGTAATCCGACCAGGCGCCCCCGTCGATGCGCCACGCGTACGAGTAGCGATGCAGGCGGGATTGGGGGGCAAACGGAGCCACCCCTCTGACCCTCGCCTCCAAGGGGCTTCCCACCGGCAGTGTCGCCGGGCCTGCCAGCACCGTCTCCGGACGGGCGCTTCCCGGTTGCAGGCACAGCACGCCGTGCGGGGTCCCTATCCAGTAGGCCCCGTCGGCGCTGCGCAACATCCCGGTGATCGCCGCCTCCGTGGGAAGGTTGACGAACGTGGCGCTGTTCCAGTCCCGCGTCTGCCAGAGCGCGAACCGGGCGCCATCCGCGACCATCAGCCACCCGCTCTCGCCGAGCCACATCGATTCGCCGTAGGCTAGCGGGTAACGGAACCAGGACGGCAGGCGTCCGACCAAAACGGAGGCGTTTCCGTCGAGCCCCTCCTGCGACACAAAGGCGGTGACATCCCCAATGGAGAGGCCCTGGGTGAAGACCGTCGCGCCCGCCTCCGACCGCCGGGTGAAACTCAGTCTCTCCGCCAACGGCGCTTCCCACAAGCCGCTGTAGCCGAAACAATACAAGTGACTGCGGCTGACACAGAGGCGGGGCAGATGGACGGAGGGCTTGGGGCCGGCCAGCTCCACCGGTTTGACTCCCGCCTCGGTCGCCCCATAGATTTCGTAGGCGACGGAGTCCGCCTCCGCCAAGACCAACCAAAGGCCACGGCGCGAATCCGCTTCCACCGAGACGATCCAGCGGTCGCCGAAGACGGACGGCCCAAACACTTGCCATCCGGCGGGATGATGCCTGGCCAGGACGGCCCGCCCGCGCGGGTCCTTTCCGAAGAGCCAGACTTCGCCCGCCGCATCCTTGACTCCCCCCTGCATGGTGCGCATGCCGCAGGCGGCCTCCGGGATGGCCTCCGTCCGTCCCTCCGTCCAGCACAGCGCCGCTTCGGGACCGCGCCCCCAAATCCGGCCTTCTCCATCCTGAATCAGCGGCGCGCGCATGCCTTGGACCCGGTGTGTCAGGCCCCCTTCCTGATAAGCCACTGCCGCGTGGTCGCCAAACCACAGACGGCCCCGCCGGTCCTCGAAGGCGGGCGACGGCAGGTCCGGCAGCCAGGTCCACGGCCCTGGCAGGTACTCCCAGCGGAGGATGGTGCCCCGGCCCACCGCCCAAACCGAACCATCCGGCGCCTGCCGAAGCACATGCAGCTCAAAGGCTTCGCCTGAGACATCCGCGGAAGCCCGCACAAATTCCTTCCCGTTCCAGCGGGAAAACCAGACCTTGCTGGAGGAGCTTTGGAATCCCTGGACGATGGCGCCGTCGCGGGTCGCACAGAGGGGGGACATCCCCAGGCCCCGCGGCCCGCCGCAGGTTTGCCAGCGTCCGTCGGCCAGCGTGAGCGTGGCGGTGAACCCCTGGGCAAACACACGGCCATCCGCGGACTCACACAGGTTCCAAGTGTGATCCTTCACCGGGTAGCCGGGGTCGGGCAACGGTGTCCACCGCTCACCGGCGAGCACCACCGGCCCCGAGGTGGTCAAGGCGATGAGCCGCCCGTTGCTTTGCTCGAACAACCCCAGCAGGTGATCCGAAGCCAGGCCGTCCGCGACGCCGAAGTTGCGAAATTCGCCGCCTCGCAGGCGGGTAAGGCCTCCCGAGGTGGTGGCGTCCGGCCAGCGGTCGCAGCAGAACCAGAGTGAACCGTCGGTCGTCTCCACGATCCGCCGCACGTTCGGGCCGGCGAGCTTCCCCTCCGTGCCCCGCCGGTCGAAGGTGACGCCGTCGAAGACCCCGGCCCCCTTGTCCGTGCCGATCCAGACGGCGCCATCCCGCGTCACGGTGACGGTCCGGACGAAGCTGGTGGGCAACCCATTGGTGGCCGTGAAGCGCCGCCACTGGTAGCCGTCGTAGCGGTGCAGGCCGTCGGAGACCGCGAACCAGGCCGTGTGGTTGGTCTGAAACGCCACGTCGAAAACCATGCGGCGCGCCACCCCCGCGTCCGCCGCGAAGTCGGCAATCCGCCAGGGGGCCTCCCGCTCCATCGGCACGGGCGCGGGGACCACCGCTCCCAGACCGAGCAACCAGCCGGCCCGCCATACCAGCGCCGCGCCCGCGCAAAGCCGCGCCCGTCTCAGACCGGCGCGCACCCACGTCCGCCAGCGCTCCCGCCGGACCTCACCGCGCTGTTCTGTGGTCGGCATACTAAGGAGGTGACGGAAGGTTCAGCACCTCGCGGACTTTGCGGCCGAGGGCATCGGCGGTGAAGGGTTTTTGGAGG
>CAYYMW010000572.1:0-3425 GCA_964472515.1 uncultured Verrucomicrobiota bacterium | reverse complement strand
TTCCGCTCCCGTCTGCCCTTTGTGCGATCCGTTCGGTTGCATGCCAAGGCTCACTTGTCGCACAGAGCGCCCTGGATCGCAATAGCCGGCCAAGGCTCGCCTCCGCGTCCGCCGCCGCCTCTACTTCAGGAAGAACAGGCGCAATCCCACCAGGACGAGAAAGCCCCCGAACGCGCGTTTCAGATTCTCGGCGGCGATGTGCTTGGTCAACCAAGCCCCGGCAAAACCGCCCGCCATCGCCAGCGGAATCAGGCTGGCCGCCAGCCGCCAGTTGATCTGCCCCAGTTGGCTGTGCTTGAACGCGCCGGAGAGCGCGGTCGGGATGATCACCGCCAGGGAAGTGCCGATCGCCACTTTCACATCCACCTTGAGCAGCAGCACCATCGCAGGCACCATCACAATGCCGCCGCCGACCCCAAAGAGACCGCTCGCCACACCGCTCACCAGTCCGATCAACGCCGCGTACAGATACAGCATGCCACGGTTATCCCCCAAGCGCCGTGCCACGACAACGGTTTTCCGCCCGCGCGGGGCCTGACGCGGCTCAGGCTTGCCCCGGCAGCTCGAGGATCAACCGGGCGGCGCGGCGGCTCGCCCCGGGTTCGCCCAACCGGTGTCGGACCTCGCGGAGTTGCACGCGGATTTGCTCGCGTTCGGTTTCCGAGGAGAGGAGCCGGGCGGCCGCCTCCGCCAGCCGTGGCGGGGTGGCCTCCTCTTGGAGAAACTCGGGGTAAACCAGGCGATCCAGAATGAGGTTGGGCATGGCGGCGAAACGAATCGACACCAGGCGGATTGCCAACTGGAAGGTCAGCCACGACGTCTTGTAGAGCGCCACGGTGGGGACCTCCATCAAGCCGCATTCCAGGGTCACCGTGCCCGTCGAGGCCAGGGCGACGGTTGCCTCGGCCAGCGCCTCGTTAAGCCCGCCGACTTGCAGCTCGACCTCCCTGTCGCCCGCCAGATGTCTCCGCGCGGTCTCGGCCAGGTCCTGTCTCGGCACCACCATGCGAACCCGGATGGCCTGTTCCTTCCGGAGCAAGCGCACTGCTTCCAACATCACCGGCAGGTGGCGTTCCAACTCGGCCAGACGGCTTCCCGGCAGCAGTAGCACCTGCGCCGGTCCGGGCGGCTTGTCCCCGGCCGGGGCCTGGCGCACCCGGTCGATCAGCGGATGCCCCGCCCATTCCACCCGGAACTGCGGATACCGCTGCGCGTACCACTCCTTTTCAAAGGGAAAAAGACAGATCAGGAGATCGAGGTCGCGCGCCATCGACTCCGCCCGGCTTGGCCGCGAGGCCCAGACCTGTGGGCTCACGTACTGCACAATCCGGGGACGCCACGTGCCTGCTGGATTCTGCTTCAACCGCTGGCGCAAGGCGGCGGCGAAGCGCCGGTTGAAGCCTGAAAAGTCCACGAGGACGATCACCTCGGGTTGCCGGGCGCACGCCAGTTCGAGTAGTTGGCTGAAGAAACGGCGGAACTTCCCCAGGCTTTTGAAGACCTCCCACAAGCCGACGACCGCGTGGCGCGGCAGGTCGAGCACGATCTCGGTGCCCGCCTGGGCCAGGGCGTCTCCCCCGGCGCCGAAAAAGACCGGTTCAACCCTGCCTCGGGCGCGCGCTTCGGCGCGCATCCCGGCAACAAGGTCCGCGGCCAGCAGGTCGCCGCTGATCTCGCCAGCGATCACCATGCACTGCCGCAGGATGGGAGGTTCAGCGGGCGCTCCACTCATGGGACGACAAGGGGGGGCTACAGGTTGCGCAACGACGCCGTATCGACCGTGGCCAGCCCCGCCGTGATCTGGCGGTTGATCTCGAACGCCACGTCCAGCGCCATCTTGGCGGCTTCCCCACTGACCAACGGCGCAGTGTGTCTCGCCACGCAGTTCACGAAACTCTCGAGCTCGAGCTTCAACGGTTCGTCCTTGGTGATCGGCACCGGTTCGCGCACGATCCGGCGGCCCGCAAACTGGCTCACAATGGTGGCATCCTTGCCTGCCAGCCCCTTGGCGGCCAGAATCTTTTGGAAGAAGGAACTCTCGGCTTCGTGTTCGCCCGCCAGGCGGTAGAGGAAACCTTCCTGCGCCCGGTAATCGAGCGAGATGTAACACGGGGCCGGGCCGCCGCTGAACACGCGGATTTTCCGCACCCGTTCCGGGCTGACGCGGCTCGCCGTGAGGTTGGCCACACACCCGTTGGCGAAGCGCAACCGGGCATTGGCAATGTCCTCGCTCCGGCTCAGCACCGGGATGCCCACCGCGTCCACCGCCACCACCGGCGAGCCCACGAAAGCCAGCACCACGTCCAGGTCATGGATCATGAGGTCGAGCACCACCCCGATGTCCGTGCTGCGGGCGGGGTACGGGGAGAGTCGGTGGGCCTCGATGAACCGGGGCTGAGGCGCGGCCTTCTGCAGGTACTGGAAGACCGGGTTGAAGCGTTCCACGTGTCCCACCTGCAGCACGCAGCGCTGCTGCCGCGCCAGCGCGACCAATTCCGTGGCCTGGGCCACCTTGTCGACCATCGGCTTCTCCACCAGCACATGCTTCCGCTGCGCCAGGAGCTGCCGCGCCAGGTCAAAATGGGTGGTGGTCGGCGTGACCACGCTGAAAGCCTCCGCCGTGGCGAGCGCCTCCCCCAGGGTGGCAAACGCTTGGACGCCGTGCCGCTCGGCCACCTTGCGCGCCGCGTCCGCGCTGGCATCGAAGACCCCCGTCAACACCACCTTGCCGGCGGCGGCGAGGCTGGCGTAAATCCGGGCGTGCTCCTTGCCGAGGGCGCCGGTGCCGATCACGGCCACACGAGTTGCCGGTTCCATGCGGGGAGCTTACGCGGAGACTCTGGCCGCCCAAAGCAGAAAGTGCGCTGCCCGCCCGGCCGGGGCGAGCCTTACCACGAGCCGTCCACCAGCCGGGACTTGGCTTTCTGCGCCCAGTCCGCCGCCAGCAGGGGCAGCGCGTGCCGTTCGGCGCTCGGCAGGTCGCGTCCGATGCGCATGGGCGTCCGGCCGCTCACCGATTCGTCGAAAATCACCTTCCCCGTCGCCCGTTCGGTGGCGGTGAGTTGAATCGAGACGCGGATGTCGATGTCCCGGGGGGAGATCACATCGTCGGGCTGGAACGTGACCCCCTCGCGCTCGAACTCCAGGATCACGCCGTCCACCACAATGTCCGCCTCGCCATGGGTGTCCAGCGTGTAGGTGCCGTCCTGCTGCAGTTGCCGGCGCAACACCGACATGAAGGTCTCGGCCAGCCGGGGCTCGACCGTCCGGTTCACAAACGGATTGATCTGGATCGACTTCTGGCCCGCGGTGGTGCCGTTCGACGGACCCAGCCGGTAACTGGCGCAGCCCGCCACCAAAACCGCCACGACCAGCACGCCCAGCCAGCCAAACCACCGGGCCGCTGTCCCGGCGCGGGCCGATTC
>CAYYMW010000571.1:0-3448 GCA_964472515.1 uncultured Verrucomicrobiota bacterium | reverse complement strand
AAAGGCTTCCTCCTCCGGGGAGACCATCCGGGTGGTGGTGGCGCGGGGGCCGGGATTGTGGCAGCATGCGCCCATGCTCAGATCGCTCACCATTCGCAATTTCAAACGGTTCCGGGAGCTGAGCTTCCCGGAGTTGAAGCGCGTCAACCTCCTCGCCGGCAAGAACAACACCGGCAAGACCGGGGTGTTGGAGGCGCTGTATTTGTTGCTTAACCCGGTCTTGGAGGCGGAGAAGTTGCCCGGGGTGTTCCGGAGGTCAGGCAATCTGAATCAGCCGGCAAACGATTACTGGCGATGGCTGTATTGTGGCCTGGATACCAGCGTCTGGGCAGCGGTAATCGCCAGTTCACCAGAGCATTCTCAACATGGCATCGCGCTCTCACTTGGGGGGGCACCCATCAAGCACTTCAAGATGGGTCATGCTGACCGACTCGGCGTGAACGGTCCCGACCTCGGTGAGATTTACCGGCCTTCTGATCCGGCGCGCGACTCGATGATGCCTCAACCCCCGAAGTCCTTGAGAACGTGGGGCGCACTGTCCATTTCGGTGTTTCCGGAGGAACCCGATGCGATTCGACAACACTACGATCAGGCTGCACTCAAGGCGGATGGTGAGAGGCGGGTCGAAGATCTGCTGGTGAGGATAGAGCCACGGCTAAAGAGCATCCGTTCCTTGGAGCCCTTTGGCACGAAGCGACTCTACATCGATGTCGGGCTCAAGGAGCGGATCCCGGCAAGCCATCTCGGCCAAGGCTTCAACCGGTTGCTCTCCATGTACTGTCAGCTCATCGCTTCCGGCAAGCGGGTGATGCTCATCGACGAATTCGAGAACGGGCTGCACTACTCCACCCTCACGGAGGTTTGGCGCGGGGTAGCGCATCTGGCCGCCCAAGAGAACATCCAGGTGTTTGCCACCACGCACAGCTACGAGTGCATCCGCGCCGCCCACGAGGCTTTTGCGGAAACGCCCGACTACGACTTTGCCTTGCACAGGTTGGAAGACCTGAATGGGGAGATCAACGTGACCACATATACCAAGGAGACTCTCCGGATCTCGTTGGAGAGCAATTTCGAGATTCGGTAACTCCACCCATCTCCCATGAAGCAGACCGTAATCAGCAAACCCCACCTCCTGATTGGCGAGGGGCTCGAAGAAGTGCACTTCTTCACGGCGCTGCTCAAGAACACGGGCATCCGTGATGTGCAGGTGCTCAGTTGCGGCGGCGTTGGCAACCTCTCGGACATTGCCAAGACTCTCGTCGATCAGTCCGGTTTTGCCTTGGTCAAAGCCCTGGTGCTGACCCGCGACGCCGATGACAACCCGCGCGGAGCCAAACAGAGCATCGAGGCCTTCGCCGAGGCCATCCGCGAGCAGGCCAGGGCGAAGCCGCCTCCCATCTGCAATGTCCGCGTCGAGACTTTCGTCATGCCCGGAAACGACAAGCCGGGGGCCTTGGAGGATTTGGTGCTGGAGTCGCTCTCGACGGGCACGCTCGACTCCTGTATCGACAGCTTCTTCAGATGTCGGGACGGGCTTACCCCGGCGCTGCCTGATCATACCCATGCGGAGCGTTCCAAGGCCAAGGTCCGTGCGTGGCTGGCGGCGCAAAAGCCACCCGATCTGCTGCTGGGCATCGCGGCGCAGAAGGGGTGGATCGACTGGTCTTCACCCGCCTTCAACGAGTTGCAGACCTTCCTGAACCGGGCCTTCTCTTCCCTGCCTTGACGGCGTCGGAGTAGTTATCGCGGTGGCTGCAT
Source organism: uncultured Verrucomicrobiota bacterium (assembly GCA_964472515.1). Classification (GTDB taxonomy): domain Bacteria; phylum Verrucomicrobiota; class Verrucomicrobiia; order Limisphaerales; family J093; genus CAYYMW01. The sequence goes on along the minus strand of CAYYMW010000571.1, from coordinate 1,690 downwards.
CCAGGCCGGTTGGCGGTGTTTCGCTTCCCATGGTGACCACAACATGCTACTTGACGTAGTGTCATATTGCCACTATAGCATGTTGTACTATGACAGACTACTTTCCGCGCGAAATCACGCCAAGGCTGGTTCGGGCGTTGGGACGGCTGCCGGTGGTGGTGCTGTCCGGACTGCGCCAAACCGGCAAGAGCACCCTGCTTCGGAATGAGCCTGGCTTGGCCCGTGGCCGGGCGTACCGCACGCTCGACGATTTCGCCACCCTCGCGGGAGCGCGGGCCAATCCGGAGGCGCTGCTGGAAGGTGCCGCGATCCTCGATGAAGTGCAGCGCTGCCCGGAACTGCTCCTGGCCCTGAAGCAGAGTGTGGACGAGCAACGGCGGCCAGGCCGCTTTGTGCTCTCGGGGTCGGCCAACCTGGCTTTGCTGGGGCACGTTTCCGAAACCCTGGCGGGACGTGCTTCCTATTTCACCCTGCACCCGATGACCCGCCGGGAACAGCGGCAAGCCACTGCCGTGGAACCGTTCCTTCTCAAGTTCATCCAGTCGCCTGCCCTGCCAACCGGCAAAGCGGACCCGATCACGGAGCAGGAAGTCTTGCGGGGCGGCCTGCCACCGGCCTGCCTGGGACCAGCCGACGGCGGCGATGAGTGGTTTCGCGGCTACACCCAGACCTACGTGGAAAGGGATGTGCGGCAGCTTTCGCAGATTACGGACCTGATCGCCTTTCGCACCTTGGTGCAACTGGCCGCCCTCCGCACCGGCCAGATGTTGGTGATCAGCACGCTGGCGCGGGACGCGAAACTCAATGCAGTGACGGCCGGACGCTATCTTAACCTGCTCGAAACCTCCTTCCTTATCCGCCGGCTGCCGCCGTTCTTCGGCAATCGCAGTCTGCGGTTGGTCAAGGCCCCGAAGCTCCATTTCACCGACAGCGGTCTGGCGGCGCACCTGGCCGACATCACGACGCTCGAACCGGGGCGGGACGATCTGCAGCGAGGTGCCCTGTTTGAGACCTACCTGGTGCAGAACGTCACGGCCCTGCTGGAAGCCCACCTGCCTGACGCCCGCCTGAGCTACTGGCACGAACACGGCCGCCACGAGGTGGATCTGGTGATTGAGGCCGGGCGGAGAATCGTCGCCCTCGAGGTCAAAGCCGCCACCCGCTGGAGCGAGAGTGACCTCTCTGGTTTGCGTGCTTTTCTGGAGCGAACGCCCGCCTGCGTCGCCGCGGTGCTGGCCTACAACGGGAAGGAGGCGGTGAAACTGGAGGAGCGCTTGTGGGCCATCCCCATGGGACATTTGCTGCAATGAGCAGCGCCAGGAGCGAGTCTTAACGACCCCGCTATTTCGGCCCCTTACCACGCGTGGCGCGGAAACCCTTCCCCGACCGCGCATTGACGCCGCCCCGTTCGCCTGCGAAGTTGACGCGGGTTGAGTGCAGCCGCAGCCAACGCGGCGGTGGCGGACTTGGTTGAGTCCGCCTTGACAGCTCCGACGCTCGGATCCCTCCGCGAACGTCTGGAGCGGGGGGTGTTTTGCGCCTGCGAGGAGGTCTGTCCGGCGGCCGTGCCCTTTCTGGCGGCGAGCCTGGGCGGCCTATGGCTGCAACGACCGCTCGTCCTGGTGGCCGCCAACCTCAAGCAACAGGAGACGTTGCACCAGGACTTGCAGACCTGGCTGGAGGCCCAGCC
>CAYYMW010000570.1:0-3499 GCA_964472515.1 uncultured Verrucomicrobiota bacterium | reverse complement strand
ACCGCAAAGAACGCATAGAACACAAAGACGGGAATGGGGTTTGCGGATTGTGGCGGTTGTTTGCACATGCGGGTTGGTCGTGGGGTGGATGGGGAACGTGGCCGCGCTGATTTTGCTGCTATTTGCCGCTATTTGCAGATAACCGGCGGGCGAGCCGGTCAGAGGCGGTCCGCCACGGCTTGCCGAGTCACCGGGGCAAAGGAGAACAGCGACGGCGATTCGTAGTGTCCGCCGCCGTCTTGGGTCCAGACCTGTCCAGGCCGCTGCGGGCTCTCGGGAAGGAGCATGGAAGGGGCCAGGAGGAGCGGCGAGAGGCCGGTAGACTCCGTGGACTCGGTTGAGGGAAGAGCGGGTGGAAGGCACCAAGCCACGACTGATCGGTGGGGGTGGTGACAAGCGCGGCGCAGAACCGTTTGTCAGAACGGCGGGAGAAGGAGGAGGGCCATAGGGCCGTCGCCGTTGCGCTTTGCCGGCGCACTCCACAGGCGGGCACTGAGATGGGCAAGGGGGTGTCTGACGAGGGGGCGCACTCCCCAAGCCTTAGGGCGCCTCTTGGAGGCGGAAGAAGCCGGGGGCAAGGTCTCGCGCAGCGGGACGGCGGCCCCCGGTAGGAGGCCCTCGATATTCCCAAGGCACCCCGAAGGGTGTGCCGGGATGCTCCGCGCCCCTCCGGGGCGCGCCGGGCAATTGAACGGCTTTCAACCGGTGGGCGCGCTACGCTTCCCACCGGCTAATGGCTCTGCCTACCTCCGGCAGGCATGCCAAGGCGGTGCTGTGTTTCCCGCCGACTGCGAGATGTCGGTTCCGCCGGAGCCGGATCAGGGGGAGCCCGACACAGCTGCGTCCGAGTCCCCGTGTGGGGCGGGGTATCGCAACGCTGAGGAATGACCGAAGGCAACGGGGTTTGCTGCTCGGACGGCAGGATAGCGTACACCGCGCCGAGCCCAGCATGGCGGGAGGGTCTTCGGTGAAGGTGGAGGAGCACGGCGAGGACGGCGGTCCCGGCGGCAAAGATCTCCATCTCTCCCAAAGCACATCTCCGCGCCCCCCTCCGGGGCGGTGCTGCGCACGGCGAGATCGGCGGCACCCTCAATCGGTGGGCGCGCTACGGTTCCCACCGGCTAATGGCTCTGCCTGCCTCCGGCAGGCATGACTGCTGGCGGCAGCTCCCATCGGGGCCGGATCCGAGGAGCCCGACGCAGGCGAACTGATGAGCCCAATATGGCCTAGCCACCGCAAGCCCCGTGGGGCGGCGGATGGCTAGGGGGTACAGAGCGTACTGGCGTCAGGTCTCGAAGGACTTGCCGCAGCCGCAGGAGCTGCGGGCGTTGGGGTTGCGGAGCTTGAAGCCGGTGTCGTTCAGGTCGTCGGAGTAGTCGATGACGGTGCCCTGAAGGTGGCGGGTGCTGGAGGCATCCACGAAGATCTTGAGGCCGTGCTGTTCGCTGACGAGATCGGCGGCGCGGGGGGCATCGAAGACCATGCCATATTGGAGGCCGGAGCAGCCGCCTTGCTCGACGAAAAGGCGCAGGCCCTGGGCGGAGGGGTTGCGCTCGCGGGCGAGCATGCGCAGGGCTTCCACGGCGGCCGCCTGGGTCACCGTCACAATCGTATCCATTTCCGACACCGTCGTTGTCATGGCACACACTAATAGATGCCATGAGGCGTGCTGTCAAATGGCGGGCTGGAGTGGGTTGACGTGCCGGTTGGAAGGTGCTGTCCGGACGTGACATCGGGGGGTGGGGGCGGTCCAATAGGAAATGGGCATGACGGAAACCAACGATGCTCCGGAAGTGCTGGCGCGGCTGGCGGCGCGGGCGGAACAGGCCGGGGCGAGCGATATCCACCTGCAGATGGGGCCGGAGGGCGCGCAAGTGGCGTTCCGGCTGGACGGGGTGATGACGCCCCAGGAAGGACTGGGGCGGGACCTGGCGGAGCGGGTGTTTGGGCGGATCAAGTACCTGGCGAAGCTAAAGACGTATCAGGAATTGTTGCCGCAGGACGGGAGAATCGACCACGCCGAGCTGGGGAGCGCCCAGGACATCCGGGTGGCGACGTATCCGACGGTCACGGGCGAGAAGATCGTGCTGCGGCTGTTTGTGCAGACGCAGGCGCCGACCCTGGAGGAAGCGGGCCTGCCCGGGGAGGCAGTGAAGGCGCTGCAACAGTGCCTGCGCCAGGGGACCGGGTTGGTGCTGTTGACCGGCCCGGCGGGCAGCGGCAAGACCACGACGATCTACGCGTGTCTCAAGTACCTGGCGGGGCTGGGGGGGCGGCACATTATCACGATCGAGGATCCGGTGGAGCAGGTGTTGCCGGGCCTGATGCAGACGGAGGTGTGCGAGGCGAGAGGATTGAGCTTCGCGGTGGCCGCCCGGCACCTGCTGCGGCAAGACCCGCAGGTGCTGGCGTTGGGGGAGATCCGCGATGCGGAGACGGCGGGGTTGGCGGTGCGGGCGGCGCTGACCGGGCACCTGGTGATTTCGACGCTGCACGCGGGGTCGTGCCGGGGGGTGTTCGAGCGGCTGACCAACATGTGCCCGGACCGGTTGGCGGTGATTTCGGCCCTGGAGATGGTGTTGAACCAACGCCTGCTGAGAAGGTTATGCGGGGAGTGCGCGGGCAAGGGATGCCCGCGTTGCCTGGGCACGGGGTACCGGGGACGAGCGCCGGTGCAGGAATGGGTGCGGGTGGACGCGGAGTTGAGGGGGAAGCTGCGCGAGCGGGGAGCGGAGGCGATCGAGGTGGGACGGAGCCTGGCGGAATCGGGGCGTGAGCTTGTGGCGCGGGGCTGGTCAAACCAAGCAGAATACGAACGCGTATTTGGCGCATGAAAATGGACGAATTTGCCTTTCTGAACCGCCAGTTGGCGGGGATGCTCCAGTCGGGGATACCCTTGGAGGGGGCGCTGCGGCAATTGTGCGCCGAGATGCAGGTGGGCCCGCTGCGCGGGGAGTTGGAGAGGCTGAATGCGGATCTGGCGGGAGGAACGCCGCTGCGCGAGGCCCTGCCCCGCCGGCAACTGCCCCGGCTGTACGTGGAGCTTATGGGTTTGGGAGCCAAGGCGAACGACCTGCCGGGGGTGTTGGTGATGCTGGCCGATTATTACCAGCAGCGGCACTCGCTCTGGCTGCGGCTGAAGGGGATGCTGGTGTACCCGGCGCTGGTGCTGGGAGCGGCCCTGATCCTGTCCGGCGTGTTTCAGTGGCTGTTTCACGCGGCCCGGAACGCTTTCCTGGATTCCAACCTGCCGAAGGCGCCGGACGCGGTCCACGCGATCTGGGTGCCGGTGATCTGGATCGCGGGGGCGGTGGTTTTGATGGGGCTGGCGGTGCTGGTACCGGCTTGGCGCGACTGGATTCAATGGCGGATGCCGGGGTTCCGGGAATTCCACGTGGCGCAGTTCGCGGGCACGATGCGGCTGATGTTGCAGCAAGGGGTGACCTTGCCCCAGGCGCTGGAGTTGGTGGGACAGATGGAGGGGGAGAGTCAACTGGGG
>CAYYMW010000569.1:0-3510 GCA_964472515.1 uncultured Verrucomicrobiota bacterium | reverse complement strand
GCGTGGGGGTGTGCCGCAGCTCCCGGCCAAAGGCGATCAGGTCCAAGTCCAGCGGCCGGGGCTCGTTGAGCATGGCCTTGGGACGGCGTCCGAACCGGACTTCGAGCGCCTGCAATTGGGCCAGCAGCGATTCGGGCGTGGTTCCCGGCTGGGGCAGCAATCCGGCCATGGCGTTGACGAACCGCGGCGATCCGGCGGGGCAATCCACCGGGGTGCTTTGCCAAAGGGAAGAGCGGCGCAGGGGCGCGGCGCTGAGGGATTCGAGTTGATCGAGCGCGGCCAGGATCTGCCGCGGCGGATCGCCCAGGTTCGCTCCGAGGGCGACATAAGCCCAGTCCGGGCTGGCGGGCGCGGCAATCATGGCCGGCGGCGGATTACTGCAGCCCGAGCACGTCCCGCATGTCGTAGATGCCGGGCTTCTGGCGCACCACCCACTCGGCGGCGCGCAGCGCCCCGTTGGCAAAGGTCTCGCGGCTCGAGGCCTTGTGGGCGAGTTCGACCCGCTCCCCGAGGGCGGAGAAAATCACGGTGTGGTCGCCGACAACATCGCCCCCGCGCAGCGCGTGCATGCCGATTTCCGACGGCGTGCGCTCGCCGGTCAAGCCGGCCCGGCCGTGCTTGAGGGCCTTGGCCAGCTCCAGCTGGCGGGCGTCTGCCAGCACTTCCGCCAGCGTCATGGCGGTCCCGCTGGGCGCGTCCTTCTTGAACCGATGGTGCATCTCGACGATCTCGATGTCGAAGCCGGCGCCCAGAATCTCGGCGGCTTTGCGCGCCAGCCAGTAGAGCGCGTTGACGCCCAGCGAATAGTTCGAGGCCCACACCATCGGGATGCGCGAGGCCACCGCCCGGATCAACTCCTTCTCGGGGTCGGTGTGGCCGGTGGTGCCGATGACCAGCGCCTTGCCGTGCTCGGCACACAGGGTGGCGAGCGGCCCGGTGGCGGAGTGCTCGCTGAAATCGATCACCACGTCCGCCAGGTCGATCAGCGGCCGGGCGTCAATCCCCAGATCGGTCTGGGCGACGACTTCGAGTTGGGGTTGGCGGCCGGCGCAGGCGACCAGCATCTGGCCCATGCGGCCCTTGCAGCCGTGGATGTGTAGCTTAAGCATAGGAAATCGGTTGGGGGGATCGGCTTCCGCGCCGCTCAGGCGCGGGCCTTGAGCAAGCCGCAGGCTTCCATGCTGGCCCGCAAGCGGGCGCGCCCGGCGGGGCTCAGCGGCACCAACGGCAGCCGCACTTCTTCGTCCATCAGGCCCAGCATGGCCAACGCCGCCTTGACGGGCGTGGGGTTGGTCTCCACGAACAGGTCCTTGAAGAGCGGGTAGTACTTGTCGTGCAGCTTCAAGGCCTGCTCCGGCTTGCCCTTGCGAAAGGCCTGCACCATGTGGGCGACCTCGCGCGGAATCACGTTCGAGGCGACACTGATCACCCCTTGCGCGCCTACCGCCATGAAGGGCAGGGTCAGGGAGTCGTCGCCGCTCAGGATCGCGAACCCAGGACCCAGCGCCGCGCGGAGCTGGCTGACCCGGTCCGCATTGCCGCCGGCTTCCTTGATTCCGACGATGTTGACGCTGTCGTGCGCCAGCCGATGCACAGTGTCCACGGCAATCTCCACGCCACAGCGGCTCGGAATACTGTAGAGCACGAGGGGCAGCTTCGTGGCCCGGGCGATGGCGTGAAAGTGCTGGAACAGGCCTTCCTGCGTGGGCCGGTTGTAGTACGGGGCGACTTGGAGCGAACCGTCCGCTCCCGCCTCTTCGGCCGCCTGGGTCAGGTAGATCGCTTCCTTCGTCGAATTGCCGCCGGTGCCGGCCAGCACCTTGGCCTTGCCCTTCACCCATTCCACCACCCAGCGGACCACTTGGATATGCTCCTCGTAGTCCAGGGTGGGGGACTCGCCCGTGGTGCCCACCGGCACGAGGCCATCGACGCCCGCCTTGAGCTGCGCCTTGACCAACTGGTGCAGGGCCGATTCATCGACCTTGCCGTTCCGGAAGGGGGTGACGATGGCCGTGTATGTTCCTGCGAACAAAGGTCCTTCTGCGGTCATGACTCAATGACGGTTCGAATGGTCTGCGTGCGTTCCGGGGCGCTTCGCGCCCACGGCGAACAGGCATCATGCCTCGATCCGCCTCCGCCTGCAAGCCTGCGGCAGCCCCTGGCAAAACGCCCTCTCTTTTCGGGACTCCGCCACCCTATCGGCAGGGACACGTTGGGTCGGCACCCTGGCCCACCCGCAGGGGGGCGTCGAGCATCCCAAGGGTGGGGGTGGCACACCCTCCGGGGTGCCGTTGGGAAAATGGCGGCTCCGTGCCGGGGGCTGCGGCTCCGCTGAGCGTGACCTTGCCCCCGGCTAATGGCTTGCGGTCCCTCCAGGACCCTGCGATGATGAGGCGTCGTCAGCATTGAACCAGCGAAGCCAGAGCTTTATGCATGCCGAAGACGTGAACGATAACGGTTGGATTGTGGGGAACGGCCTTAACCAGAGCAGCGCCAACTGGGCCTACGTCCTGATTCGTCAGGGGCTCGTTACCCAGTAGCCTCCTTCTCTGTGACTCCGCGCTATGAAAACCAACCTTCTTCTCCTCTCCTTGATCCTAGCCCCCACGTTAACATGGGCGCAACAGACCAGCGGCGAATGCACGTTCCAGATCGATTGCGGACCTCCGTGGATCACGCATTGCGGATCCACCACCAATTGGTCAATTCCGGTGGACATGGATGGAAACGGTACCACCGATTTCCTGCGTCTCAGCGTGGTGCGGGAGCAGATCTGCATGATGAACGACGACCCCAATCTGCCCATGAAAGGGCAACGGGATACCATCGAGGCGTTGTTCCCTCAGGAGGGGGTAGAGATGTACGGGTTGGTCTATGGGGATGACATTCCGTCTCTGGTCACCCTCTTGGTTACGCCAGGTGTTCAGATCCAACCCAATGGCTCGGGACTCTTCCAGGCAGGAGCACGGTTGGTCTATTGGCTGTGGAATCCGTCGCCGGACTGGGGTGGGTCCGTGATTCGCCACAGCGGCCTGGGCATCTGTGAGCATTACACTGGTTCAAGTCCGTGCGAGGAGTATCCCCAGTTGCCGAGTTGCGGGAGCACCACACCGACCGGATGGCTCCGGGAGCAAAACCCGGCCCTCTTCGGCTTCCGCATCTCGAAGCCGGATGGCTGGCATCTGGGCTGGTTCAAGCTGGAGGAGCTGGCGAAGCCCGTCGTGGGGCCTACTGGCTACCTGACCAAGGTGAAACTGGTGGACTACGCGGTGCATCCCGACCCGGATACCGAGATTCGCGCGGGGGAGAAGGCCCGGCCTGCGCTCACGGCTCAGTTCACCGCCGGAGGCACGCTGCTCTCGTGGTCCACCAACTGGCCGGGTTGGAGGTTGTCATGGTCCCCCACGCTCAATCCCGTGGCTTGGGCGCCCGTCGAAGGGGTGGCCACCAACACCAACCGCGTGACCCTCGCCACCACCAACGCCAGCGGCTTCTTCCGCCTGCAAGAGA
>CAYYMW010000568.1:0-3511 GCA_964472515.1 uncultured Verrucomicrobiota bacterium | reverse complement strand
CAGGGGATTCGAGGGGTGGGAGGTTACCCCGTTCGGAGCGGACCCCGGCAGGTGGATTTGTGGCAGCTGGGTGGTGGAAAGCGGGGCGTGAATGGGCTCGCTGGCCTGCCCGTGGAGGAACGGTTTGCGAGGTCTGGCGGTTGGACTTGGCGGGGGAGGCGACTGCCCGCTGCTCCGCTTCTCCGAAGCAGGGCAGCGAGCCACCATCATCATGGAAGGGAAGCCTGGACGTCTACCCCCGGCCGCAGTCCTCCTCCGCGTAGTCAAGCCACCGGCGGATGACCTCCAGCTTCAGGAAGACGTGCTCCCCAGCGCCCGGCCGGGCCCCCCCCGCCGCTTGCTTGGTAATCGAGCAGTTCGGCCGTCCACAGGTAGGCGAGGGACGGCTTCGAGGGCATCAATCAGATCGTCTGAAACGAGTGGTTGTTTGGGTTGGGTTCTACGCATGGCAAGCCTCCCCGATGGCGGCGGGGATGGCGAGGGTCGACGGTTCGACCACCACCTTTCCCCGGATGTAATCGGCGGCGCGTTGGGCGGCGGAAGCCGCGCGCACCAGCATCCGGTTATCCTGCCGGAACACCCGCGCCCACCCCTCGATGTAGCTCGCCTGGAGGGCGGTGGTTCCGGGGTTCTCGATGCCCGCGAAGCCGCAAAGGAACGCGGCGCCGAACTCGGCAACCAGCTCCTCGAAAGAATACTGCTCGACCCGGTCCCCTGCGGCCTCGGCGAAGCGGTTCAGGCGTCGGCTGGCTCCCGTGCTGTGGGTCAGCTCGTGGAAGAGGGTAGCGTAGTACTCGTCCGCGCTCTCGAACTGGCTCAAGTGCGGCAGCGTGATGCGGTCCAAGCGGGGGTTGTAGGCGGGTTGGGCTGTGAGGGTATGGACGATTTCCGGCTTGTCCGGCATGACGTCGAGCATCTGTTCGGCGAGTTGGAGCCGGTCCTCGGGGCGGGGTTGGAGATCGTCGGCGGGCCGAGTGACCCCCTCGACTTGCTCCAGATTGAAGACGGCACTGACGAACGGCACGCAGGGGGCAATGTCGGCCTTCCCCGTTTGCTCGGCGCGGCGGGCCAGCTCGGCGGGGGTGCGCCATTTCCAGTAGATAACCGGGGTGGCGCGTTCCCCCTTGCGCACGTGTCCGCCTTGGCGCTGGGCCTCGCGATAGGTGAGCCAGTAGGCGGACGTGTAGGCCGTGCTCCCGAGCATCAGAATGTTGATTCCGCGATACTCGCGGCCGGTGCTCAGGCTCTTGGGCAGACCTAGGCGCCAAGTTTTGCGCCAGGGGACTTGACCGGCGGCGAGTTGATCCAAAATGCGGGCGGTAACGGTTTCATAGATGGTCATGGTGGGTTCTCCTTGTCAGGTTAAAGGGGCCGCCGGGGCGAATCCCCGGCGGCGGGTGGTCTAATACTCCTCGGGCAACAACAACGTGGTGGCGGACCGGTCGGCCTCGGTGATGATCCAGAACCGGGTCCCGTTCCGATCCTGGTAAGCCGACAGAAGCCGGAAGCCCTCCTGCAGGGAGAGCTCGTTCTCCTGCGCATCCTCGGGGCCGAGCTCGCCCCAGTCGCCGCAGGCATGGCGGCGCAGACAAGCGTCGGCGTCGTCGGGATTGAGAAGTTCCCGGGCCTGGGTCGTGATGACGACCCGGCCCAGGGAAAAGCGCTGTTTCGGTTGGCACAATGGCATGGCAATTTCCTCCAAAGTTGCACCCCGGCACCTCCCCAGAGCAGTTCCCCCTGGGAGGCGGGGTGTTTTCACAACTTGCTGAAACACCCGCCTGCCAGGGGGAACGAAAGACAACAGGGCCAGCCCGCAGGGCTGACGACGCCGAACAGGGCGGAGTCAAGCCCGGAACCGGCGGCGACTAGCGGCAGAAGCCGTGACAGCGGAGCCGCGAGGACAGCCACAACGGCTGGGCGCAGAGGGGTTTCGCCGAGCAGGAGGTTGCGCTGGGGCGGGGAGCTGGCGCGGATTGTGCCCTACCAAGCCGACGGGGCCGGGGTTGCGGAGCCCAACGATGGAGCCAGCCCGTCAGGGCTGACCTTGATGGCATTCAGAAACCCTACCGTGGCAGGAAGAGCGAACGGGAGCGCAAGGGCAGAGAGTGAAGGCTGTCGTTTACTGGCAACGGGAGACTCCGCGCCACGCTGATGGGCCGACCAGGGGGAGCCGCACGAAGCAAACCGTCCCAGGGCGCGGGTCACGGTTCCAGCAGTTTCATCTCGACCAAGATCGGCCCGAGTTCGGAGAGGAGTTGCTGGGCTTCCTTGATGCGTTCGATCTCGCTGGGATAGCGGGTGTAGAGCTTGGGGTTGATCTTCCAGCGCGGCCGCACCCTGTCCGTCGCGGTCGAGACTATGGTGGCCATGGTAGACCCGCCCTTGGCCGTCGGTTCGAGCGCGCCGCAGTTCACGAGCTTGGTGTAGGAGAGCGGCTTCTTCTCCAGCGCGGTGCTGGTGAGCTGCCAGTAGCCGGGGGTGAGGAACGGGGCCAGCTTGGCCTGAACGTTCGGGTCGGCGGCCTTCTTGCGCAACTCCACTTTGCGGGCCTCGTCCGCGGCTTGCTCGACCTTGACCTTCGTCTTGGCGTCCTCGGTCTGCTGGTCGGCTTTCTTGAGGGCCAGCTCCCGTTCGACTTCGGCCTTCTTCTGCTCGGCCTCGGCGCGGATCTTTGCCGCCTCGCGGTTGGCCTCATCAATGACGCGTTGGGCTTCCGCCTTGGCCAGGGTTTGAACGGCTTGTTCCTTGGCCTCGGCAGTCTTCTCCGCGAGAATCTGGCGCGCCGAAGCGGCTTCCGCCTCCCCCAAGTGCTGGAGCGTGGCGCCCAGCGTCGGTGAACTCGCGCCGAGTTTCGCCGTCGTGTACTTGATTTTCGATTCGGAGATCAGCGAGGTCAGGAACGTGCGCGTTTGCGCCAGTTTTTGGAGTTCCTGCTGGGCGAAGGCGGTCGCACTCTGCGCGGTCGCCGTGAGTGCGGCCTCAGGCTCGTAGGCGGTGCCGGCCTGGGCCAGGACCTGTTGTTCGATGCGGCGGGCGCCCTCCAAGCGGGTGATGATGCCCTCGGTGGCGGGAAGTTCGGGCAGTTGCTTTTCGTAGAAAGCGCGGGCCTGGGCGACCAAGGCCGGGTGCAACGCCACGCGTTGCCCCTCCTCGTTCGTCTTGAGCGCGTCGGCGTCGGCCGTGAGGCGGTTGACCTCCCCCAGCAGTTGTTCCAAGGCGTTGGTGGCGGTGCGGGTTTGAGTGAGGAGGTCGTTCTGATGGTTGCGCGCGAGGGTGAGCTTGTCCGCTTCGGCGCCCTGCTGGCGTTCCAGCTCGTGCCGCTGTTTCTCCGCCTCCAACGTGGCGGCCTGACTGCGCAGCCGGGCATTCTCGCGATGCATGTAATAGAACACTCCGCCGACCGCGGCCAGGCAGACCAGGGTGATGGCCAGCAAGCCCAGGAGGGCGGCCCAGAGGGGGATGCCTTTGGGTTGGTCGGCGGGCGGGGCAGGTGGGAGCGTGGGCATAGACG
>CAYYMW010000567.1:0-3522 GCA_964472515.1 uncultured Verrucomicrobiota bacterium | reverse complement strand
CTTCAACATGCACTGGACCAACACCCCGGCGCAGCAACTGGAAGCGGGTACCAAGTTCGTCCATGACTGGAAGGTCAACGCCTCGCAAAACTGCTCCGCCTGCCACCGATGAACCAGCCCCCACCGATGTCAACTCCGCCCGCCACCGGGCCGCGTTATTGGCGCAGTCTTGACGAAATGGCCGACACGCCCGCGTTTCGGGAGTGGGCGGAGCGGGAGTTTCCCCAGGGAGCCAGCGAATGGCACGACCCGGTTTCCCGGCGCTACTTCGCCAAGATCATGTCCGCCTCATTTCTGCTGGCGGGCTTTGGGCTGACGGGCTGCCGGCGACCCGAGGAGAACATCCATCCGTTTGGCAAGATGCCGGAGGGCTATGTTCACGGGGTGCCACAGCATTTCGCGACGGCCATGCCGGACCGAGCCGGCGCGCAAGCGTTGATCGTCAAGTCCTTGGATGGCCGGCCGCTCAAGATTGAGGGAAATCCCCGCCACCCCTTGGGTTTGGGGGGCACCAATCACTTTGCCCAGGCTTCCCTGCTGAACCTATACGATCCCGACCGAGCCATCCGCTTCCTCAAGAAGGGGACGCAGGAACGGCGCGAGGCGGCGCTGGACGCGTTGTCCACGTTGGCGGCCAAAGCAGAAGCCAACCGTGGCGAAGGGCTTGCCTTTCTGCTTGGCGCCAGCAACTCGCTGTCGCGGGAACGGCTGATCGCGAGCCTGCGATCGAAGTATCCGCAGGCCAGGTGGTTCTTTCACGAACCGGTGGACTTCACCACCCCGGCACGCACTGCCGGCCTGATTCGCGGGGACGGGGGAGCGGGCCTGGCGCTCCACTATCGCTTGGACCGCGCCAAGGTGATCCTCTCGCTGGACCACGATTTCCTCGGTACCGAGCCTGACAGCGCCCGCATGATCAGGGACTTTGCCCGCGGACGCCGGGTGGAAAAAGCGACCGACGAGATGTCCCGGCTGTATGTGGCGGAGTCGTTGATGTCCCTGACCGGGGCCAACGCCGACCACCGCCTGCGCGTGGCGCCCGGTCAACTGGGCGCGGTGGCGGCCCAACTCGCGGCGACCGTGCTCCGGGAGACCTCGGCTGCCGAAGCGGCCGATCTGATCGACACCCTGGCTGGCATTCCGCTGCCTGCCGGGGTCAGCGCCGCGTGGATCAAGGAATGCGCGGCCGACCTGCTGGCCCATAAAGGCGAAGCGGTGGTGCTGGCGGGGCATCGGCAACCGGAACTGGTTCATGCCCTGGCCCAAGCCATCAACCGTGCCCTCGGGAGCGAGGGCAAGACGGTGGCACTGCTGCGGCAGTCCGAGTCTCAGGGGGAAGGCCTCGAAGCACTGGCTCAAGCGTTGCGCGAAAAGCAGGTTCAGACGCTGGTCATCTCAGGGGTGAACCCGGTATACACCGCCCCCGCGAACCTCGAATGGAGCGCAGTGCAGCGCATGGCCCCCACCGTGATCCGCCTGGCCTACGACGAAGACGAGACCACGGCGCTATGCGACTGGCAACTGCCGGCCACACACTACCTGGAGGCCTGGGGGGATGCCCGCACCGCGGACGGCACGCTGGTTGGGGTGCAACCGCTCATCTCGCCGCTCTTCGAGGGCATGACGGAGTTGGAGTTCCTGGCGCGGATTGGCAAGCTCCAGCATGTCAATCCCCATGAGATTGTGCGTGAGACGTTGAGGAGTCTGGTTGGCCCGGGCGATTTCGAGGTGGCTTGGAAGCGCTTCCTCAGAGACGGATTCCTGGCTGACAGCGCAGCAACCGGGGTCGAAGCAGCCCTGGTTTGGGCGAAGGTGGGTGAGTTGGCAAAGGCCTACCGGCCCGGAGTTGCCCCCACCAAGGAGCGCCTCGACATCATCTTTCACCGCGACTACTCGACGGATGACGGCCGCTACAACAACAACGGCTGGCTTCAGGAGTTGCCCGACCCGATGACGAAGGTTTGTTGGGAAAACGTGGTGACGATGAGCGCCCGCACCGCCAAGGAACTGGGCGTCTATTTCGAGAACCCGGAGCGGGGCAAGCTGTCGGTGCCCGCGATCAAGATCGAACTGGACGGGCGGAGCATCGAGGCTCCCGTATGGATCCAGCCGGGCCAGGCGGATTACACGCTTGGACTGGCCTTGGGGTATGGCCGCACCAAGACCGGCCGGGTGGGGAAGAACTCCGGGTACAATGCCTATCTGATCCGGACCTCCGCCGCGTTGAACACGGCGGCCGGAGCGCGCGTAACGGCGCTTAACCGCAAGCAGGCGGTCTCGACCACCCAGGACCACTGGGCCATGGAAGGGCGGGCGATTGTGCGCGAGGCGAATCTCGAACAGTTCCGCGAGCACCCTGCCTTCGCTCAAAACATGGACTTGGAGGCCCACCTCCCGAAGGACGCGGCCCTTTACCAACACCCCCACTCCAAGGACCCGACGATGAAGGGGATCCACCAGTGGGGCATGGCGGTGGACCTGAACACCTGCGTTGGCTGTGCGGCCTGCGTCATGGCCTGTCAGAGCGAGAACAATATCCCGATTGTGGGCAAAGACCAGGTAGCCCGGGGGCGCGAGATGCATTGGATCCGGTTGGACCGGTATTTCAGCGTCAACCCGAAGGACACCGAGTTGGCCGATCCGCAGGTGGTGAACCAGCCGATGTTCTGCCAGCACTGCGAAAACGCGCCGTGCGAGAACGTCTGCCCGGTCAACGCGACCGTACACGACGAGGAGGGCCTCAACGTGATGGTGTACAACCGTTGCGTGGGCACGCGGTACTGTTCCAACAACTGTCCGTACAAGGTCCGGCGCTTCAACTACTTCGACTACAACCAACGCCCGCTCGACCGGCTCTACGAAGGCCCGTTGGCGCCCAAAGGCATGCCGGACTTGGTCCAGATGGCCAAGAATCCGGACGTCACGGTGCGCATGCGCGGGGTGATGGAGAAATGCACGTTCTGCGTGCAACGGATCGAGCAGGCCAAGATCGCCCAGAAGGTCAAGGCGGGCGCCTCCGGTGATGTGCGCGTGCCCGATGGTACGATCACGCCGGCCTGCGCGCAGGCCTGCCCGGCCGAAGCGATCGTGTTTGGCGATGTGGCCGATCCCCACAGTCGCGTGTCGCGCGTGAAGGAGCAGTCGCGCGACTACTCAGTACTAGGCTTCCTCTACACGAAACCGCGCGTCACCTACGGAGCGCGCATACGCAACCCCAATCCACGAATGCCGGACTACCACCAACAACCGTTGAGCCTGGCCGAGTACGCCCGCGTGCAGGGCGATCCGATGGCAGAAGGCCACCATCCCGCCGCTGCTGAGGCCGCGGTTGGCCATCAGAAGGGAGGCCACTGATGGGCGCCGGGCATCATTCCAGCTTCCTGGAGACCCTTCCCGATCCGCCCGCCGTGTTGGAACGGCAGCCCTTGGTGGAGAACCAACGGGGTTTCGCCTGGATCTCCGACAAGATCGCGGGCGTTGCGGAAGGCCCCACGCCCAAGTGGTGGTGGTGGGTGTTCATCC
>CAYYMW010000566.1:0-3522 GCA_964472515.1 uncultured Verrucomicrobiota bacterium | reverse complement strand
GGGTATGTTGTCGGTTCAAAGCGGTCACATTATGGATTAAAGCCGATTCCCGCGGGCTGTAAAGAGGGGATCTAGGGCGGGTTTTCACGTCTTGGGGCGTGGGGCTTGGGGAAGGGAAGGGACAGTGGAAGCTCGGAGCGAAGTGCGGCTTTCTCACGCGTGGAAGCGGGATGGCGGGTATGGCGCAGTGGAATCTGGCAGGTTTTGACCGATCCTGACTGATTTTACTTGCGCGTTGCCTGGGCTGATGGCAAAAAAACCATGTTCAGCCAGAGCAATACAGTCAGTTGGGTAGACAGGAATCCTCTATGAAAACTCAAGTTGGTCTTGCCACCCTCGCGGTTTGCGCGCTGGGATCCGTGGCTCAA
This sequence comes from uncultured Verrucomicrobiota bacterium, assembly GCA_964472515.1. Classification (GTDB taxonomy): domain Bacteria; phylum Verrucomicrobiota; class Verrucomicrobiia; order Limisphaerales; family J093; genus CAYYMW01. Next base: position 3,154 of record CAYYMW010000566.1, on the reverse strand, counting down.
CAACTCCCGGGCTTGCCTGAGGAGAATGGCTTGGTGCCCAAGACGGACACCATCTACGTCAATCGCCGGACGGCGGAAATCCAGAACATCAACAACGGCAACACCGAAAGCCTGGGGGTGGCCATTGCCAACGGAGGCAACGTCATCGTTGGGTGGGAGGACGATGGCGACGGCCTGAACGATATCGAGGCGGTGTGGACGCTGTTCGATTCGGGCGGGGCGTGGATCACCCCGGACACGGAGGTCAACTCGGTCGCGCTGGGCGGCTCGATCCAGTCGAAGTTTCTCTCGTTCTTCCGGGCGGACAAGAGCGCGGTGTTTGGCGGCCCCACTTGGGGGCCGAAGATCAAGGCCAACCTGTTTGGCGATGGCATCGGCATGGGATCGACGTCCTTTGGTCTGAGCGCCGAGATCGCGTCGTTTGCCGCTTACGATGACGGCAACAAAGGCGACGTGCCGGCCGTCCAACTGCTGGATAACACCGGCCAGCCGGCGGCGGCCGTACTGGGCGGCGTGAGTTCGGCGTACGCCGTTTCCAACGACGGCAATATCCGCATTGCCGACTGGGATTACCTCTCGAACGGCAACATCCTGATCGTGGGGGAGAGCCGGCAGAATGACGACCTGATCAACCTGTATGGCGGCGACGCGGGCGCGACGCACACCATTTTCCGGATCGTGACGCCGACCGGCACGGTGGTGAAGGCGGAGACGCTGGCGAGCCAGGTGCCCGTGGAGTCCACCGCGTGGCACGGTTCAGGAGTGACCAAGGACGGCTTTGCCATCCGGTTTGCCACGCCGGAGGGCGTCAGGGTACGGTTGTTCGATAACGCCGGCAATCCGACGTCGACCAACATCAACCTGGCGGAAGCCACGGGCAAGGCGCTGGCCGGCACGGGCGGACGCGGCGACGGGGCGGGTTTCCACGGCAACGGCAAGGACGCGTATGTGGTCGCGGCCACCGGGACCGATCCCGACGACGGAGCGAACAAGGCGTGGGTGACGGTGCTGGGGGCCAACGGCACGGTGAAGTACTCGAAGTCCGTGGCGGACGACCTGCAGCTCAGCTCGGCGGGAGCGGCCGACGCCGCCATCGACGCGGACGGCAAAGTGGTGGTGGTGTTCAGCGCCAAGTATGACGCCGCGGCGGTTGGCACCATGGTGATGGGCCGGCGGTTCGACGCCACCGGCACGGCGGTGGGCGGCACCTTCTACGTGAGCGAAAAGGAAACGCCGGAACTCCTGACGGGCAACGCCGACGGCCCGCGGGTGGCGTGGCGCGGCGGGCAGGTGGTGGTGGCGTGGCGCACGCTCAACGACACGGAAAGCGTGAACCCGGACACGTTCGAGGTGCTCCCGGTCGTGGCCATCCGGCAGTTCTCGACCTTCGCCGTCGGCAGTCTCGAATCCGCCGGGCTGACGCGGTTGGTGGCGGATACGCCGGTCATCAAACCGGAAGCCAACGCGCTGGGGAATTGGGAACCGTACACCAGCGTACTGGGCACCAGCACGTTCTTGATCGAGTGCAACACGTTCGCGGATGACGGCACGTTCGGCAACCAGCGCTATGTGGTGGGCCTCCAGCCGGCTGCGGGCGGCGCGATGAAGCAGGTGGAGGGCTTTTACACCGACGCGGGCCAGCCGTTCAAGGGCCAGATCAACCTCTCGCGGCAGAACGGGAATCCCGGCCGCGTGGCGGGCGACACCCGCCCCGGCGCCGTGAACTACATGGTTGGCGGCGAGGCTTCGCCGCACCTGGTCAGCGAGTTCCAGAGCGGCAACCGGTGGAATACCGGGTTCGACCGCCTCACGGACGGCCGGTACGGCACGGTGCAGACCTACAGCCTGGACATCGCGTCGCTGGTGCCCACGCCGCTGAGCAAGGCGCTGGACTCCGCCAACGGCCGCCTGACCGAGGGCGTGGCCGCGGGCAACCAAACCACCCGCTTCGGCGGCGATGTCGTGGCCTTGGACAACGGGAACTTCGCCTCGGTGGTGGAAGACCGCTCGCGGACCCGCGTGCCGGACAGCGATTGCGTGGCGGCGACGATCTTCGGGCCGGACGGTTCGCTGGTGAAGGACACCTTCGTGGTGGCCAACGGCGACATCTGGGCCAGTGTGGCGCCCTTCCAGGGCGGTTTCGCGGTGCGCTGCAAGCCGCAGGACGGTTCGGCGACGCGCCTGATCTACTTCTACGATAACGCGGGGACGCTCAAGGGCTCGGTGGATCAAGCCGCCTCCGGCGCCTCCTTCGACACGGGCCGCGGCGATGGCACGCGCCTCTTCGGCCATATCAACAGCCCGTACGTGTTCCTCACCGGGCGGCCGGCCAACACGCAGCTCGTCAAGGTCGCGGCCTTCGACTCGCGGAACCAGTCCTTTGTGGCGGTCACGGACGTGAACGAAGGCGCCTTCACCGGCAACTTCGACCGTGCGCACGGAGCGGTGGACGCCCTCAACCGCCTGACGGTGGCATGGGTTTCCAAGCCGGCCGGCTACACGAAGGAGCAGGTGGCGGCGCGGGTGCTCAAGTTCGACGGCGCCACGGGCAAGTTCACCGCCCTGACCCCGAGCTTCTTCGCGTTCGTCAACAACGGCACCAACGACATCCGCTCGCTGGGGATGACCGTGGCCATGACCACCAAGCAGATTTGCGTGGCGGCCAAAGGCGAGATCAATTACGGCAACAAGCCCGAGCTCGGGCCGGATTCGCCGACCGAGGTGAACTTCTACACGGTGTTCACGCATCCGGCGCCGGCCGAAGACCCGACCACCCCGGTCGGTGGCGGCACGGTCCCGAAGATGACGTTCACCCGGAACGGCAGCAACCTGGTCATTGGCTGGGATGCCTCGGCCACCGGGTTCACGCTCCAGACTTCGGCGAGCCTGAGCGCGCCGGACTGGACGACGGTCGGCACGCAGAATCCCACGACCGTTACCATCGGCACGGGCAGCCAGTTCTACCGCCTGCGCAAGTAAGGTGAGATGCCCGCCGCCCCGCGCCCCCCTCGTTAACCTGCGGGGCGGACGGTTGCATCTGCGAGACGAGCCATCGCCGGCTTTCCTGCTCTGGTCGGCGATGGCTCCCTTGCTTGGGGGCGGGCGCGGCGAACCGGCCACGCGGTGAAAGGGAGCTTCCCGCCTGGAGGAGGGA
>CAYYMW010000565.1:0-3531 GCA_964472515.1 uncultured Verrucomicrobiota bacterium | reverse complement strand
GATCCGCACCAGGATGTCCTGGGCCAGGTCTTCGGCCTGGCTTTCGTTGCGGAGCATGCTGTAAGCCAGGCGAAAAACCTTGTCGCGGTAGCGTCCGAGAATCAACTCGAACGCTTCCTTAAACATCTGGTCTTGAAGCAGTTGCCGGATGTCATCATCCATGGCCTGGGTCTGGCGGGGGCTCGCGGCGGGCGCAACCCTGCACCCGCCTTACCGAACCCGTTCAAAGGGTTATACTGCTCCCAGCCCCAAAAGGTTTCAACGAGCGCAAAGAAAACTCCCACCCCGCCTGCCCCGATGGGAAAACCTCACACCCGGACAATCCGGCCCTCCGTGTTTATCTCGGCCACGAATCCATGCACGTCGCGTTGGATGCAAAAGGCCACATCGTCCGCCAACTCCGGCCGGGCCAGCAACCGTTGCCCGTTGCGCGCGCTTCGGACCGCCCCGCCAAGATCGGCGCTGGCCTCCAAATACAGCCGGCGGGCCATCAACGCCCCATCCGAGATAGGACCGCCGTCGTACAGCGACCATAGCACGTCACAAAGCGCTCCCGCAGCCAGGGTATCCTCGTAAGCCGCCTCCTCGAACGTGCCGCTGCACACGATCGCCAAAGGTGGAACCACCGTCCGCAAGGCCTCCGCCGTCGCGCGGAGGTTCAGAAACGACCCGGCCAGCACCCGGCCAGCCCCGTGGCACGACCTTAGCGCCCGCGTCCCATTGGTTGTCGTCACCACCAACGTCCGCCCCCGCACCTGGTCCGCCGTGAACTCGCGCGGCGAATTCCCAAAGTCGAAGTCCACGCCGCCGCTGACGGCCGCCGTGATCCGCAATCCCTGCCGCTCCCCGCCCAGCAGTACCGACGGATCGCGTTGCCGCCACGCCACCGCCTCCGGGATCTCCGCCACGGGGATGATCTCCCGTGCGCCGTTGGCGAGGGCCGTCACCATGCTGGTCGTCGCCCGCAGGATGTCGAACACCACGCACCAAGTCCGGCTCAAGTCCCGTTGGGGCAGCGTGCCGAAATCGGCGGGAGTAAACAGCACTTCAAGTGAGGGTCGGTTCATGAATCGGGAATTTATCTCCGGGCAGGTGCCTCCCGGTGGTTGGCGGCTCGGGTCGGGGAAAGCACCGTGCGCGCGTAATGAAACAGGTACTGCTGCGCGTACCCGGCCTCAGCGCCGAAGTGCTCCTCAATGAACCCCCGCATCCGTGTCGGCGTCACGGCTCGGCCGCCAAAATACAGTTCGCGCAAGACCCGCTCGATCCAGACATCCACCGGAAAGGCCCGCCGGTGGCCAAGCGAGAAAAGCAGCACGCAATCCGCCACCTTCGGCCCCACCCCCGGCAGCGCCATCAACTGCTCGCGCGCCTCGGCCAGCGCCATGCCCGGCAGCTTGCTCAAATCGATCTCGCCGCCCGCCACCCTGGCTGCGGTCGCCTTCAGATACGGGCCGCGGTAGCCCATCCGGCACTCGGCCAGCAACGCCAGCGGCGCTGCCGCCACCACCTCCGGCGGGGGAAACGCATGGCGGACCTTCGCGTTCGCCGGTGTGGTCACCCGCTGCCCCAGCTCGCGGCAGAGCCGGTCGATCATCTGCCGGATCTGCGTGATCTGCTTGTTCGAGGAGAGGATGAACGAGGCCAGGCACTCCCAAGGGTCCTGGCGCAGCAAGCGCAGCCCCCGGCAGGCCTCCGTCGCGGCCGCCAGGTGGGCCTCCTGCGGGAACCGCGCCCGCACCGCCCTTAGGTCCACGTCGGTCTGCAGGTACGCTTCGAGCCATCGCCAGTCAGCTACCGCTACCGCTGTCTCCGCCCAGATCTCCTCCCCCGTCTGCCGCAAACGAACCCAGTTCCCGTCCACCACGCTCTCCCACCCTCCCTCTGACTCCTCCCACCGAAACGCCTGTCCGCTCTCCAAGGTCCGGCCCAGGTGGTACTCGGCAACCCTCAGGACGTGGCGCCGGCTCGCGGATGGCCCCTCAGCGCTGGTCACGGCAGGCGAAGAGCTGCACCCGGTGGAACACCCGGCCGCGGTAAAGGACGTCGCGCATCCCCAGATCGGTCACGCTGGCAAACTCCTTGAGGATCTCCGAAGGCGGGCCTTTCGGCGCGGAACACTGCTGCACAAAGAGCGCGTTCTGCCCCTTCCGGTCCCGGTAGCCCGGCCAGAAATAAAACTGGTTCTGCGGCCGCTCGCTGCTGCGGCAGAACACGAGCGGTTCGCTCTTCACCCGCGCGCGGGCCTCGGGCAGGTAGAAGCTCAGCAAGCCCGTGGTCCCATAGTGGTCCCCGATGATGAAAGCCGGCTTGCCTTCCTTGGCCAGGTCGCGCCAGGCGTCATCGACCACCTGGGCCATCTCCCGATACCCGCGCGCCCGCCGCAGCGGGTCGAACTGGGCCGGCAGCGTCACCCGGAAGATCTTGCTCGTCACGTTCGTGTCATGCACCAGCACGACCAGGGGAAAACCCACCAACACTCCCACCAGCCACCACCGCCGCACCCCGGTCATCCCGGCCTGAAACCGGTGCCACCCGTACACCATCATCACGCAGAACAGCGGCAGCACGGACACCGCCACCCAGTTCGGATGCACCCTCGTCTTCAACGAATACAGCCAATAGAACAGAAACACCGGGCCCCCCATGCAAAACAGGTAGAGCAGCAGCGTATCGTGTCGCCGGTGGCGCCAGAAGCCCGCCGCCGCCCAGATCATCCCCACAAAGAACACGGGGTTCAGCAGCCCGAACTCCGCCCCCGTGAAATCCACAAAAAACCGCAGCGTCGGCCGCCACTCCTTGTCCATGCCCGCCCGCTCTCCCAAGTGCTTCACCGTGATCCAGTCGTGCTGGGCGTTCCACACCAGCACGGGCAGCGTGCAGAGCGCCAGCACCAGCAAGGCCAGGTACGGCCCCGGCTGGCGCAACTGCTTCCGGGCCGGCGCGTAGAGCGCAAAGAAAATCGCAAAACAGGCCAGTTGCGGCAACGCCGTGTACTTGCTCAGAAAACCCAGCCCCAGCCACAGGCCCGTCCAGAGCCAGTCCTGCGTGCGCCCGTTGGCCTGCACCGCACGCCATCCCGCCAGCATCGCCGCTGTCCAGAACAACACCGAAAGCGGATCCACCGTCATCAACACCGCCCCCACCCCCATCAGGGGAGCGGCCATCACCGTCGGCAGCAGACAGAACCCCACCACCGGATTCACCTCCCGCGCGAAAAACCGCAACAGCAACCATCCCAACACCGTGGCAATGACCGGCGAGAAAAACCTCACTCCAAACGTGTTGTCCCCCCACAGGCTCGTGCCCAGGAACTGCGTGTACGCAATCAGCGGGGGCTTGCTGTAATAGGAGAGCGCCAGATGCTTGGACCAGAGCCATTGGTAAGCCTCGTCCTCGCTCAGGTCGATCTTGTCCAGCGCCAGATAGACGATCCGGGCCACCAACACAACCCCCAGCAACACATACCCCAACCGCACTCCTTGTCCATGCCCGCCCGCTCTCCCAAGTGCTTCACCGTGATCCAGTCGT
>CAYYMW010000564.1:0-3532 GCA_964472515.1 uncultured Verrucomicrobiota bacterium | reverse complement strand
TGGCGGCGGGCGGACCCAAGGTAGCCGCGCCGACGCGGCAACCGTTGGGCTGGATGCCTCAAGCCCTTTGGGCTTGCTGCCGTGCATCGCGGCATGGCTGGGTCCGTTTCATCCTGAAGCGCGGTGATGCGCGTTCACGGAGGCACCCTAGACCGGTTGGCACGGCAGGTCACATCGTCCTTGGACTCGGTGGACTGGGTGCTGCGAAAAGTGACCCAGAGCATCCGCCGAGGGCGCCGATGGACACCGATGGGACGGAGCCGGAATCCGGGGACCGGCACGGCAGCGGGGTACCGCTTGACAGCCGGGCGGGATGGGAGGACGTTGGCGGTGTCCGCCATGAGTCCCAAGCCGCACAGTTACAGATGCTTGCACGAAGAACTCGTGCCGGGGGCAAGCTCGCGGCCGACGTCCAGCAAGACCGGCAGCGACCAGAACGGGGTGAACCTGCGGAGTGCGACGTGGTCGACCGCCGCCGAGAACCAGTTGACCAAGCGCACGGTGCCCGGATACTTCCGCATGGCGATGGTAGCGGCGGAAGGTGAGGACGCTGACGGTGGCGTGGATTGCCGGGCGCCTGCAGATGGGCGTGTGGACGCACGTGCCGAACCTGCTGCGGGCCTCGTCCGCGCCCCGCGCCAAGTCGGCGAAACGGAAGAATCAGTGTCGAAGGTGAGGACTGACCCCCGACCCCTTTCGACGAGGACTATGATGGTAAATCACCGTTCCCCAAGAGGAATGACAAGTGGATCATCGTGAAACCAATCGGGAGGACGCAATGAGGTGGAGTCGGAGGCGTGCCGCACTTGCCGTGATGGGGCTCATAGCTATATGCAGTGTGTTTGCGCTGCGACACGACAAAGCTCACACGAAACATCAGCTCGTGTTGTTCTATCCTGCCTCGAAGGCCACGGCCGCAATCTGTCTAACCGACCGAGCATCGGAAGCTGTGCGCGAACTGGCGTTTACGATCAAGCAACGCGGCCCTACCGTCGCCAAGCAAGATGTGCTCACCTTAGCATCTATCGGCTACTTCAAGATCGGAGAGGAAACACTCGAATGGCATAGCGATCTCCTGTTCACTTGGGATGCCTCTATTGAGGCCTACCTGGTACTAAAGGACGCGCGGTTAGGACAGTGTTTTGCTTTGCTGCGTTCAAGGCATGTCCCCTTCGATCCTGCTGACGTCACATTGTCGGAATGGCAGGACGCATTAAACAATCTGGCGATGCGCTGAGATGATCAACTCGCCGAAGATGCACTGACTGCCAACTGCCCCACCCAAGGGGCGCGATGGCAATCTCCGCTGCCCAGGCTGCGGCTGAGGAACGTGGAGGGGGCGGTCCTCACTAATGACACTTGCTGCGACGCTTCGCTGGGCTCGCGCGGGCCTTTGCCAGGGCTATCGAAGGGCGCGCTTTCAGTGCGGTGGTGCGTCAAGGGCTCCGGCGCGGTTGTCCAAGCCAGGACCGGTGGTCAGTTTCGAGGTTCCATCGTGGCCAGCCTGAGCGTCACCTTTCCAACTCGTTTGCCTCGACGGAACCGGGTTCGTCCAGTAGTTGGATCGAGGTCGCCGGGCCGAGGTCGGGGTCTTCCCACGACGAGAGTTCCCATACGATCTTCTTTGCCGGGGTCACTTCGAATACCTGCGCGGTTCCGGGCCAGTGGGCCGCGTTGTTGTCGCCCGCAATCCAACAGCAAAGCACCGTGTTGCCATTGGCCAGGCGACTGGCGGTCTGGATGTTGCCCAGCTTCTCCCCGGGAACATCGGCTTGCGTGAACTCCCAGACTGTTTCCCCAGCGGGATTGACCTCGCGTGCATACCGGCTCCAATCGCCCGCGATCAAGGTGTTGCCATTCTTGAGACGAACCGCGTGCCAGGGCGACTTGGCGGCCACCGACCAGAGCACCTTGCCATCCCAGTCGTACTCGACAACCTTGTTCTCCCCGAGGTGGGGCACGAGCAGGGTGTCCGCCCGGGTGAGGCGAATGTGGCGGAACTGGCCGTGGGTGTTGGTGACGGTGCAGGGGATGACCAGTTCCTTCAGCAACTGGTTCTTGACCGTATCGAACAGCATCGCCTTGGGCGGATTGCCGTTGCGCATGATCAAGATTCGCCCTTCGCCGACGCACTGGGCGGAGTGAATCTCCGTGCCCGGCGGAGCCGGACACTCCCAAACCAGGTCCTTGTCCGGCGTGATCTCGCCGGCCCCGGACATCTTGGAGAAGATGACATGGCCGTTGCTCAGCAACGTGGCGTCATCGAATTCCTGAATGCCGCCGGTGGCGGTGCGGAGCGGAATGGAGTAATGCCAAACCACCTTGCCTTCGCGCACAATGAACATCGACTGCTGCGCTTTGCGGGTGTCCCATTCGCCCGCGTACAGGAACGGATGCCGGGCGACGCTGTGGTCGCGCCCCACCGTGCCCTCTGCCGCGAAAGCGGGGAACGCGGTGGCAAGGACCCAGGCCAGCAGGGTCCAGGGCCGGGAGGTTGCTCGGAGAGGATTCATGGGATGGGGGTCCTTGACGCACGAGGAACGGGAGCGGGATTGCCCCAGTTTGCCGCCGGGCGGTTCCGCGACGAGGCTGCGTTCGCAGGGTTGAGGTGGCGCCGATCGGGCATGCCAAGGTGGAGGAGATTGAGACTGATTGGACGGAGGTTGGCAAGCGAACGGTGAACCACGATCAGACTCCTGCCGCGGCACCGGTTTGCCCCAAGCCGCCGGGATTTACATCGCGCGCCATTCTGGTAGAGTCCCGCCATGAACACGACCAACCACCGACTTTCCCGCCGGGGCTTTCTCTGGGGCGCAGCCACGTTTACGGCGTCCACGGCCCTGCTTCGTGGCCAGGAACAGGCTGCCGCACCCGCTCAGCCGGGTGCCGCCCCAGCCCGTTCCTCGGTGGTGGCGGTGGCCAACGGTTCGTCCCGCCGCCAGAACATCGCCGACGCCCTGGTGGCAATCGAAGACCAGATCATGCCCGTGCTCAAGACCAAGAAGCACGTGGTCATCAAGCCCAACATTGTCAGCACCTCCAACCAGCTCGCGTCCACCCATCCTGACGCGTTGCACGGCATTCTGGACTTCCTGGAACCACGGTTCAAAGGGCCGGTGATTATTGCCGAGTCGTCCGCCGGCTTCACGACGGAAGGGTTCGAGCACTTTGGCTACGCCAAGATCGCGGCGGACCACAAACCGCTTGCGGTCAGCCTGCTGGACTTGAACGAAGACGCCCGGTACGTCACGCACCCGATTTTGAGCGGTGATCTGCACATGGTTCCGGTGCGACTGGCCGCGCGGTTGGTCGATCCCGACGCGTACGTCATTTGTGCGGCCATTCTGAAGACGCACAACACGGTGATCGCCACGCTCTCCATCAAGAACATGTGCCTGGGCGCGCCGCTGCACCACGCGCGCAGCGAGACCAAGCGATGGAACGACAAGCGGCTCTACCATGGCGGCGTGCGGCAGACTCACTTCGGCATCGCCATGACCGCCCAGAAACTGCAGCCGTTCTGGGGCGCGAC
>CAYYMW010000563.1:0-3534 GCA_964472515.1 uncultured Verrucomicrobiota bacterium | reverse complement strand
ATTCAGGCCAAAACACAAGGAAAAGCACCCAAACCCCCTTTTATCTCGTACACCCCCTGACGCTGACGGAGTTGACCGCCGAGGATTGGCGCAAGCTCTTGGACGCCGGCAGGGAAAGCCTGACTCAAGCATTGGGGAGGGCTGTGGCCGCCGTGGGCGCCAGCGGCCTGCTGGCGAGGTCCGCGGTTGTCAAACGCGGGGTGAACGGGGTGGTCTTCCCGGGGGCCGGCCTCGCCGACCGGTTGGAGGTTGTGGAGGGCGACAAGCTGGAAAGGATGGGTCTGCGAAGGAGGATTTGACGGCTGCACTAATGCAGGCTATTCTGCACGCAGAACGATATGACCAACGTCGTCAGAAAGAGCAAGCCCGCCCATCCGGCGGTGACCATGTTCCGGTTCGGCCACCGGGGCGCGAAGGACTACGCCGGCTTGCTCCAGGTCTATCGCAAGCAGTTCAGCATGCCTCAGCCCGTGGTGGTGCGCCTCACCGGGTTCTCGCCCCGTTCGGTCGCCAAATGGAGCGAGGGCGTCGCGCCGTCGCCCAAACAGGAGAAGGCGCTGGTCGAGATGGACCGCCTCTTGGATGGCCTTTCGCGCGTCATGGAACCGGCGCAGGTGGGCCGCTGGCTCAAGGGGCCTAATCCGGCCTTCGACGGCTCAACTCCGTTGCAGGTGGTGGAGCGTGGGGAGATGGACCGCATCTGGCGCATGCTTTACGACCTGGAATCCGGGCAACCCGGTTAGTCTGAGCCAAGTGGAGGGGAGCGCGCCGACGTGCGAGCGATGCGGTGAACGATAGGACGAACAGGGTCAAACGATAACCTTGGCTTCACTCCTTGGCCGAATCGTTGGCGGGTTCCGGGCATGGCCCGCCAACCGCGCCTCGAAAACCCATGCGCGATCCGCCACGTCACGAGTTGTGGGGATCGAGGCCGAGCGCCTCAGTGGCGGGGAATTGGCACGGCTGGGATGGACGTGAGCCGCACTGGAGCGGCAGCCCAGGAGCGCGCCCGAAAAGCTGGAGCCGGCTGCGCGCTTGCGGCGGGAAATCGCATTGACGATTCGCGAGCTTGCAGAGTGGTTGCACCTGGTCAGTGGGAAGCGCACCACCACCCGGCGGCAGCACCTGTAACGAAACAAGGAACGCCACAGCCGCGCGGCATGGTGAGCGTGTGACTGTATCTGCGTCCCGCCTAGCCAGCTTGACCGGCCTCACCAAGCCGGTGGTTTGTGGAAGGCGCCCGCGCTGTCGGTCATCGTCACCGGGAACTGCGCCGCCGCCAACTGCGCCCAGGTCACGCCGTTCTGGTAGAAGGACGCCGCGTCTTGCAGACCGGCGTTTTTCCGGGGCGGTCGGCAACCTGGCCCGGACAGCCGCTGCGGATTGAGCACCCCGACCGGCTTCTTCAACTCATCCCGCACCATCCGAATGGGCGTGACGAGATCCGAGTCGCCGGACATCACGATGGCGCACTCGTAAGCTCCCCGGAATCCATCCAACAGCAGGTGCGCCGCAAGGTTCACGTCCGAACCCTTTTCCTCCGTCTTGAAAACCTCGATGGTGTTGGGCGGCGGCGAGACCACGGCCGCGCGCACCCGGCGCGTACGGAAATCACCTTCGATGATGGCCAAGTCCGGCAGCGTCTTGAGTGCCCGCCAGAAGATCGTCTGGCGCAAAGGCTGACCGGTGTCGTGCGGCAGCGGCCGAACCCGTGCGGTGAAGTACTTGGTGCCGGCGATCTGGTTGCGCGGAAAGGCCCGCGCCACCAGCGCCACGGGGTTCAACCAACGCAACGGGGTGTCCTTCACCGCGCTGTAGTAGAGGTTGAACCCGTCGATATACAGTATCGTCTTCACCAACCCACCCGCCGGGCGCTCTGCCCGCAAAAAATGCTGGGGCAGCCTCCGAAAAGGCCGCCCCGCGTCCTGCCGTCGAAACGGACAAGAGAGATGTGCAGATATTAGACATCACCTCGCACCGGTTCGTCAAGACCCATCTGGACTTCTGCGTCATGAACGAATCTCTAACAACCTCTGTCACAATATGATGCAGAATCGCATGCTCCGCGACACCGGAGTGGCAGCCCGCGGGGCGCGGCCATGGTGCCGAGGCCCCTTGGACCAAGGGTTACGCTAGCGCTTGTGGGCATCCGAGTGACGTTTGTGTTTGGGGGACCGGAGAGTAGATTGTCCCATGCTTGCCAGGCATCACCAGCGCCGGAGTCACCCGCTTTCGGTCCATCCTCATGTCGCTGTGCTGCTCCTGCTCGCAGCTTGGTTCATCATCGCCCAAGCGGCAGAGGCAGCGAGCGTATTCAAGAGCACCGACGGGGGCAGGTCGTGGTCTCGCTCAGACCGGGGGTTGCCCGGCGAGGCTCGTCTCAACGCGTTCGGTTCCGTGGGCGCTTCCTTCCTGGCCGGGACGGATGTCGGCATCTTCATGTCGCGCGACCAGGGGCAGGCTTGGCAAGCGTCTACTGGCGTGGCCCGTAGTTCGGGCCGCGTCGTTGCCTTCGCCACGCTGGGAGGGAAGATCTATGCGGGCACCGACCGCAGCGGGATACTGGAATCATTCGATGAGGGCCTGACTTGGGCCGTCAATCGGAGTTTCGCATCCGAAAACGTACGCTCTATCCTTGGGCATCAAGGCAAGCTCTACGTCGGCAAGGATGCCGATGGAGTGCTTCGTTCCAGCGACCACGGACGCAGTTGGGATCGACTCGACCATGGCTTTCCCCAAAACGCGCAGGTCTTCGCTCTGGCGGCGCTGCAGGAAACCCTCTTCGCCGGGCTCTACAGCAAAGGGCTTTACCGATGGGATGAACCGGGGCGGCGATGGCGCAAGGTGGAGCCCGTTTCTCCGCTGGCTCTCGCCACCATCGGCGACACGCTCGTCGTGGGCCACAATCCCGGCGGCATTTGCGTCAGCGATGACCTGGGAGCAAGCTGGGCCAAGGCCACCCCGACGGCGCTTGGGGATCTCGCCCTGCCAGTTCCCGGTCAGTCTGGCGGACTCGCGAGCGATGCGCCCGTTTGGGAGCTGGCATCCAACGCGGAGTTGGTTTTCGCCGGGGCAGGACCGGGCATCTTCTACTCGGAGGACAAGGGCCGCACCTGGACACGAGCGCGCCACGGTCTTCCGGAGGAGAGCCCGGGGGTTGCCTTCCTTCTTAAGGGGGGACTCATCCTCGCGGCTACCCCTGGCCGCATGAAGGACCAGTGAAACCGGCCGAACCAAGGGGCAGACCAAAACACGGGCTTGGTTCTTGGCCGAATCGGCAAAGGGTCTCGCGCATGCTGCGCCAACCGCGCCTCGAGAACCCATGCGCGATCTGCCACGTCACGAGTTGTGGGGAACGAGGCCGAGCGCCACGTCGCCGGGGAGTTGGCGCGGCTGGGATCGGCGCGTGCCAAGGTGGAGCCGCAGCCCAAGGGCGCGCCTGAAAAAGTGGATCTGGCGTTGCCAGCAGGAGTAGGCGTGAGCTCTGCAACCCCTCCCCGACCCGCCTCTAGCGGGCGGACGGATGCGCTGAGG
>CAYYMW010000562.1:0-3540 GCA_964472515.1 uncultured Verrucomicrobiota bacterium | reverse complement strand
GGGGACATTTTTATCGAGTTCAATAGGGGACATTCTCACGGAGTTCCGACAATCGTTCAAGAAGACTTGGCCAACAGCCGACAAGATGCTAGAGTGGTTGGCACACGATTAGCTTGGCTACCAGCAGAATAGGTATGCGGTGGTGGACTCGTCAGCAACTCGCAGCCAGCGACCCGGCAACCCGGCAACAGATGATCGAAAGCCTCGCCGCCGAAGGCGGCAAGGAGGCGCTCGATCAATTGGCGCCGTTGGCGCATGACACGGATGAGCAGGTCGCGATGGCGGCCGTGCGTGGCTTGGGGACGCTTGGAACCGGGTCGTGTTTGCTGCCGATCGCCGGGGCATTGTCGCACGCAGTCGCCGCCGTGCGGGCGGAGGCGGCGCGGGCGCTTTCGCTGTTGGGCACACCCGAAGCGGTTGGTCCGTTGCTGGGCGCCCTGCGCGATGGCGCCGCGTCAGTACGGTGGCAGGCGGCGGAATCGCTGAGGAAGCTCGCCTGGCAACCCGCCAGCGAGGTGGAGAAGGCATGGATGCTGGTGGCCCGCGGACAGTTCGGAGATGCCGCGCAGTTGGGTGGCGCGGCGGTGGACGCCCTGCTGACCGCCTTTCAGGATACGCAGTGTCCCAGCCGGCGCAACCTCGCCTCGTGGCTGGGACGGTTGGGGGACAGCCGGGCGGTTCCGGTGCTCATCGAGGCCTTGCAGGATGCCGATGAGACCGTGCGTGCCGCCGGGGCGGAGGCCTTGGCGAAACTTTTTGACCCCCGGGCGGCCGAAGCGCTGACGCAGGTGCTGCACGACTCGTGCGCCGCCGTGCGCATGGCGGCGCTCGAGGCCTTGGTCTCCCTCGCAGGAAACGAGGCGGTTCCGGCCGCCTTGGGCGCGTTGCACGACCAGCACTGGGAGGTGCGCCGGGCGGCAGTGGAGGCTTTGGCGCGGTTACGCGATCCACAGGCCGCAGAGGCGCTGGCCCACCAGGTCATCGACCAGGATCGGGAGGTGCGCGAGGCGGCGATCAGGGCGCTGGCCCTGCTGGGGGATGCGCGGGCGGTGCGCAATTTGGTGCTTGTCCTGGCCGATCCCGAGGCGGATTTGCGTCAGGCGGCGTTGGGCACGCTGGGTAAGGTCGATCCTCATTGGGAGACCTCCGAGGCCGCCCAACAGGCCGTGCCTGGACTTCGCAAAGCCTTGGCATCGAGGGACTACTGGGTCAGACAGGCCGCGGCCGACGCCCTCCGGCAGATCAACGCGCTCCATCGTCCCACGGCGAGCGCGCCGCCTTCCTCCGCAGCCGCCGCCATGCGACGGCAGACTGCGGTGAATGCCTTGCTCAGCGCCTTGGGCGACTGGGATCGCGACTTGCGCCAAGCGGCGGCCGAGGCCTTGGGGCGCGTGGCGGATCCGCGCGCCCAGATGCCGCTCAAACTGGCGCTTCAAGACGTCGATCCGTGGGTCCAGCGCGCGGCGGCGCAGTCGTTGCGAGCTCTGGCTCTGGCGGCACCGGTGGTGCCGGACGGAGCGGCGGCGGCATATTCCGGTTCGCCTGCATGAAAAAGCAGATACTCTTCGTCGGTGAGTCCCTCTTGCGGTGTGCCCGCCCCGGAGCCGGTCCCTTGGCGGTCGAGCGTCCGTGGGTGCTGTCCTTTGCGTCCAGCGGGAACCAGGCGCTGGACGCCATCCGCAGCCAGACTTTCGATGCGATCGTCTCCGATCTGCAGCTTCCGGGTCCGAGCGGCAACGAAGTGTTGGCGGAGACCGCCAAGCTCCAGCCCAAGGCGTTGCGGTTCGTTTATGCCGCTACCAACGCCTCGCCGCTGCTGCGGCGGTGCGTGGGGCAGGCGCATCAACTGCTGGCCAAGCCCGCCAGTGCGGAGACCATTCTGGCGGCCTTGGATCGCGCTTTTGCGATGCAGGTCTGGCTGCCGGACGGTCCGACGCAGAACCTTGTTGCGGAATTGGACCGGCTGCCGAGCCCGCCCGATCTTTACTTCTCGATCGTCGAGGCGCTCCAATCTCCCGCCACCCCGCTGGAGACCGTGGCCGATCTGGTCAGACGCGACATTGCCATCACCGCCAAGTTGCTGCAGTTGGCGAACTCCGCGGCCATGGGGCTCGGCGTGCAGGTGACCGAGGTCGCCGAGGCCATCCAATACCTGGGCGTCGAGGTGACCAAGTCCCTCGTCTTGCTGGCCCACTCGGTGTCTTATTTCGACAACTTGCCGGCGGGCGAGTTTTCGGTGGTGAATCTGGGCCGGCACTGCCTGGTCACGGGAAGCCTGGCCCGCGACATCGCGCGCCTGGCGCGGCAGCCGGCGGAGCTGGCCTCGCAGGCCTTCACGGCCGGACTGTTGCATGACTTGGGCAAGTTGCTGCTGCTGGCCAACAAACCCGCGAGCTGGCTGCAGGCGGTCACGGTGGCCCGGCAGTCCAAAGTGAGCCTGTGGGAGGCCGAGCGGCAGGTTTTTGGCACCACGCATGCCGATGTGGGCGGCACGTTGCTGGGGATCTGGGGTTTGCCGCTGCCGGTGGTGGAGGCCGTGGCCCTGCACCACGCGCCGGTGTGCCTGCTCAGCCACGATTTCTGTCCGCTGACGGCAGTGCACGCGGCCAACACGCTGGCGAACGAACAGGCGCCCGCCGCCCAGATGCCGCCGTCCCGGGTGGACATGGATTATCTGGATCACTTGGGATTTGCGGAGGCCTTCGAGGAATGGCGGACTGAATGCCGCAACTACGGAGGCGAGACCTGAGCTGCGAGAACCGCCGGAGGCAGGGCGCCGGGTTCCGGGGCGCGAAGGCCTCCAGCCACCTGCGATTGACATGACGAAGAACCAGACACGGGTGCTGTTCGTTGACGACGACCCGACCTTCCTCGATCTGTTTCAGCGGTTGATTTCCGAATTGGCCGGGCCGGACTGGGTGGTCTTTACCGCCCAGGATTCCGCCCAGGCCCTGAACCTCCTCCATAACCAGGCGATCGATCTGCTGGTGACGGACATCCACATGCCGGTGGTGGACGGCTTGCAGTTCCTCAAGATTCTCCAGCGGCAGTACCCCAACCTGCTCAAGGTGGTCCTTACGGCCGATTCCTCGGGGGCCTATCGGGCGTCGTGTCTCAGCCACGGAGCGGAGCTGTTCCTCGAGAAGCCGCGGCATCCGCGGGGATGGCAGACCATCTTCGCGCACCTTCAGCAGCTGGTCCGCATGCGGCCAGAGACGGGCTTTCAAGGGGTGCTGCGGAAGGTGGGGCTGCAGGACATCATTCAACTGGAGTGTCTGGCCCGGAATTCCTCGTTGCTCGAGGTGAACACCGGGGCTTCCAAGGGCGAGATTCACATTCACGAAGGCCAGGTGACGCACGCCCGGTTCGGCGAGCAGCAGGGCGAGGACGCGCTGTTTCAATTGCTGGCCCTGCCGGGCGGAGAGTTCCGCCTGAAGCCATACGCCGAGCCACCGGCGCAGAGCATCGCCGGCTCCTGGGAGTTTCTGCTGATGGAGGGCGCGCGGAAGCGGGACGAAATCCTCGCCGCCGCCCCCCCAC
>CAYYMW010000561.1:0-3540 GCA_964472515.1 uncultured Verrucomicrobiota bacterium | reverse complement strand
GGTGTCCGCCAGTACTACCGGGTCCGCGCCTTGAACAAGACGGGATCGAGCCCGCTCAGCATGGTGGCTGCCGGCGTGCGAAAGGGGCCCTTGCCGGCTGCTCCGGCCGGCGTGAAGGCCTCTGACGATTCCGCCGAATGCGTCCGGTTGCGGTGGCTGCCCTGCCCGGGCGCCACCGGCTATGAAGTCTGGCGCGCTGCGACCGAAAGAAGCGAGGGTGCCACGCGCTTGAGCGAAACGGCGATCCCCTCGTATGAGGATGGGAACCTGGCGGTCGGGCAGACCGGGCACTATTGGATCAGGGCCAAGAATTCTTACGGTATCAGCGCGTTTAGTGAGCGCGCCTCCGGCTCTCGCAAACGGACCTTGATTTCCGTTCCCAGCGGCGTGTCCGCCTCCACCAATCGCCCGGACGCGGTCCGGCTCGAATGGCAGCCTTCTCCCTCGGCCGACATGTACGAGATTTGGCGAGGCTCGGTCTCGGATGAGGCGGGCATGCAACTGCTGACGGAATCACTGGCGGCATGCTTCGAGGACCGTTCTGCCACCGAGGGCGTCGCTTGGTTCTACCGGATCAAGGCGAAGACCAGCGCCGGGACCAGCGGTTTCAGTGCGGTCGTCCAGGGATCGCGCCCGGTGCCGGGACCGGCGCCTTCCAGCAAGGTCACCGCCAGCACCGATTCCGAGGAATGCATCAAGGTGGCCTGGACGCCGGTCATGGGCGCCACGGGCTATGAAGTGTGGACCGGGGCCGCTCCGGACACGGGGCCTGCCAGAAAACTCGCGGAGGCCAGCCAACCGTCCTTCCGAGACGAGGCGGTCGAGCCGGGGCAGGAGCGTTGGTACTGGATCAAGACCCGCCGCGGCGAGCTGGCGAGCCAGTACAGCCTGCCTGTCCGCGGCTTTCGCAAGGAGCCAGCCCAACTGCCGTCGGGCAAGCTGCGAATCCCGCTTTCGTTCTTGTCCGTCGCGGAACCTGGCACGCACCTGTTGTTGCTGCCGGTTTCGGGCAACTTCAAGAGCACGCTTCGCTTGGTGGCGCGCGAGTTCTTCTATCTGGGGCGCAATCGCGAGCAGGTCGATCTGGCAACTTGGTTCTGGCCACGCAGCGAGGCCAACGACGCCCGGACGCGCCAGATCAGCAAACGCCATGCGGTGGCCGGATGGCAGGAACAACAATGGCCCGCGGTGCGCGACCTGGGCCACCCGGAGGATGACCGCACCGAGCCCAATGGGGCCACCCTGAACGATCAAGCCCTGGCGGTCGAGGTGTGGGAGCGGATCAAAGGGCGCGGCCTCCTGCGCTTGGGGCCGGAATACCTGATGGAGGTGACCCACTATACCGCCCATTATGGCGGTAATCCCGAGGTGGTGAACCTGGCGCAATGGCGCGGCCCGTCCGGAGGCAAGAGCCGTGCCGGGGGGGCGGTGCGCTTCCAACCGATGAATACCAAGATGCCCGATTGGGCGGCGGTCTGGCTGCTGTCGGATGGCACCTTCGGTTCGAGCACGGCCAATCCGATCGTATTGCAGGGGCCTGGCATCATCGACGTGCACGGGCGGTTCCACTACTACCGCGGCTGCTTCTGGGTCGAGAATACCGGGGCGACGGCCTTGATCCGCGTGGGAGAGGTCGATACCCGGCCGGGGGATTTTGTGCCCCTGACCAGCGCGCAAAAGCTGCAGTTGGGCGAAGTGGTGTTCCAGCTCGAAGTCGGCTCCACGCCGCCGAGCGGAGGCGGAGCCTCCTAAATCAGGGAGGGCTCATGCGCGCCTTGACTGGCTGTTACTGGCGGATGGTGGTGGCAGCCTTGGCGTTGGGCTGGGCCTCCCTGCAGGGTGCGATATGCCAACCAGCCCCGAAGGACCCAATCTGGCCGGTGGTTGAGTTGAGGGAGATCAGTTTTGCCGAAGCCGTCACCCTGCTTGGCAAGCAGGCCGGCATCCAGCTCCGCTGGAGTGAATCCCGTGACACGAGTCCCCCGGCCGAGGCGGCGGAACAACTGATCGCCCCCTTTCGCCAGGAACGCATCACACCCCGCGCGGCGCTCGACAGACTGGCGGCGGAGAACGGTTGGCGGCTGGCTTGGGAGCCCTCCGGCAGCTCCGCTTGGCTCGAGCGGGCCGCGTCGCCAGGCTCCGCGCGGCCACCCCTCGACGCGGGCTGGAACCAGCTTCCAGCGGGCATCGGCGGCACGAACTTGCTGGGGGAGTTGGGGTTCGATCTTTCGAGTCCGGGGGAGGCGTTGACCGCAGGGATACGCGCCAGCGGGCTGAATATCCTGCTCGGCCCGCAGGTTCGCGGGATTCTGGCGGCGCCATCGTCGGCCGGTTCGCTCCGCTTGACCAACGTCACCGGAACCGAGGCCCTGGGTGCGTTGGTGCAGCGTCTCGGACTGGCTGTCGTCTGGGACTCCGTGACCACCATTGGCCGTGTTACCACCCGCAAGCGCGCGGAATGGGAATCGGGCCACCCACTGCCGCCGCTGGAACAGTTCCGGGAACGGCCGGCTGCGAACACGGTCCAGCCGCTGATCTTCATCGACGAAGCGCCGCTGGGCGAAGCGTTGGCAACTCTCGCCGGTCCTCTTGGAATCAACCTGCTTTATCATCACCAGGTACTCTCGCGGATGCAGTCCGGCGGGCTGCCAGGAGCCTTGCCGGCCACCGTGGCGGCGAAACTGCGCCGGGTGACCCTCTTTCAAGCCTTGACGGCGGTGCTGGCGAACGCCGGGCTGGCTCTCGTGCCCGACCCGCCCAGTGGCGCTTTTATCGTGATGAGCTGGGAAGACGCCTGGGACGAAGGTCAGCAACCCCGTCTGCCGTCCGTCCTGCCCGCGGGTTTGGGCGGCGACCCGCGCTACTCCCGGTTGTATGTTCACCAAGTCCCGTTAGCGACCGTTGGCGTGGCCTTGGCGCGTCTGGCCGGCGTCGATCTCCTCTGGGCACCGGGCATCGAGCGCACTGGGACCGCGCCTTCGGCGGCGCCCGGAGAGCGTTTGGTGAGTTTTGAAGTGCGGGAGGTGACGGCTGCCCAGGCCTTGGCGGCGCTGCTGCACAGCCACAATCTGCGCCTCGATTGGGATGCCTCGAACCGCTTGGCCCGGGTCCTGCGGCCCGCTGCGGTGGGCCTCGGATCACTGTCAGAGGCAACGCGCCAGACGCTGCTCAAGGACTCCGGTGACGCAACGCGGAAGACTCGCACCTATGCCGAGGAGCCGCTGGGGAGTGTGCTTGAGGGGTTGGCTGGGGAAGCAGGCTTGCAGTTGGCCTGGGACGGCGGCCTCAACTCCACCTCGGCCTGGCCAATGATCGAAGCGCGTCTGACCGACCGCTCGGCCCGCGAGACGATGGCCCTCCTGCTGGGGAACTACGGTCTGGCCGTGCTGACTGGGGAGCAGGGGGGAATCCGGGTGAGTCCTCGGTGAACCGGCGGTTTACAGGTCGTTCGCCGGCGGAGGTGGAAGGTCCGCCGGCACATCGTTGGTGACCGCGGCGGGGGCAACCGGAAGCGCGTTCGTGGCCGGGGCAGGGGACGGC
>CAYYMW010000560.1:0-3580 GCA_964472515.1 uncultured Verrucomicrobiota bacterium | reverse complement strand
CCCTGCCCCGCTTCGAGTTCGCCACCGCTGCCCGCATCGTGTATGGCACCGGTGCCCTGAAGGAAGCCGGCCCGCTGGCGCGGTCTTTCGGAGTCCGCGCGCTCGTAGTCACCGGCCGCGGCCTCGAACGCGCCCGGGCCTTGGAGGAACTCCTCCACGCCAGCCAGGTCGAGTCCGTCCGCTGTGCGGTTCCCGGAGAACCCCGCACCACGGACATCGAACTGGGCGTCGAACTGGGGCGGCGCGAGGACTGCGACCTGGTCATCGGCTTTGGCGGAGGCAGCGCCATCGACGCCGCCAAGGCGATCGCCGCCATGCTGGGTAATCCCGGTGACCTCTTCGACCATCTCGAGGTGGTGGGCCGGGGCCTGCCGCTCAACCGTCCCTCGCGTCCCTGCCTGGCCATCCCCACCACCGCTGGCACGGGCGCGGAGGTGACACGCAACAGCGTGCTCACTTCCCCGTCGCACCAGGTCAAGGCCAGCCTTCGCAGTCCATGCTTGCTGCCCCGAGTGGCTTTAGTCGATCCCGAACTGACCCTCTCCCTGCCCCCCCAACTGACCGCCTGCACCGGACTTGATGCGCTGACGCAACTGATCGAACCGTTTGTCTGCTGTCGGCCAAATCCGCTGGTCGATGCCCTCTGCCGCGAAGGGATCGTGCGGGCGGCAAGATCGCTCCGGCGGGCGTGCGCGGCGGGTTCCGACCTCAGCGCCCGGGAAGACATGTCTCTGGCCAGCCTGTTCGGCGGTCTGGCGCTGGCCAACGCCGGCTTGGGCGCGGTGCATGGTTTTGCGGCCCCGATTGGCGGCCTTTGCCAGGCGCCACACGGGGCGGTCTGCGCGGCGCTGTTGCCTCACGTGTGTCAGGCCAACCTCAACGCCCTTCGCGAGCGTGCACCCGAATCGCCCGCATTGGCCAAATACGCCCAACTCGCCCCCCTCCTCACCGGCGACCCCCACGCCACGCCAGACGATGCCGTCCTCTGGCTGCTGTATCTGACCCGGGAACTCGGCATCCCCTCGCTGCGCTCCCACGGGCTGAGTGAGCCAGACCTCCCGGCCTTGGCCTCCAAAGCAGGCCAGGCCAGCAGCATGAAGGCGAACCCCATTCCCTTGCGGTCGAATGAGTTGGAGACCATCTTGCGGGCGGCCCTTTGACCGCACGTTGAGTTTTTCCCAATTTGGGTTAAGGGTTTAGCGTTGAATGCGACCAAGTCCCACCCGCATGGTCACACCACCGTAGAGGTCTACCAACCTAAGCGGCGTATCCCGCGTTCGCTCAAGGAATTGACCCCCACCCGCTCGTTCCACGCCCGGTCCTTCCTCCGCGAGATGTTCTGGAAGCCCTTGCTGACGCGCCGAAACGGACGCCCGCGGAAGCCGGCTTTTCCTACCTTGGCGCACGGCCAAGTGGCCATCACTTGGATCGGCCACGCCTCGTTCCTGCTCCAGTTCAACGACCTGAACGTCCTGATTGACCCCAACTTCGCCAACTGGCTCTTCCTCCTCAAGCGCGTCCGCCACGTTGGCCTGAAACTCAAGGACTTGCCCCCCATCGACCTGGTCCTGCTGACGCACGCCCACTTTGACCACCTCCACCGGCCGAGCCTCCGCCGCTTGGCGTCGCCCAAGATGGCCATCGTTCCGTGGGGAGTGTCCAGTTTGGCGCAAGGCCTTGGTTTTCGTCGCATCATCGAACTGGAGTGGTGGGACAAGTTCTGCCGCAACGACTGGTCAGTGTCCCTCACCCCGGCCAAGCATTGGGGTGCCCGGGTGCTGGGCGACCACCATCGCGGCTACGGCGGCTACGTCCTCGAACACCAAGGCCGCAGAATCTACCATGCCGGCGACAGCGCGTACTTCGACGGGTTCAAGGCCATCGGCGCGCGGCTCAAGCCGGACATCGCCCTCATGCCCATCGGCGCCTACCATCCAGAATCGTTTCGCGTGGTGCATATGGGCCCGGACGACGCGGTGAAGGGCTTCCAAGACTTGGGTGCCCGCTGGCTGGTTCCCATGCACTATGGGACCTTTCGCCTTTCGTTCGAGGACATGGATGAGCCTCCCCGCCTCCTCCGTGAGCGCGCCCGGCAAGCCGCGATCGCGGATCATGTCCGCTTCCTCGAGGAAGGGGTGCCCGTGGTCTTCTAACAGGCCTCGGCGCCGGGGGCGGCCAAGACGCCGCCCAACCGGAAGGACATCACCCCCTCGCAAAACGCGCTTACCGACGGCGGTTCACCCGCCACAACAGGAAAGCCCCAACCCCTTGGAACAGGAAATTGGGAATCCAGACCACCATCTGGGGATACCGCTCAGGCCTCGTCTCCCACGACTGCCCCAGCACGATGAAGCTGTAGTAGACCAGCACCAGAACGAGCGCCAGTCCGATGCCAGCGCTGGTTTCACGTCGGTGCGCCTGGATGCCCAGGGGTATTCCGATCAGCGTGAAACCGATGCAGGCGAACGAGAACGCCACCTGGCGGTGAAGTTGCACCTCCACCGGGGTGGTGTCCATGCCGAGGCTGCGTCCCTCGTAAAGCACCCCCAGCAGTTCCTTGAAACTCATCTCCGAGAGCTTTGAGGAACGCTTGGACGGCGAGGTGGCGGTTACCGGTAGCGTCAAGGGGTAGTTCTCGAGGGTTACCGGCTGCCAACCTGCAACGTGAATCACCTCGGCCACGGGAAAATTCAACGTGACCTGCTGGTTCGTGGGGTTGATCCAGACCTTGGCGGACTCCGCCATGCAGATCTCGCTCAACCGGGGGGCGGAGGCTGGGTTCGTCTGCCCCTCCGATTCCTCCGGCTTGGCGTAGCGATAAATCGTCAGGTCCCGCAGCAGATCGCCCTCCGCCTTGCCGATATAGATGACCAGCCCGGGGTAGTCCTTGATAAACTGATTCTCCGAGAGCAACCCCGTGGCCCGCTCCATGCCCTGGCGAAACAGCAACTCCTTGTACATCACGCGGCACTGGGGGGCCAAGACCATCGTAAACCACCCGCACAACAGGCTCAACACCACCGAGAGCAGGAGGACCGGCCCGGCGAGCGAAAGCAGGCTTACCCCGCTGGCGCGGGCGGCGGTAAGTTCGGAATCGGCGCTGAAGCGCCCGAACGCCAGGAGCGTCGCCGTCAGCATCCCCATGGGCAGGGCGAAGACCAACACAAACGGGATCAACAGCGCGATGGCTTGAATTACCACCATCAGCGTGGCCTGGCGGTTGACGAGCAACGCCAGAATCTCCCGCAACACGTTGCCCAGCAGCAGCACAAAGGTGAACGTCGCCACCGTCATCAACAACGTGGCCACCACCTGGCGCAGGAGATAGAGATGCAGCGTCTTCATGCCTTGCCAACCGCCGCGAACAGCCTAACGCCTCCTCCGTCCGATTCCAAACAAAAGGCACCCACCCCGAAGCGGACGTGGAGACTGCGAATTCGCCTGACAAGAACCCGTTGCGTGAGCTATAGTGGGCAAGGAACATTTATGAGTGTGTCACCATCGTCCCCCCCGGGGAATCCCGGGGATGAGTCTGCCCGTCGGCCGGAATCGAGGGACACACTGAACAGCGGCCCGACGC
>CAYYMW010000559.1:0-3600 GCA_964472515.1 uncultured Verrucomicrobiota bacterium | reverse complement strand
CCCTGCTGGGGTCGGGGGAGCAACCTGAAGTGGAGCAAGCGGTGGGGATCGTCAAGGAGCGGATCAGCGAGCGAAAACGGCAACTCGAGCAACAACTCAGCCAACCCGAACCGGCGCTGCTGAAGTTCGAGCACGGCGTGGCGCTCCTGGCCGACTGGGTAGTTGCGAAGGGCGGAGTGGGCGGCACCCTGAACCGAAATCCCGCGCCGGATGGGCACCCATCCCTCCACATCAGCGCCGGTGCGATCACCTCGGCTGCCTGGCAAACGAAAGTGCTCCTGCCCAAGGGCCACTATCGCTTTGAAGCGGCCGTTCTCACCAAGGCGATCAAAGGTCTGAGTTTTGGCAACAACCAAGGCGCCGGCCTGCGGGCCGCAGTGAAGGATGCGGGGCCGCCCTATGAAATGGTCGGGGACCACGCCTGGACCACCGTCACACGGCACTTCTCGCTGGACGCCGAACAGGAGGTTGGGCTCTGCTGCGAACTGCGGGCCGCCGGGGGCGAGGCCTGGTTCGACGCGGCTTCGCTGAGATTGGTCCAGGTGCAAGGCCCCTAGACGAATGGGAAAGTCCTGGTTGCGGACGAAGCAGTCGGCGAGGCACTGGCGGAGCAGCCACCAGAGACCGACAACCCTTGCCGGCTCGAGCACCGGTTTGATTTGACGCCGCACCGGGACGGTCTTTGACTCTCTCCCATGCTGCGCGCCTTGTTTGTCCTGGGTGGAATGCTGTTCGCCGGTGCGGTGCTCCCCGCCGCCGAGTTGCCTGGTTTCGATTTTCGCCAACCCGTCGGCCGCGAAGGGTGGCAACCGCTGCACGATCTCGGTCCACTGGAAGCGACGCCCGAAGGCCTGGCCATGACCCTCACCGGGCTTGACCCCTATCTGGCCAGCCCCGCCCGCGACTATCCCGCCGACACGCCGCTCTGGCTGCGGCTGAAGCTGCGCTCCGACGAAGGGGGCCAGTGCCAGGTCTTCTACTTCCGCGATCAGGCAACCGAAACCGACTCCGTCCGGTTCGGGGTGCCCGCCAGGGAATGGTACGAGGCCAAGGTCCGTCTGCCGGCACTGGGAGCGGGCTATCGGTTGCGGATCGACCCGCCGGGGAAGGCGGGCCGCTGTCTCCTGGCGGAACTCCGTTTCGAGCCATGGAAGGCGCAGGCCTCCCCCAAGTGGCCGAAGCCGCTGCCCCCCGTCTTGGGCGAGCGTCCCGCGCGGGTCGAATCCGGCGAACTCACGCTCCTCCACGGACGGAGCGCCTATGGCGGCTTCGAAGTGCGAGTCGCCGGCAAGCGCATGGCCTGCGGCTACGTGGGGGCGCTCGTGGGGTACCTGCACGAGGGACGACCCAGGTGGTTCGCGCCGGGCATGGGCTCGCAGGATCGGGTCACCGTCCAGGAACAAGCGCCCCTGGCCTTGGCGGATCGGCAGATGGCCGGTGCGATCCACGTCAAGGTGCGGGCCACCGACCCAGACGGCGGTCAGTGGGAGATCGAACAGAGCTTCGCCCCCGGTGCGGCCGGCTCCCTCGCGGCGACCACCCGCATATCCGTTGACCGTGACCGCCAAGTGCTGCATCTGCCGCTCCTGTGGCTGCTCCCCGGTCTGGGCGATTACGGCACCAACAAGACCCAGGCGCTGCTGCCGGGCATCGAGTACTTGGAGAACGAGCCGAGCAGCTCCACCGCCGACCTCAACCGACCCGCCGCCGACCGCCAGGTGCCCAACGTGCTCAAGCTCACCTTCCCCTTGATGACCGTGGCGGCCGAGGATCGCTACGTGGGGTTGATGTGGAACCGCGACCAGAACCGCGAGGTCTGCGCGGCGTTCGATACGCCGGACCGCTGCTTCGATTCCGGGGCCCAAGTGATGGGTCTGCTCTTCCCGGGGTCCAACGGCCAGAACCGGGACGAAAGCAGCCTCCTGCCCTTCGAGCCCGTCCGGCTCCAGGCCGACCGGCGGCTCCAGTTGGACGTGCTGATCGTCGGCGGCCAGGGAAAGACTGTGGTGCCTGCCGTGCAACAGTACGTGGCCATGCAGGGATTGCCGCCCGTTCCCTTCGAGGGTGCCAACGCAGGGGAATACCTGCCGTTGGCCGCCAAGGGATGGCTGGATTCCCAGATCCGGGAGAAGGACTGGTTTCGCCACGCCGCTCCGGGCTTCGGGGCGAGCCCGGCCGCCGACGCCTCCCTGTGGATGGACTGGCTGGCGTCCCGCATGACGGACCCCGCCCTGGCCCAACGCCTGCGCGAAACAGCCCAGGCAGCCCTGCGCGCGGTGACCCCCGCCGAATACAACCAGCGCCGCGTGGGGCACTTGCACGGGCCCGCGCCCGTGCTGGCCTTTGGGGCGGTCGCAGAAAACGCCGCCCGCAGCCGCGAGCATGCCCGCGCGCTGGACGACCGCCTCGGCGCCGACGGCTTGATCCACTATCGCCGGACCACCGGGCGCGACGACTACGGACGCACTCATTGGACCGACCACGCCAACGGCCTGACCGCCCAGGTGGTCGCCACCCTGCTGCGCGAAGCCGTGTTCGCGGGCGACGACACGCTCATCGCCAAGGCCATTGCGCGCCTGCGCGGCTTGGCGGTGTATCGCGATACCGTTCCCCGCGGCGCCCAGACGTGGGAGATTCCGCTCCACACCCCCGATATCCTCGCCTCGGCGCACTTGGTCGACGCCTGTGTGCTGGGCTACGAACTCACGGGCGAGGGGACGTTCCTCGACGAGGCGCGCTACTGGGCCTGGACGGGCGTGCCGTTTGTCTATCTCACCCCGCCGACCGCGAAGCCCGTGGGCGTGTACAGCACCATCGCCGTGCTCGGGGCCACCGGTTGGGTGGCGCCGGTATGGATCGGCCTCCCCGTGCAGTGGTGCGGGCTGGTCTATGCCGACGCGCTGTACCGGCTGAGCCGTCACGATCCCAAGGGGCCTTGGGAGCAACTGGCCGGTGGCATCTGCGCCGCCGCCATGCAGCACAGCTATCCGGCTTCGGACCAGGACTTCGTGGGCCTCCTGCCCGACAGTTACAACCTCGATTTCCAGAGCCGCAACGGCCCCGCCATCAACCCGGCCACCGTGCTCGCGCCCGCCAGCCGGTTCCTGGGTGGGCCCTGGGTGTATGACTTCCGTTCGCTCCGCACCCACGGCTGGCTGGTCCATGCCCCGGGCGAAATCGCTGACCTTGCCGAGTCCGCCGCTGGGGCGGCGTTCACGGTGCGCGCCTGGCGCGGCGAGCCAGCGTGGCTGGTCGTGAACCGCGTCCTTCGAGCGCCCGAAGTGCGGCTCAACGGAGCACCGATCCAACCAGGCGCCTCGCCTGTCTACGACCCGGCCGGGCATCGGCTGGTGCTGCAACTGCGCGGCACAACCCGGGTGGAGTTGCTGGAAAACGGGAGCAACCGGTAGCGGCGCATTTCGCCGCTGCGCGCACCACTTCCACGATCCCGAACGGGATCGCAGACCGTAGCCGGTCGGTCGAGCCAGGCGAAGACCACCGGATGCCGGGCTCTTTATGGAAAAGCACCCCGAGTAGGGGTGCCAGAGTGCGACTGTGAAGGCGTCAGCGCGGCGAGGTGAAAGTCCTCGTCAGGCCGTG
>CAYYMW010000558.1:0-3611 GCA_964472515.1 uncultured Verrucomicrobiota bacterium | reverse complement strand
GCCCCTCCCCGTCCGACTCTGGCTGAGCAACCGTCACCCAAGCCGGTGGGCGAAACCGAGTATGCCAAAGCCACTCCGGAACAACGGCCGCCGCAGGTGGGCACGCCCGTGATGGCGACGCCGAGCGCCGTTCCCCTCGCTCCCGCCGCCCAGTCCCGTTCGCGGCCACGAACGGTCGCCGAAGCCCGCGCCAGGGCAGCCGCGCAAGGGAATAGCAGCGCCCTGACCGGGGAACGAATGAGCCAGGAGGGCGGGGTGAGGCGCTTTGCCGTCGAGTCCTCCCTCGACACCAAGGCTACCGCCTTCGGCGCTTATGACGCCAAGTTCGTGCAGGCCGTGCAGCAATGCTGGTTCGCGCTCCTGCAGCAACAACGCTACTCCTTGGACCGGGTCGGCAAGGTGGTGCTGGACTTTCGTCTGACCTACGACGGGAGAATCACCGACATGAAGGTGGTCGAGTCCGACGTGGGCGACATTTACACGCTGGTCTGCCAACTGGCCATCACCAAGCCAGCGCCCTACGAGCGCTGGCCGGCCGAGATGCGCCGGGTGAACAACGGGGACTATCGCAGTGTGCGTTTTACCTTTTACTATTGAGCCACGCACGATGATGCTTTGCGCGAGCGGCAAAACCTGCCACGCGATGTCTTACTGATTAACTATGTGGGATTTCTTCCAAGCGGGCGGACCTTTCATGGTCCTGCTGGTGTTGACCTCGATCGTCAGCCTGACCTTTATCATCGAGCGTGGCCTCGCGCTGCGGCGTCCCAAGGTGTTGCCGCGTGCCGTCGAAAACGCGCTGGAATCGGCGCGGGACCCCTACGGCTTCAACTACCTGCGCCAAATCTGCCAGCAGAATGACTCCCCCCTCAGTCGGCTGGCGCTCGCCGCCATGGAACACCAACAATGGAGCCGGGCGGAGAACAGTGACTCCGTCGAGACGCGCGCCCGCAACGAAGTCGTCCAATTGGAACGCGGCTTGGTGGTGCTGGAGATCATCGTCGGCATCGCGCCCCTCCTCGGTTTGGTGGGCACCATCCACGGGCTGATCACGCTTTTCGGCGACATGGGCCGCGCCGCCGGGTTGGCGGACAACGCGGTGCTGGCCAAGGGCATCGCCATCGCCCTCAACACCACGCTGATGGGCCTGCTGATCGCCATCCCCTCCCTGATCGCCTGGAGCTATTTCAACAAGAAGGTGGAGACGTTTGCCGTGGAAATGGAAACCCTGATGGATGAGTTGCTGCGCCGTCAGTATCGGACGCCCGAAGAAGCGAAAGCCGACCACCTTCAGCGTTTGTCCAAGCCGACCGCCTAGCCCAGCCCGGCCATGCGCTTCCGTCCCCGCAAGCACAAGCAGCCCCCCTCGATCATCATCGTGTCGTTGATCGATATTCTGATCGTGCTGCTCATCTTCCTTATGGTGACCACCACCTTCAAGCAGTACCCGGCGGTGAAACTGGCCCTGCCCGAATCCAAACAACCCCGGGAAGGCGCCTCCGAGGCGAACCTCCTTGTCACCGTGGCGAAGCAGGCCCCGTTCTTCTACCTGGGTCCGAACCCGATCTCCCTCGAGAGGCTCCAGGCGGAATTGATCGCCCGCGGCTCGAAAGACCCCAAGACGGCGCTCACGATCCGCGCCGACACCGACGCGCCCTTCGGCAAGATTGTCAATGTGATGGACGCAGCGAAGGCCGCGAAGATCAGAACCATCAACGCCTTCACCAAGAACCAGGCGGAGGCGCCCTGAGCCAGGTGCCAGAGGCCCAGTTCGTGTTTTGTGAGCGATTCCTCCCCCACGGCCGCAAATTCCGTCCCAGCCCCCGTCCCGTGGCCGCAACTGCCCCAGCCCTTGCTGGCGCTGGCGCCGATGCAGGACATCACCGACCGCGAGTTCTGGCGCGTCGTGGCCGCTCGCGGCGGGGCGGACGTCTATTACACGGAGTATTTTCGCGTCCATCCGACCTCCCGCTTGGAAGCCCACATCCTGCGGAGCATTGACGACAATCCCACGGGACGCCCGGCGGTAGCCCAACTCATCGGGAACGACATCCCCGCACTGGTTGCCAGCGCCAAGGAACTCCAGCAGCACCCCATCGCCGGCATCGATTTCAACCTCGGCTGCCCGGCGCCGGTCGTCTACCGCAAACGCGCCGGTGGCGGGCTTCTGCCCCATCCCGACGCCATCGACGCCATTCTGGGCGCCCTCCGCGAGGCCGTGCGTTTGCCGCTGAGTGTCAAGACCCGCCTCGGCTTCGACACCATCGTCGGTTACGAAGAACTCCTTAGAGTCTTCGCCCGGCACCGGCTCGATTTGGTCACCGTTCACGCCCGCCTGGTGACCGAGATGTACCGCAGCAAGGTGCGCTATCCCTGCATTGCGCAAGCGGCGCAGCGTCTCCCCTGCCCTGTTCTGGCTAACGGGAACATCTACTCGGCCGAGCACGGTCTTGCGGTGCTCGCGCAAACCCGCGCTCACGGCCTGATGATCGGCCGGGGGGCCATCCGCAACCCGTGGATCTTCCAGCAATTGCGCGACCACGCGGCCGGGCGTCCCCTCACCCTGCCCGCCGGTCGGGACGTGCTGGCTTACATCCGGGATTTGCTCGAGGCCACCCGCACCCCCTCGCACGCGCCGACCATGACCGAGCGCAGCCACGTCGAGCGAATCAAGAAGCACCTCAACTTCATCTGCCTCGGTGTGGAACCCACCGGCCGCTTCTTGGAACGCGCCCGTCGAGCAACCAGCGAGGTCGAACTGCTGACTCTCTGCTCCGAGTACCTGGACCACGACCGTCCCCTGCCCCTCGAACCATTCGCGCTCCAACTCGGCGAACGGGATGTCCTGGCCGGCGAGCACCGATAGGGGCGCTGCACAGCCACCCGGCTGCTATCCCGCATTGATCGCCACAGCAAGGGCTCTCGGCTGATTCGCCCGCGGCAGCGTCGCAACCCGGTAGAAGCAGACGGCATCCTTGGATCAGATGCGCGAAACCCGATGCACTCGATCCCGTAGAGGTTTTGATGCCGCTGGACGGCGGGAGGAACTCGAGAGCATTCCGCTTCGTCCAAGATCCTCCGAGACTCCTTGATAGACTGGCGCGCCCGTTGGGACTCGAACCCAAGACCCTCTGCTTAGAAGGCAGATGCTCTATCCAACTGAGCTACGGGCGCAACCAATTGTACACCAATAACGTACAACGCCGAATGAACCGTGCCGCTCGACGTATTATATACTCCCGTTATATACTGCTCACGTCCGAGACCAACCCGAGCAGGCAAGGTCTGGCAGGCAACGCAATACGCCCACATCGTGAAGCACGGACCATCGGGGACATATTACGCCCGCCTGCGGGTGGGCGGCAAGCTCCTATGGCGCTCCCTGTGTACCGATGCACGGCGACTGACAAAGTCGCGGCGGAGGCGAGAGGGGTGAGGTTGCTGATCTCGGGCGAGTGCTGGACGGGTTCGCTTTGGCTCCCGACGGTCGCCTTCCCACGAGCGGCGGACCTCCCTCCGGGCCGAGTTGGGGGGGCGCGAGGCAAAGCCAACGCCTCGGCGCTCAGGCGCGCCACGTCCAGCGGGAGGCGATGGTGGGAGCGTTTACTCCT
>CAYYMW010000557.1:0-3612 GCA_964472515.1 uncultured Verrucomicrobiota bacterium | reverse complement strand
GCTTAGTAACGACCGCCGCGACCGCCACGGCCGCCACCGCCGCCGCCGCCGAAGTCACGCCGGGGACCGCGAGGGCCACCACCGCCGCCGCCGCCGCCCGGAGGACGCTCTTCGCGAGGCCGGGCCAGGTTGACGGTGAGGTTACGGCCATCCAAAGAGGCGCCGTTCATGGCCTCGATGGCTTTCTGCGCTTCTTCCGGGGTTCCCATGGTGACGAAACCGAACCCGCGAGGACGGCCGCTGACGCGGTCGACCATGAGATTGGCCTCCACAACCGTGCCGTGCGCGGCAAAGGCGTCGTGAAGATCGTTCTCGGTGGTGTTATAGGAGAGGTTCCCCACAAACAGTTTTGTGCTCATCTGATACTATTGATACGTCCTAGACTGCTTCTTGCTTGCTCCAAACTGTTCCCGACTGCCGGGTTTCAAATCATCGCCGAACCCCCATCTAGGCAGTACGACTGAAGATTTACCATGTCCAGGAAGCGACTAGCCATCTACAGACTGGCCCCAATATGCTCTCAAGCAAGGAGAACCGCAAGACAAATCGCCGGGAAAATTGCAGCCTTGTCCATGCGTCGTCCAACAGCCCCGTGACCACCCCCTTCGGGCTTGCTCGTCCCCACCCCACGCGGTAGCGTCCGCACCAGTCACTTGTGGGAAAGCCTTTGAGGTGTACCCCGAGTTGCTCCCTTTCGCACCCCATGAACGCGCGCAACGTCATCCTCCCTTCGATACTGCTTCTCCTGGCGGTGAATATCGGCCCCGTCCGGGCGGCAGACGGCAAGGCCGCCGAGGGGGGCGCGGCGTGGCTGGCGGAGCACTACACCAAACACGAGTATCGCATTCCGATGCGGGACGGCGTCCGCCTCCGCACCGCCGTCTACGTTCCCAAAGACGAATCCCAACCCTGGCCGATGCTGCTCAGCCGCACGCCCTACGCGCTGAAGCCTTACGGCGCGGACAACTACAGCGATCCGTCGGGCTCGTTCGAGTCGTTCGCCAAGGACAGCTTCATCATGGTGAGCCAGGATGTTCGGGGCCGGTACGGTTCGGAAGGGGAGTTTGAGCATGTGCGTCCCTTCCGGCCGGACAAGGGGGCCAGGCAGACGGACGAAAGCTCCGACGCCTGGGACACCATTGACTGGCTCGTGAAGCACGTGCCCGGCAACAACGGCAAGGTGGGGATGTTCGGCACCTCTTATCCGGGGTTCTATACGTCGATGGGGATGATCGACAGCCATCCCGCCCTGAAAGCCGCATCGCCGCAGGCGCCGATCGCCGATTGGTTCATGGGCGATGACGTGAACCACAACGGGGCCTTCCTGCTCTCGGGCAATTTCTGGTTCTTCCACCGGTTTTCGCAAACGCTGGAGGACCCCCTGCACGAGGCACCGCGCGAGTATCCGTTTGCCACGCCCGATGGCTACGACTTCTTTCTGCGCATGGGGCCGCTGAGCAACTCGGACACCGTCCTGATGAAGGGTCGATCGAAGGCGTGGACCGACTTCCTGGCGCACCCGACCTACGATGCCTGGTGGCAGGCCCGGAACATCCGGCCGCACCTCAAGAACGTTCGCTGCGCGGTCCTGACCGTGGGCGGGTGGTTTGACGCGGAGGATCTGTTCGGCCCGTTGGAGACGTACCGTTGGACCGAGCGGCTGAATCCCGGCATCACCAACCTGCTCGTCATGGGCCCGTGGGCCCACGGCGATTGGGGACGCGCCGCCGGTGAGAGTCTTGGCCCGATCAGTTTCCACGCCAAGACTTCGGAATACTACCGGGAGAAGATCCAACTGCCGTTCTTCCGGCACTACCTGAAGGGGGACACCAATTACACGCCGGCCGAGGCCCAAGTCTTCGAGACGGGCACGGATCGCTGGCGGCGGTTCGAGGCCTGGCCGCCGCCGGGAACGGCCTCGCGCACGCTCTATTTTCATCCGCACGGCGGGCTGTCGTTCGACGCTCCCACGGAGGGTAGCGGGGCCTTCGACGAATACGTGAGCGACCCCGCCAAGCCCGTGCCGTACAGCAACGAACCGTCGACCCGCTACGCGCGGGCGTTCCCGCTGGAGGACCAGCGGTTCGCGGCCTCGCGGCCGGACGTCTTGGTCTACGAGACCGAGCCCTTGACCGAAGATCTGACGCTGGCCGGCCCGCTGAAGGCTACGCTGCATGTTTCGACCACCGGCACGGATGCCGACTGGGTGGTGAAGTTGGTCGATGTCTACCCGGGGGACTATCCGGACCCGGAGCCCAACCCGGGCAACGTGCGCATGGGCGGCTACCAGCAATTGGTGCGGGGCGAGGTGATCCGGGGGAAGTTTCGCAACAGCTTCGAGAAGCCCGAGCCGTTTCAGCCCGGACAAGTCGCGAAGGTGGAGTTCGCGCTGCCGGACATCTGCCATAACTTCCGGGCCGGGCATCGGCTGATGGTGCAGGTGCAGAGTGCCTGGTTCCCGTTGGTGGACCGCAATCCCCAGACGTTCGTGAACATTCCGACGGCCAAGGCCGAGGACTTCCGCAAGGCGACCCACCGGGTCTATCGGTCGGCGAACGCGGCCTCCGGATTGACCGTCGGAGTGCTCGGTTTGCCGGAGAACGCGCAAGCCAAGCCGTGAGGCTCAGCGGCGGGGCGCAGTTTGCGCGGGGGTCCGGCCCAGCGCGCGCAACACGCGGGCGGGATCGTCGGTCTGAATGGCGTCAATGCCCCACTTGGCCGCGCGGAGGTATTCGGCCTCGCGTTCGTGATCGTCGAGCGCGTCCGAAAAGACTTTCACCCCGGTCTGGTGGCAACGCTCGATGAGCTCAGCGCTGAGTTGCGACCAGTCGGCATCCACCGCGTAAGGCTTGAACGCCTTCACCCATTCCCAGTCGGCGGCCTCGCCCAAAGGCGGCATGAGGCGCAGGGATGGTTCGATGGCCCGGTATTGCCGCAGCACTTCCTCGGAGCCGTAGATCACCACGCGCTCGAGCATTCGCTCCGCGCGGAGTTCCTCGACGACCTGGGCCGGGGCGGCGTCCTTGTGGTCGAGGTAGATCTCGATGTGCCCGCGCGCAAGCGCGAGGGTCTCGCGGAGCGTGGGGATGCGGCAGACCGGGTGGGCCGGGCTGAACTTGGCGGCGAAATCCAGCTGGCGCAATTCGTCGAACGAGAGGTCGCGCACCGCGCCACGGCCGTTGCTGGTGGCGTCGACGGTGCGGTTGTGGCAAAGGACCAAACGGGCGTCGCGCGTGGTGCGGACGTCGATTTCGATGAAGTCCGCGCCGAGATCAATGGCGGCTTGGAAGGCCGGGAGCGTGTTTTCCGGAGCGAGCCGGTTGGCGCCCCGATGCGCCGAGACTCGCACGATCCGCGTGGCGGGACGGTTTGGGCTGGGGATGGGGTTCACGTTGGTTTCACCGCTGGCCCAAGGCAGGGCCAGAAGCCCGGCCAGGCAGCAACCGAACCCGAGCCAATTCGCGACCAACGAGTTGCGATGCTGCGCCTTCAGGCGATTCATGGGCTCAGCGTAGCACCCGCCCAACGGGACGCAACCCATCCCCACCGCCATGTCGTGTAGTTTTCAAAACCGGACAGGCTCATTTGGGGAGGTTGGAGAAAAGGATCACG
>CAYYMW010000556.1:0-3622 GCA_964472515.1 uncultured Verrucomicrobiota bacterium | reverse complement strand
ATGCCTGGGTGCAGCCGCCCATGCCTTTCAGCCCCTTGTTCGCGCTGGGCGCGGATCGCGGCCAGTTGCTGAATCAGACGCTGACGGATTCCGGCCTTTCGAAGCAGGATCCCGCGGTCGAACCGTTTCTCCCCCCCCTCTTTCAATCCCTGCCATGAGCGAAGCCTCCTACCCACTGCGCTGGCGCGGCCGGCAGACCGAGCCGTTGTCGCTGGCCGAGATCCAGCGGCGGCTGGAGCGCCGCGAGATCGGCATGTGGCACGAAATCCAGGCGAACGGCCGCTGGATGACCCTCGACGAATTCTACGTTTTGCTCGCGGCCCAGGGCACGGCTTCACCGGCGCCGCGGACAACCGACTCCCCGCCCGGTCTCCTGCGTCTGGCGGGAGCGGACGCAAGCAACGCGGGACCCGCGGGAGGCGGGCGGTTGGACGCCTTGCCCGTGCCTCCGCCCGTTGCGGCGGAGTCCCAGCCGGGACGTCCGCGTTGGACCTATGTATTGCTGGCTCTGGCCACCGGGATGGTCGGCCTCCACAGCTTCTTCGCCGGCTACTGGCGGCGCGGAATCGCCCAAGCGGCGCTCTGCGTGGCCACCTGCTGGCTCGGGTACGGGGTTGTGGCGACGTGGCTCTGGGCCGTGGGCGAAGCAATCTGGATCAGACGAGACGCGCGCGGCTTCCCCTTGCGCTAGAACGAACTTATGGGACTCCTTACTCTGAAGCGAAAACACGCGGCGCCCGCGGATCCCGGGACGGCGGAGCCCGCTGCGCCTTGCCTGAGTTGGATCGAAGAAGACGTGGAGAACCGCCTCGGCTTCTTTCCGGCCGGGCGTTACACCAGCGTCAACCAGTTCCTGAGCTTCCTGCTGGGGCTGCTGCTGACGGCGGGGTTCTTCGCGGCCTTGGTCTTCGGATTGAAGCGCCTGGGCTGGGGGCAGGTGGTGGTCCTTCCCTTTGTTCGGCCGGGCAATGTCTGGACGGTGGGGCCCACGATGCTGTTCTTCTTCTGGAGCATGGTGTTTTTGTTTCTCAAGAGCCGCAAGATCGGCTTTCAGGCGAAGGCGCTGGAGTTGGCGGCGGTGCCGCAGCAATCCGATTTTGTGCTCAACGAAACGACCGCGCGAACCGTGCTCCAGCGCCTGCATGCCATCGTCGACCATCCCCGGCACTTCCTGTTGCTGAACCGCATCGACCGCGCGCTCTCGAACCTGCATCACCTTGGCGGGTTGAGCGACGTCTCCACCATCCTGCGCGGCCAGGCGGAGAATGACGAGAACCACATCGCTTCCAGCTACACCCTGGTCAACGGCCTGGTGTGGGCGATTCCGGTGTTGGGCTTCATTGGCACGGTTCAGGGCCTGAGTGTGGCCATCGGGAACTTCACCAAGACCCTGCAAGGGGCGGCGGATCTGGCCGCCATCAAGGCCAACCTCCAAGGAGTGACCGGGGGCTTGGCCACCGCTTTTGAAACCACCTTGGTGGCACTGGTGTGCGCGCTGATCATCCAGCTCTACGCCACCTTCCTGCAGCAGCGCGAGAGCGAGTTCATGGATCAGTGCGGCGACTATTGTCACACGCACGTGGTCTCGAAGCTCCGCTTGTCGCCGCTTGAATCACCCGGCTCGCCGCCGGACGCGAACGCGGTTCCTCCCAGTGGGCCAACCCCGGGAGCCCGGACCTCCTGAGGCGGTTATGGCCAGCCGTCTGCGCCGCGGGGTCAACCCGAAAATCAGCTTCTTCTCGTTCCAGGACATTATTACCTCGGTGACGGGCATCCTGATCCTGGTCACGCTGATGCTCACGCTGCACGTGACCCAGGGGGCGGGGGACGATGACGCCGGGCCGAAGCCCGCCGGGGAGGCGCGGCTGAGGGCTCTTGAGACGGAGTTGCGGACGGTGATCGCCAGCAACCTTGTGCTCCAGCGGTTGGTCATTGTGGCGGAGGAGGTGAACGATCCGGACGCGTTGGCCCGGGAGGTTGCCGGGCTGCGCGGCGATCTGGCCGAACGCGAATCGACGGTCGTGGCGTTGCGTGCCCGCTTGGAGGCCCGGGAGGCTCAGGCGCGCGAACGGGCGGCGGCCTTGGGATTGGCGGCCGAGGCCGCCCGCAATGAGGCGGTCCAGCACACCTTGGAGCGCTTGCGTCTCACGAACGAAATCCTGTCGGCGGAAGTCGGCGCCCTGCGGGACTTCACCAACCGGGTCCGGCCTCGGCTGGGCGGGCAGACCCTGGAAAACCTGAAGGTGTGGTTGATCCCCGAGGCCGACTCGAGCCCCAAGCAACCGGTGGTCGTCGAGGTGTCCGGCACCCGCCTGGTGACGCAGCGGCTTGGACGTCCGGACACGCGACAGGAGGTGGCTGAAACCGGGGCCGTGGAGCACCTCACCGCGCTGCTCAACCGTCTCTCTCCCGCGAAAGACTACCTGCTCTTCTACCTGCGACCCTCCGGAATCGAGTTGTTCGAGCGCTGCCGGGCCGCCGCCCGCACTGCGGGGTTCGAGGTGGGTTACGATGCGTTGGAGGAGGACCAAATCCTCGTCTTGCGGCCTCCTGCTTCACCATGAGCTGCCGCTTCCAGTCACCGGGCAGTCTCGAGATGTTGCTCGACACGATGT
Source organism: uncultured Verrucomicrobiota bacterium (assembly GCA_964472515.1). Lineage (GTDB taxonomy): Bacteria > Verrucomicrobiota > Verrucomicrobiia > Limisphaerales > J093 > CAYYMW01. The sequence goes on along the minus strand of CAYYMW010000556.1, from coordinate 1,007 downwards.
GCAACACCTTCGGCGGAATCATTCTGATCGCCCTCCTGATTTCGTTGGTGGCGCGGGACAACCGCCTGCAGCCACAGGCAACGCCTCCCGGGGCTTCCACGGCCACCCGCCTCCCGGAGACGGAGAGGGACTTGGCCCGGGCCAAGGCGACTGCGGCGGAGCTTGCGCGCGATCTTGCCGGTGACGCCGCTGCGCGCATCCGTCTGGCCGGGGAGCGCGAACAACTGCGCGCGCGCTTGGGGCTGCTCGACGAAGAGAGCGCCCGGCTGAAGGCGCGCGTTCTGGCGGAGGCGGCCAACGTTTCGCAGACCATCCAGGACCTGGCCGCGCGTCTTGAAGTGGAACGCCGGCAGTTGGAGCGCGAGCTGCCGGCCGAGCTCACCCGCCAGCGCGGGCTGACACGGGAACAGGAGCGGCTCCAAGCCCAGGCCGCCTTGGCGCGCGAGCAACTGCGGGAACGCACCCGCCCTGAAGTAAGGCAACTGCGCTTCCCGCGCGAACACCCGACCGGCAAGCGTCCCTGCGACGTGATTGTGCGGCATGGCCGACTTTACCCCGTTCATCTCTTCCCTCAAGGCCTGAAGCAACGAAACACCGCCACGCTCCGCTGGCGGCCGGCGGAAGGGGGAGGCGAGTATGTCGAACCTTTGCCCGGACTGGGGATGGACCCGGTGCGCGACCGCGAAGCGGTCGAGGCGTTCTTCCGCCAAGTATCGGCAGGCGAGTACTACCTGGTTTTTCAAGTCTACCAGGACTCTTTTGGAGCGTTTGGGTTGGCGAAACAGATGGCGGTCAACCGCGGATTCGAAACCGGCTGGGTGCCTCTGCAGAACCTCCAACCTTTGAAGGCCGCCAGCGGCGGTCAACCGCGGGCACCCCAATAGCCGGACGAACCGCGCGCCGTGAGCACGCCCGAATCGCATGAAAATCCACTGTCATCAGTGCGGCCAGAAACTCGAGGCTGAAGACGCCTGGCTGGGACGAACCGCGCCTTGCCCGTCCTGCGG
>CAYYMW010000555.1:0-3622 GCA_964472515.1 uncultured Verrucomicrobiota bacterium | reverse complement strand
AGGAAGATCAGGAAGCTGCCGGTGCCCGGCCCGAAAAAGCCGTCGTAGAAGCCGATGGCCGCCCCCAGTCCGAGGCCGACGAAGGGAGCCGGGCGCCGGATCGCCGCGGCGGCGGACGGCACGCCGGCCTCGCGGTGGTGGAAAGTGTGCCAGGCGATCGCGAGCAGGAGCACCACCACCAACGGCTTGAGGGCGTGGGGATTGAGGGCGGTGGCGGCGGCGGCGCCGAAGGCCGAGCCGGCCAGCGCGGAGGCCGCCGCTGGGGCCACCACCGGCCAGGGCACCCGCACGTGGCGGAGGTACCGCGCCGCCGCGACACTGGTGCCGCAGATCGAGGCGAACTTGTTGGTGCCCAGCGCCAGCACCGGCACCGCCGCCAGTTCGGCCGGGAGAAAGAGGAGCAGGGCGGGGAGCTGGATCAAGCCGCCGCCGCCGGCAATGGCGTCCACCAAGCCCGCCAGAAAAGCCAGACCGCCCAAGGCTGCAAACTCCGTGCCCATGCGCACGCACAGCATACTCCGCCGGGGCGGCGAGAGAGAAGTGAAACCGCGGCCGCCGCGCGTCGGCAACGAACCGCCCCAATTCAGGGGCTGTCCAACACCTCGCGGATGCGCAGCCCCACGGATTCGGAGGTAAAGGGCTTTTGCAGGAAATGCACCCCTGCCTCCAGAATTCCCTGATGCGCGATGACGTTGGCGGTGTACCCGGACATGTAGAGGCACTTGAGGCCGGGTTGGAGCGCCCGCAACCGCTCGTGCAACTGGCGGCCGTTCAGGCCGGGCATGACCACGTCGGTGATCAGCAAATGGATGGGCGCCCCATAGTGCTCGATCAGCCGCAGGGCTTCCTCGGGGTTGCGGGCGGCAAGCACCGTGTAGCCCAGCCGCTGCAAGATGCGCTGGCCCAGCGCCAGGATTTGCTCCTCGTCCTCCACCAGCAGCAGGGTCTCGGTGCCGCCGGGCGAACGCCGGGTACGCGCCGGCTCGGCGGCGGGCGCCGGGCTCTCGGCGCGCGGGAGGTAGAGCTTGAAGGTGGTTCCCCGGCCCGGTTCGCTGTAGACATTGATCTGCCCCCGGTTCTGTTTGACGATGCCGAAGACGGTGGCAAGCCCGAGCCCCGTCCCTTTGCCCAGCTCCTTGGTGGTGAAAAAGGGCTCGAAAAGATGAGCCCGCGTGGCGGCATCCATGCCGCAGCCGTTATCGGTGACCGCCAGGAGCACATAGTCTCCCGGAGCGCACTCCGGATGGGCGGCGGCATAAGTGTCATCGAAGGCGACATTGGCGGTCTCGATGGTGATCCGGCCGGCGTCGGCGATGGCGTCGCGGGCGTTGACGCAGAGGTTGGCCAGCACCTGGTCCACCTGGCTGGGGTCGAGCATCACCGGCCAGAGGCCGGTCCCGGGCAGCCAGGCCAGTTCGATATCCTCGCCAATGAGCCGGCGCAGCATTTTGAGCATGCCGGCGACGGTCTCGTTGAGATCGAGCACCTTCGGGCTGATGGTCTGCTTGCGGGCGAAGGCGAGCAATTGCCGCGTGAGTTCGGCGGAACGCTGGGCGGAGCGCTGGATCTCGTCGAGGCATTCGCGCAGCGCATGGCCGGGGGGCAGATCCTCCAAAGCCAGCTCGACGTTGCCCAGAATGGACTGGAGCATGTTGTTGAAGTCGTGCGCCACGCCGCCGGCCAAGCGACCCACCGACTCCATCTTCTGCGCCTGCATGAGCTGCTGTTCGAGCTTGCGCTGGCGCAGCTCCGCCTGTTTGCGTTCGGAAATATCGCGCACCACCGCCACAATCATGGCCCGGTTGCGCCAGCGGGTGGCGTGCAGGGCGACTTCCACGTCGAAGACGGTGCCGTCCAGCGGCCGGCGGGCCTTCCACTCGAAGAGCACCCGCGTGGAGGCGCCGTGGAGGCCGGCGAGGATCTCCGGCAGCCTGGCGGTTTGCGGGCCCGGCTCGGAGTAGTCGGCGATGCCGAACGCCACGGCCTGCTCGCGGGTCACGCGGTACATGTCGAGCATCGTTTGATTAACGTCCTCCACCCGGCCCTGATCGTCATGGATGAAGATGGCGTCGGTGACGCTGTCGAAGAGGGTCCGGAGGTCCGCCTCGGAGGCGCGCAGCTCCTCGAGGCGCTTCTGCAGCTCCGGATAGTAGCTCTTGCGGGAAGACTGATCGCCAAGGCCGATGATCTGCTGCCGCCAGTCACTCCACTGCTGCCCGGGATTGTCCATTACATCGAGCCTTCCAGGATGACTTCCAGGTCGCGTTGCTTGGGGGCACGGGGGTTGGTGGCGTTGCAGGGGTCGCGCATCGCCTTCTGCGCGAGCGGGAGGATGTCGGCGGCCGTCAGCCCCTTGTCCTTGAGCGTGCCCACGATGCCCAACTGCCGCCGCATGGCGGTCAAATGATCTACCAGCGCCGCCTGGCAATCGCGGGCGGCCATGCCCCGCCAATCCAGGCCCAGGAGTTCGCCCAGCCGGAGGTAACGCTCGGGCGCCGCCGGGAAATTGAAATCCACCACTTGCGGCAGGAGGAGGGCGTTGCACTCGCCGTGCGGGAGGTCCAGATAGCCGCCGAGGCTGTGCGCCAGGGCATGGACGCAGCCCAGGCTGGCGTTGGAGAAGGCCAGGCCGGCTTCGAGGCTCGCCAGCATCACCGGGCCCCGGTGTTCGAGGTTCGCCGGGTCGGCCACCGAGGCGGGCAGGTGGGCGTGGAGGAGGCGCACCGCCTCGAGCGCGTGCATGTCGGTCAGGGGCCCGGCGGCGTTGGAGGCGAAGGCTTCCACGGCGTGCACCAGCGCGTCCATGCCGGTGCAGGCGGTGAGATAGGCGTTCAAGGTGGTGAGCGGCCGCGGGTCCACCAGCGCGGCATCCGGCACCACGGCTTTGCTGATAATGGCGATTTTGACCCGCTGCGCCGTGTGGTTGATGATGGCGAACTGCGAGACGTCCGCCGAGGTGCCCGCCGTGGTGGGAATGCAGACCAACGGCGGCATGGGCACCCGGACCCGGTCCACGCCTTCGAAGTCCAGCACGTTGCCCCCGTTGGCCACGACGATGGCAATCCCCTTGGCGCCATCGATCACGCTCCCGCCGCCAATGGCCAGCAAAGAGTCGCAGCCCTCCTGCCGGTAATAGTCCACGCCGGCCATCACCTCGTGATCCCGCGGATTCGGAGAGACCCCTTGGAAGAGGCGGCACTCCAATCCCTCTTGTGCGAGCACCTCGATGGCTTCCGGAGCCCAGCCCGCCTGCACGAGGCCGGGATCGGTGACGACCAGCACTCGGTGGGCGCCCCAATTCTTGGCGTAACGGCCCGCCAACAGCCTGGCCTCCAGTCCAAATACAAACTCAGGGGCCACAAATTTGCGCAGTTCGAGTTGAGTTGTCTTCATAATCGCCCGGCCAAGAGAATTCGAGCGCCGCCGGCCTTTCGGGCCGCCGGCGGATTCCGCCTCGAGCGCGCCGCCGCCGTGAGGCGAGGCAAGTTGGTTCGCGGCCCGGCGCTTTGCCGGGCGCGAGCGTCTGGCCCTGTCTGGGCCGGCCGGCTATGGATTGGCAGGCCCATCCAGCACCTCGCGGACTTTGCGGCCGAGGGCATCGGCGGTGAAGGGTTTTTGGAGG
>CAYYMW010000554.1:0-3633 GCA_964472515.1 uncultured Verrucomicrobiota bacterium | reverse complement strand
CCCCCGCCCTGCTGGCCTGGCGGCTCCGCAGACCCATCTTCCTCCACGAAGCCAACGCCATCCCCGGCCGCGCCAACCGCTGGCTCGCCCGCTTCGCCACCACCGGCTTCGTCCACTTCGAGGCCGCCCGCCGGCGCTTTCCCTGCCGGCACGTCGAAGTGACCGGCATGCCCGTCCGGGAACAGTTCCAACCGGCGGATCGCGAGGCTTGTCGCATGGCTCTGGGCCTGGTCCCCGAACGCCCCGTCCTCCTGGTCATGGGCGGCAGCCAGGGGGCGCGCGGCATCAACGACCTGATGCTGCGGACCCTTCCGCGACTTTCGCCGCTGGTCCCCGGCCTGCAACTCATTCACCTCACGGGACCCAACGACTCGCAGGCGTTGGAGCAGGCTTGCGCTGCCGCAGGCTTGCGTGCGCTCATCCGCCCCTATTTCACGGAGATGGAGTTGGCGCTTGGTGCGGCCGACCTCGCCGTCACCCGGGCCGGCGCCTCCTCCCTGGCGGAACTCGCCGCCATGCGTGTACCCGCCTTCCTGATCCCCTATCCGCACGCGGCGGACGACCACCAGCGCGCCAACGCACAGGCGCTGGCCGCCACCGGCGCCGCCCGGGTCCAGGAAGAGTCCACCGCGGACCCGGCGACCTTCGCCGAAGCCATCGCCGCGCTCTTGCGGGACCAAGACTCCCGCCAGCGGATGGAGTCCGCCCTGGCCGCCTGGCACCGACCCGGCGCGGCGGCCCGGATGGTCGATGCCATGCGTCGCGAACTCCCCAAGGCCACCGCCACTCTACTCGAAGCGCCCCCTGGCGCCCCCTGCACCTGTCCGAGCCGTTGACTATGGGCCAGGCGAATCCAACGACGACCAGGCACAGCCTCACCGCGCTGGGGGGATGCTTCGAGCGTCTCCAGGCCCGGCTCTCCCCCGAGGCCCTGCTGCGGCGCGACGAACCGCTCGCCAAGCGCACCACGATGCGCGTCGGCGGCCCCGCCGACCTGTACGTTGAACCCGCTTCCGAAGCCGATCTGGCCGAAACCCTGCAGGCCGCCGCCGCCCACTCCCTGCCGGTCTTGCTGCTGGGCCGCGGCTCCAACCTCCTGGTCCGCGACGGCGGCGTGCGAGGAGTGGTGGTCAGTCTTGGACACGCGGGTTTCAGCCGCATTGAGGTTCGGCAGGAGCGACTTCTCTGCGGCGCCGGCGCGCGGCTGAAGGCTATAGCAAATACTGCCCGGCAGTGCGGGCTTGGCGGCCTCGAGTTTCTCGAAGGCATCCCCGGCACGCTCGGCGGCGCCCTGCGAATGAATGCCGGCGCGATGGGGGCTTGGACCTTCGAGCGCGTCCTGAGCCTCCGCGTCATGGATCGCGCCGGCCAGGCTCGCGACGTGACCGCCGCCGAAGCCGGAGCGGAATACCGCGGCTGCGCCTTGCTGAAGGACCACATCGCGCTGGCGGCCACTCTCAAGGGCACCTCCGCCCCCGAAGCGGCCATTCGCGACCGCATGGAGGAATACAGCCGCAAACGCTGGGCCAGCCAGCCGCCGCAACCCAGCGCGGGTTGCATTTTCAAGAACCCCCCTGCCGTGCCCGCCGGGAAGTTGATCGACCAGCTCGGCCTCAAGGGCCTGCGCGTCGGCGGGGCGGTGGTCTCGGAGGTCCATGGGAACTTCATCGTCAATGACGGCCAGGCCACGGCCAGCGATGTCTTGGAATTGGTCGCATTGATCCGGCAGAAGGCGCAGGCGGCCATGGGCATCGACCTGCAGACCGAGGTGGAAATCGTGGGCGAGGACAGACCTCAATGACAGCAGGCAGCAAACCGCACTGGAATCTCACCGTCATGCTGGGCGGGCCTTCGGCGGAACGGGAGGTTTCCCTCCGTTCCGGCGCCGCCGTGGCCAAAGCCTTGCGTGCCGCCGGCCATCAAGTGACCGAGCTGGACCCGCAGGACGAACATTGGACGCTGCCGGCCGGCACCCAGGCGGTGTTCCTTGCCTTGCATGGCACCTATGGCGAGGACGGTGGTGTCCAGCGCCGCCTCGAAGGCCTGGGCGTGCCGTATACCGGTTGCGACGCCGAGGCCAGCCATTTGGCCTTCGACAAAGCCCTGGCCAAGGAACGTTTCCTGGCGGCGGGCGTCCGCACGCCGCGCGGAATGGTCCTCGACGCTTCCGCGCGGGCCTGGCCCGCCGGCTGGCATCCGCCGGTGGTCCTCAAACCGGTGCGCCAGGGTTCCAGCGTCGGGCTGCGGTTCGTCGATCGGGAGGAGGACTTCCTGCCCGCCTTGGCGGAAGCGCTGCAACATGACACCCACGTGTTGATGGAAGAGCGCATCCTGGGCCGCGAGGCGACCGTGGGCATTCTGGAGGATCGCGCGCTGCCGCTGGTCGAGGTGGTGCCAGGCGATGGCGGCTTCACCTACCAGAACAAGTATACCAAGGGCGCTTCCCAGTATTTTTGCCCGGCCCGTTTCGATGAAAGCCAGACGCCCCGTCTCCAGGCCGCGGGGCTCGCCGCGTTTCGCGCCATCGGCGGGCGGGACTACGCGCGGGTGGACGTCATGCTCACCCCGGCGGGTGAACCGGTGGTCCTCGAGGTGAACACCCTGCCCGGGATGACCGAGACGAGCCTCCTGCCGAAGGCCGCCGCCGCCGCCGGTTTCAGCTTTGCCAACCTCTGCGAACGCATGATCGAACTGGCCCTGCGGCACCGCGGTCAACAGCCTCCACCTCCCCTCTGAGCGGATTATGTGGCGAAACACGAAGCGCAAAACGAATGACGCCCGGGCTCACCTGGCGGTGAAGAACCGCCCGCGCCCGCCGATGGACTCCCGTCTCCGTGCGATCCTCCTGGCCTCGAGCGTCTGTCTGCTGGCCGCCGTGTCCGGCTACCTCACCTATCGCAGTTGGGATTGGCTCCGGGAACGCGTGCTCTACCAGAACCCGCTCTTCGCCATCGATACCATCGAGGTCAGCCCCGAGTATTGGGTCACCGCCGAGCAGGTGCGCACCTGGTCCGGCGTGCGCCTGGGGGACAATCTGCTGCGCGTGGACCTGTCGCGCGTCAAACGAGACCTCGAACTGAAGCCCCAAGTCGAGTCGGCCTCCGTGGAGCGGGTCCTCCCGAGCCTCCTGCGTTTGCGCGTAAAAGAGCGCGAACCGATCGCCCGCCTTCAAGGCGTGCAACGCGGCTCGTCCGGCGAACTCACCCCCACCATCATGTATCTGGATACCAATGCGGTCGTCATCCCGCCGCTCTCGGTCTCCAACCAGCCGGCCGAGGCGGTGCAAGCCCTGGCCGCCCTCCCGCTGATCCGGGGCGTCCCCGGCAGCGAATTGCGTCCAGGCCAGGCCCTCACTTCCTTCGGCGTGCGCACCGCGTTGAGGCTGCTGACGGAGTTGGATCGCTCGCCCATGGCGGGCAAGGTTGACGTGCTCACCCTCGACGTCTCCGGTCCCGAGGTAATCGCCGTCACCTGTGCCCAAGGCTCCGAAGTCACCCTCGGGCTGGACGACCTCGCCGGCCAGTTGCGCCGCTGGCGGACGGTCGCCGACGCCGGGGCGCGCCTGGGCAAGACCATCGCCGCCCTCGATCTTTCCCTCGCCAACAACAACCCCTTGCTGTGGCAGGACACGAA
>CAYYMW010000553.1:0-3635 GCA_964472515.1 uncultured Verrucomicrobiota bacterium | reverse complement strand
CCACAAACTCATGCGAAACCGATGGCAGGCGGCCGAGAAAGCTGCGAGTGGGGGTTGCCTGCTTCTCGGCGCTCTGCTAGGCTCCGTTTCGGCAAGCGTTTAGGGGTTTGGACGCGCCCGTCAAACAGCGGGCGTGAAATTGGGATTCCTGAACGGAGGCCGTATTGCTGGGCACAAAGGTATGCCAGGAAAGCTGACCCAAGACGAGATCAGTCAGTTGATGCAGACGATCGACATGTTCAAGGTCATCGTCGAGTCGCAGCCTGACGACACGGGTTCGCTGGAGATTCTCAAGGAGGCGTACTACAAGTTGGATCGGCGGGCGGAGGTGGTGGAGATTTCCAAGCGGATTGCCAAGGTCTACGCCACCAGCGGGCAGTTTTCCCAGGCGATTCTCGAGTACGAGAGCATCCTGGAACTCAATCCGAGCGACCCGGATGTCCATGCCGCGCTATCGAGCATCATCGATCAGTCGGGCTCGCTGGAAGGCAGGCCTGCCGTCGCCGAGCCGGAGGTCGTGAATAAGCCGCGGGTCGAGCCGGGGCGGTTGGAGACTCCCGCGGCGGCCCGCCTGGCCGATTCCGGCGACGACGGCCGGATCACCATGCGCCAGCATTTCGTGGAGGCCAAACTCCTGGGGCCCGAGGAATTCGACCGGCACTGGGCGGCGTGCCTGCCCAAGGAGAAATCCCCCGAGCTGCAGCCGATCTTCGTCGAGTATCTGGCGGAGGGCGATATCGTGAAGTTGGACGAGTCGCTGCGCCTGTTATGCGACAAAGGGAAGCTCTGTTACCTGCCCGTGGACCACTACGATATCGATATGGATTGGGCGCGGAGCTTCCCGCGGTACACCTGCCTTAAGTGGGGCGTGGTGCCGTTTGACCGGATGAGCAAGTCGGCGGTGATGGTGGCCACGGCCAACCCGTGGAACAAACAGGCGGCCAAGGAGATCGAACAGGCCGCCATGCAGAACAAATGTGCCAAGCCGAAATTGATCTGGTACTTGTCGACTCCGAAGGAAATCAAGGCCGCGCTCAAGAAGGTGTTCCGATGATGACCCGGCCTGAGCTCCGCAACCTATGGCTGTAGGCGCCGCCAAAACATTTGGAGAGCGCATCGCCGATGCGCTGGTGGAGGATGGTCTCCTCACGCCGGCCCAGGTGAATGAGTTGCTCGAGAAGCAGAAGAAGGAAGGCACCCGGCTGCTGAAACTCCTGCTCGAGGGCAACCTGGTGCAGGAGACCGACTTGGTGGTCTGCATGGGGCAGGTGCTCAAGCGCCCTCCCATCAACATTGCCCGCATGGGGCTCAACCACGACGTGGTGACCCTCATCACCAAGGAGATGGCGTTGAACCACAAGGTCATCCCGGTGTCGCGGCTGGAGAACAAGCTCTTCTTGGCGATGGCGGACCCGCTCAACGTCATCGCCCTCGACGACGTCAAGCGGGTCACCAAGCTCGAAGTCATCCCCCTCATCGCCTCGGAAAAGGCCATCCTCGACCGGTTGAACAACCTTGATACCTCCAAGGGCACCAGCATGGAGGAGATCATCGAGGCCACCAAGAAGCAGGAGGACCTCGAAGCCGACGCGGAAGCGCTGCAGTTGGCGAAGGACGGCGAGGAGGATTTGGACGCGAGCCAGTTGGCCGCCTCGACCGAGGAAGCGCCGGTGATTAAGCTGGCGAACCTCATTCTGGTGCAGGCGATCAAAGATCACGCGAGCGATATCCACATCGAGCCGTTCGAGAAGGAGGTCAAGCTGCGCTACCGTGTCGATGGCGTGCTGATCGAGTACTCGCCCCCGCCCAAGGCGCTGCAGGTGGCGCTGCTCAGCCGCCTCAAGATCATGTCCAATCTGGACATCGCCGAACGACGCCTCCCCCAGGACGGCCGCATGCGGATGAAGGTGGCCGGCAAGACGGTGGATTTGCGCGTTTCCTTCCTGCCCACTGTACATGGCGAGAAGTGCGTGCTGCGCGTGCTGGACAAGTCGAACCTCTCCGCCAGCATGGACAAGCTGGGGATGGACACGGAAACGTTCAGGCGCTTCAAGGCGGCGGTGGACGCCCCGCATGGGCTCATTCTGGTGACCGGCCCCACCGGTTCCGGCAAGACGACGACCCTGTACTCCGCCCTCAACGAACTCAACAACCCGATCTACAACATTGTCACGGTGGAGGACCCCGTTGAGTTCCAAGTGCCGGGGATCAACCAGGTCCCGGTGCGCAAGGAGATCGGCCTTTCCTTCGCGAACGCGCTGCGGTCCATCCTCCGCCAGGACCCGGACATCGTGATGATCGGGGAAATCCGCGATACGGAGACGGCGGAAATCGCGGTGGAGGCCGCCCTCACCGGCCATCAGGTGCTCAGCACCATGCACTGCAACGACGCCCCGGGCGCGATTTCGCGGTTGGATGACATGGGCATCGCTCCGTTCCTGATTTCCTCGTCCGTCATCCTTGCCTGCGCCCAGCGGCTCATGCGCCGCATCTGTCCGGTGTGCAAGGAGCCCATGAGCTATCCGCCCAAGATGTTCGAGGACCTTGGGATTCGCGCCGACTTCTTCGGCACCTCCCCCCTCTACCGCGGCCGCGGTTGCGATCGCTGCAAAGACTCCGGCTATTCCGGCCGGTGCGCGATCATCGAGGCCATGACCGTGACCGACGAGATTCGCAAGATGGTCATTGAGCGTCGCAGCGCGATGGACATCGGCAAGATGGCCATTGCCCAAGGCATGAAGACGCTGCGCCTCGTGGCCCTCGAGAAGGCTCGCGAAGGCGTTTCCACCCTCGAGCAGACACTGGTCCTGACCTCGGCGCACTGAACCGCGCGAGCGCGCGCGGCGCGATGGCCCGAGCCGGCCTCAGGGGTGGGCATTCAGCCAGTCCCGGATCATGCCGGCCTGGTTGAAGCGGGGATCGAGTTCCAGAACCTTGCGATACGCTTCCCTGGCCTTGGCGGTTTCCCCAAGCCGGTTGGCGTAGAGATTGGCCAAGGCGTACCAAGTGTTGGTGTCGTTGGGGCGGGCGCGCAGAATCGTCTCGTATTCGTTGGCCGCGTCGAGGGGGTAATCGGCCCGTTGCAGGACCAGCGCAAAATTGAAGCGGGCCTGGGTATCCTGCGGCCGGAGGATGAGGGCCTTCTCACCGGAGGTCAGCGCCAAGTCCCAATAGCCGGCCTCGTAAGAGGCGATGCCGAGATTGTAGTGAGCCTCGAAGCAGGCGGGGTCGGCTTCCGTCGCCTTCTGGTAATTCTGGATGGCGTCGGCCAGTCGGTTGGCCTGCTGGGCCTGGGCGCCCAGCGTCACCAACCGCAACGCCTCCGGCGCGTTGCCTGGCGTGGGGCTGGCGGGATTGCGGTACCGGTAACGGGAAAAGGCACGGATCGCGGGCGCGGGCGATGCCGAGGCCGGTCCGGCGGTGATCGTGCCCGCCGGCCGGGAAGGAGAAGCCTGGGCGCGGGCCGGCTTTTCCGGCGGCGCGGACGCCTTGTCGTCCTTGCCAAACCACCCCAGCGGATTCAGGCGTTGGACCAGCCCCTTCTTTTCCGGTGTTTCGGTAGTGGCGGCGGCTGGTTTGGCTGGCGGCGGCGCGCTCTCCAGCGGCACTTCAACCACGCGGGCGGGGGTGACGGC
>CAYYMW010000552.1:0-3642 GCA_964472515.1 uncultured Verrucomicrobiota bacterium | reverse complement strand
CCACCAACCCGCCCCGGACGGAAACGGCGCAGCCCGCTTGGTGAGCGCGGATCGACACCGTTTTAAAATGTGCGCATCCAATTTGTGAACAACACGTTACACTTGCCATGATCAACTCGACCGCACGCGGCAGACCGTTTCCCAAAGCAGCTTCGGAAGCGTGGCTTTGCCCGAGGCCATGACAAGTTTGAACGTTCCGCCCGGAAACCACGTCAAATGCCTGATTCACAGCGTAGAAGCGGTTGCAACAACGGGGTCGGAACCCCTCAAGAATCGCGAAATATGCGGTTGACATTTCGGTGCGTTTCCCTAAAGTCCAATCGGTACGAGATGATGACGGATTCAATCTAGGAGTCTTTTTTATATGAAACAATACGGACGCTTGTTCGCAAAGTTGGTGGCATGCGGTGTCGCATTAGTGGCCGCGACAGTGGTCTGCTCAACCCAAGCGGCGCAGGGGACAGCTAAAGTCCAGGCAGTCCGCGGTGGCGATGCCGAGTATACGGAAGACGGTGGCACTTGGAAGAAACTCAATCCCGGCATGGTGCTCAAGGCCGGCAGTATGGTCAAAACCGACGCCGCCGCCACAGTCGATTTGTTCCTCAAGGCCAACGGCCCGGTGGTCCGCGTCACGCCCGGCACCAGTCTGGCCCTGACGACCCTGACCTTTGACGAAGCCGACGGCGAAACCGTGATCACCACCGAACTCGGCCTCTCCAGTGGCCGCATCCTCGGACAGGTGAAAAAGCTCGCCGCCGCCTCGAAGTACGAGGTCAAGACCCCGACCGGCACCTGCGGCATCCGCGGCACCAAGTTCGACATCAGCGCCGACGGCCGCGTTCTCGTGGTCGAGGGCACGGTGGTCGTGGTGTACACGGTCAACAACGTGCCGACCACCTTCGTGGTGCAGGTCAATCAGATGTTCGACCCCACCGCCAACAATGGCCAGGGCGCGGTGACGGACATTGATCCGAGCACTCTTCAATCTGTGATTGATCAGTTTAAGGGCATCATCATCACCACGCCGGGGCCGGTCGCCGAAGTCCAAGTCCGCGCGGTGCCCAAGGACAACAAGCCGACGGAGCCGACCTCGCCCAGCGAGCCGAGCGGATCCAGCCATCCCAGCGACGATGGAGGTCCCCGCTAGCCAGTAGGAATGAAGTTCATCTCCTACCGGGCGGATTGAATCCGGCCCACAGCCCTCCGAACTGAGGGATACCTTACAAACCCAGAGCAACCTTGAGTTGCTCTGGGTTTTCTCGTTTACTAGCGCGCGTGAAAGCCAAGCTGGCCCGGTTGGTGCCGGTGTTGATCACCGGCAGCGTGATGGCGTTGGTCTGCGCCCTGCAATGGGCCACCATCCGCTACGGCTCCCACCCGGCCATCACCAATCAATCCAAGGATTCCGACACCCTCGTTCGCTTCGACTTGGTCAACCTGGTCGAGTGGATGACCTACGACTGGCGGATGAAGCTGGCGGTCAAGTACGCCGGCGCCAACGCGGTCACCGCCCCGAATCTCGGCTACGTCGAATGCACGGACAAGACCGTGGCCACGCTCTTGGACGGCACGTTGGGCGAAGACTATCGCTGGGGGCTGTTCTGGCCGCGGCATCTGTACGGCCGGGTGGTGGACGAACTCGCCGCCGAAGGGGCGAAAGTCGTGGCGTTCGATGTACTGTTCGGCGAACTCCGCCCGGACCAGACCGTCCTGGTCTCCTCCAACCGCTACACCACCTCCGACCGGGTTTTCGCCCAGGCCGTGAAGCGCGCCGGCAACGTCGTCATGGCCGCCATCCCCGGTACGGTCCCGCCCGAGCTGTTCAGAACCAACGCGCTCGCCCTGGGCGACATCGTGGGCGATCAGGAACGCGACGCCGTCCTCAGACGCGAAGCCGCCTTCCGGCTCTACCGGCTTTGGGATCCCTTGATCGAGCGCTGGGCTCGCACGCAGGGCATGGTCCTTGAAACCGCCCGCATCGAAGGCGGCCGGCTCAAGATTGCCCCCTCCCGCGACAGCCAGCGCAAGGAACTCAAGGTCGCCGACGTGGGCACGGACGGCACGGTGGACCTCACCTCTTTCTATCAGGACTTGGAGGAGGAAATCCCCGCTGACGCCGCGCTGCGAGTGGTCCCCTATCGGGACCAGCGGGTCTGGAGCATGGGCATTGTCATGGCCGCCCGCGAACTCGACCTGGAGCTGGACCGGGCCCGCATCGAACTCGATCAGGGACGCATCGTCCTCCCCGGACGCAAGGGCCATGACCGCATCCTTCCCGTGGACCAGTACGGCTATTTCTACATCGACTGGTCGCTGCAAGAGAACGATTCCCGCCTGACCAAGGCCGATTTCGAGGGCTTGCTCGCCTTGAACCTCCTCCGCCGGGCCGGCATGGCCCCCGAGGGACGGGGGGTGTGGTGGGGCAAGCTCGCGGTCATCGGTTCGACGGCCTCCGGCCGAAACCTGGCGGACCTGGGCGGCACGCCGGTCTCGCACCGCTCGCACCTGATGAGCAAGCATTGGAACGTGGCCAACAGCGTCATCGTGAACCGTTTTATTCGTCGCAGCACCCCGGTGGAGGAGTGGTTGCTCATCGTGCTCCTGGGGGGCCTCTCCGGCTGGGTGACGTGGCGGCTCAAGGGGCTCTGGGCCTCGGTCTGCGTGCTGATGCTCGTGAGCGGATACACCTATCTGGCCTGCGTCGCCTTCATCCAATTCCGCTACTGGCTGCCGCTGGTCCTCCCGGTCGGCGGGGCGCTCCTGACCACGCACCTCTGCACGGTCACCTACCGGGCCATCGTCGAGCAAAACGAGCGCCGCCGCGTCAAAGGCATCTTCTCGAAGATCGTCTCCCCGGATGTCGTCAACGAACTGCTGGGCCAGGATCACCTGGCGTTGGGCCAGGGCATGCGCCGTCCGTTGACGGTCTTTTTCGCCGACGTCCGCGGCTTCACCCAGATGACCGACGACAACCAGAAGAAAGCCGAGGAATATGTGCGCGCGAAAGGGCTCGACGGCGCCGCCGCCGAGGCGCATTACGATACCAGCGCCCGGGAAACCCTCGCCACCGTCAACCTCTTCCTGGCCACCATCGCCGACAACGTAAAGAAACACAACGGCACCCTGGACAAGTACATTGGCGATTGTGTCATGGCCTTCTGGGGAGCGCCCACCCCGAACGACCAGCACGCGCTGGCCTGTGTGCGCGCGGCCATCGATTCCCAGCGGGCCATGCACGAACTGAACGTCCAGCGCGAGGCGGAGAACCGCCGGCGCGAAGCGGAAAATCCCGCGCGGATCGCGGCCGGCCAGGCCCCCTACCCGATGCTTCCCCAAGTCAGCCTGGGCACGGGCATCAACACCGGCATGGCCATCGTTGGCCTCATGGGCTCCGAAGCCCACATTCTCAACTACACGGTGTTTGGCCGGGAGGTCAACCTGGCCAGCCGCTTGGAAGGCGTCTCGGGCCGGGGACGCATCATCATCAGCGCCACCACCCTCGCGGAGTTGAAGAAATACGATCCCCCGCTCGCCGCCACGTGCGTGGCGCTCGACCCCGTGACCGTCAAAGGCATTGCTCAACCGGTGCCCATCTACGAGGTGCCCTGGCGCCTGCCGGACCAACCCGCCCCCGCCTGACCC
>CAYYMW010000551.1:0-3643 GCA_964472515.1 uncultured Verrucomicrobiota bacterium | reverse complement strand
GGCCTGCGGCGCCGGCGCGGGTGCGGGTGCCGCGGGAACCGGGGCAGGAGCGGCACCGGGCGTGCCGTCGAGCACTTCGACAAGCACGTCGTATTGTTTGCCGTCAACAGTAACAAGAAGTCGTTTGGTCATGACCTGACAGGGTAAGAATTATCGGTTAACGGACTTTGCGCATGGAGAACTGCTGCACGCGGCCTTCGACCGCCCACGTGTTGAGCACCGCGCCGACCGGCCACGGGCCGAAGGCGGATGTCGAGACCGGCTGAACGTCCAGCACGCGGTGCGGCCCGGGAATGACCATGGCCACGGCGGCGGCGATGGCGGCGGCGGTTTCGCCGTCGATATCGCGGTCATAGGAAGCGGGACCTTCGATGGGCGTGCCCAAGGGGGTCGCCCCCATTTGGGCGGCTCCGGCCATGCGGGCGACGGAGGCGTAGGTGCGGGGAGTGAACTCGCCGCAGAACGTCGAGCGGCTGACCGCAGGAAAGCCATTTCGACTTGGGGGGAAGCGATGGCAGGTGCCGTCTTCGGAACCGGCCCCCTGGACGGCAGGCTCATGCTGCCACCAGAGACAGTGCTCACAACTCAGTTGCATAGATGAAAGCGAAGCTTGATGGGTCCGGGGCGGAGAGGCGAATCAACCGCCTCCCCGCCGCCGGCCAAAGGTTAGAGCGGGATGGTGCCGTGTTTCTTGGGCGGGCGGGTCTCGCGCTTCGAGAGCGTGTTGCGCAACGCCATGGCGACCGTGGCCCGGGTTTCCGCCGGTTCGATGACATCGGTAATCATGCCACGCGAGGCGGCCTGATACGGCGAGCAGAACTTGTCCCGGTACTCGGCCACCAGTTCGGCTTCCTTCGCCTTGGGATCCTTGGCGGCGGTGATCTCCTTCTTGTAGAGGATCTTCACCGCGCCTTCGGCGCCCATGACGGCGATTTCAGCGGTCGGCCAGGCGTACACCATGTCGGCGCCCATGTCCTGGCTGCACATGGCCAGGTACGCTCCGCCATAGGCTTTGCGCAGGATGACCGTGATCTTCGGCACGGTGGCCGCCGCGTAGGCGAAGAGCATCTTGGCGCCATGCCGGATGATGCCGCCGCGCTCCTGCTGCAAGCCGGGCAGGAAGCCGGGCACGTCCACCAAGGTAACGATGGGGATGTTAAAGACGTTGCAGAAGCGGATGAAGCGAGCCGCCTTGTCGGAGGCGTCGATATCCAGCGTGCCCGCCTTGACCATGGGCTCGTTGGCCACGATACCGCAGATGATGCCCTGGACGCGGGCGAAGCCGATGACGATGTTCTTCGCAAAGTCCTTCATCACCTCGAGGAAATCGCCATTGTCAGCCAGACGGCCGATGACCGCATGCACGTTCAGCGGCGACTTGGCGTCCGCCGGCACGAGTTCGTTCATCCCGGGGTCGGGCGTGAGGTCCACCGCCGGGGTCGGGTGATGGGGGGGATCCATCACGTTGTTGGACGGCAGGAAGGAGAGCAACCGCTGGGCAATCTCGACCGCATGTTGGTCGTTGTCCGCGATGAAATGGATGTTGCCGCTGACCGAGGCGTGCGCTTCGGCGCTGCCGACCTCTTCCATGGTGCATTTCTGGCCGGTGGCGGCCTTGATGACCTCCGGGCCGCAGATGAACATGTTGGCGGTCTTCCGCACCATGATCAGGAAGTCCATCAGGGCCGGGGAATAGGCCGCGCCACCCGCGCAAGGACCGGCGATGACCGCGATCTGCGGGATGACGCCCGAGACGAGCACGTTGCGGAAGAACACCTGGCCGTAGCCGGCGAGCGATTCGACGCCCTCCTGAATGCGCGCCCCGCCGGAGTCGTTGAACCCGACGATGGGCATGCCGGACTTGAGGGCGTAGTCCATCATCTCGGTGATCTTCTTGGAGTGGATGCGGCCCAGCGCGCCGCCCCCCACCGTGAAGTCGTGGCTGAACGAGGCCACCGGGCGGCCGTTCACCAGGCCCACGCCGGTCACCACCCCGTCACCGGGCATGAGCTTGTCGGAAAAGCCGAAGTTGTGGCAGTCGTGCTGGGCGTGCATGCCCATTTCCTGGAAGGTGCCGGCCTGATAGAGGGCGTTCAGGCGGTCGCGCGCCGTCATGAGCCCCTTCTCATGGCGAGCCGCAAGTTTGTCGGTGCCGCCGCCTGCCTGGGCGGTGGCACGGTGCTCCTTCAGGGTCTTGAGGAATTTGGGATCGATGGCCATAGGTCAAAGGTCGAGTGCGAGCGTGAACGATTTGGCGGGGCGGCGCAAGTTCGCAGCCGGGCGGATTGCCCGGGCAGGAACCGCCCGCCCCCAAGCGGCTTAGTGGCCAGTGCAACTGCAGCCACCCTTGGGGGTGCAGAACTCCGTCAGGACACCGAAGGTGGACTTGGGATGCAGGAAGGCGACGAGCTTGTTGCCGGCGCCATCGATCGGCTCCGCATGGATCAACCGGCAGCCCGCCCCGGCGGCCTGGCCCAACTGGCCTTTGATATCATCGGTGGCAAACGCCACGTGATGCACGCCGCCCTCGGGGTTCTTTTCGAGGAACTTGGCCACCGGGCTGTCAGGGCTGGTCGGCTCGAGCAGTTCGATATGCACCTCGCCCACGGAGAAGAAGGCGGTGCGCACCTTCTGGGAGGCGACTTCCTCGCGGTGCTCGCACTTCAGGCCGAGCGCTTTTTCGTAGTAGGCCACCGCTTGGTCGAGCGATTTCACCGCGATGCCGAGATGGTCGATCTTCTTAATCATAATTGGTCGATTTCAGGGTAATGACGGCGGCGTCAGCCGAGTGGCTGCGTACCGCCGGGTAAAGGGTTTCGAGGGACGGGGCCGGCGGCCTCCGCGGCCAGGCCAAGCAGGGTCAACGCCGCCTGGGGCGCGGTCATTTCGCCCCGGGCCAAGGCGGTCTCGATCTCCCCGCGCGCGCGGCGAACCGGCTCTTGGTGGTAAAAGCGCGACTCGAGGCTCTCCCGAATCAGGTCATGGAACCACTGCAAGGACTGGTCCTGGCGCCGGGCCGCAATCACGCCTTGGGGTTCGAGTTCCCGGTAGTACTTGAGGACGCTCTGCCAGAACTCGGGGATGCCCTCGCCCGTCACCGCCGAGGAAAGCGCCACCGGAGTGGTCCATCCGGGAGTCGAAGGCGCCAGGTAGTGGAGAGCCGTGCCGTACTCCTGCCGCGCTTGTTCCGCCCGGAACCGGTTCTGGCCGTCCGCCTTCGTCACGAGGATGGCGTCGGCCTGCTCGACAATTCCCTTCTTGATGCCCTGCAGCTCGTCACCTGCCCCTGGCAGGATCAGCAGCAGGAAGAAATCCACCATCGAGCGAACGGTGACTTCGCTCTGCCCCACCCCCACGGTCTCGATGAGAATGACATCAAACCCGGCCGCTTCGCACAGCAGCATCGTTTCGCGGGTCTTGCGGGCCACGCCGCCCAGCGTCTTGCCCGAAGGAGAAGGCCGGATGAAGGCCTCCGGGCGGCGGCACAAGTGCTCCATGCGGGTTTTGTCACCGAGGATGCTGCCGCCGCTCTTGGTGCTCGAGGGGTCCACCGCCAGCACGGCCACCTTGTGGCCCAGTTCGCACAGGTGGCAGCCAAACGCTTCGATAAAGGTACTCTTGCCAACCCCGGGCACCCCGGTGA
>CAYYMW010000550.1:0-3671 GCA_964472515.1 uncultured Verrucomicrobiota bacterium | reverse complement strand
GTTGGGAACGGGGCTGATTCTGGGCTTCCCCTCAGGCGGGCTTTCCGCTTTAGTCTTCCGCGCTTTATGAGCAAGACTGCATTGTTGTTCGCGGGCCAAGGTGCCCAGACCGTTGGCATGGGCCGGGACTTGGCGGATAAATTCCCCACCGCCCGAGCCCTCTTCGACCGGGCTAACGCCGCCGTGGGTTACGACCTCGCCAAGATCTGCTTCGAGGGGCCCGAACCGGAACTGACCAAGACCGAAAACGCCCAACCCGGGATCTACCTCGTAAGCTGGATCGCCATGCAACTCCTTCGGGAGCAATGCCCCAGCCTGACTTTCCAGGCCACGGCGGGACTCTCCCTGGGTGAGTTCACCGCGTTGGCCGCCGCCGGGGCGATAAGTTTTGAAGACGGCCTCCGCGTCGTCCGCCAGCGCGGTCGGTTCATGCAGGAAGCCTGCGATGCCACCCGCGGCACCATGGCCGCCATCATCGGCTTGGACGAAGCCCCCACCCGCGAGGTCTGCACGGCCGCCGGCGTCGAACTGGCCAACCTGAACTGCCCGGGTCAGTTGGTCATCTCGGGGGAAACCGAGCTCATCGCCAAAGCCTGCGAGTTGGCCAAAGCCAAGGGAGCCAAGCGCGCCCTGCCCCTGACCGTCGCCGGCGCCTACCACTCCCGGCTGATGGCCAGCGCGCAGCCAAAGCTGGACCGCGAACTGGCGGCGGTCGCCCTGCAGACGCCCGGTGTCCCCGTCATCTCCAACGTCACTGCCCAGCCGCACACGGACCCGGCGACGGTCCGCTCCCTCCTCGTGCAGCAGGTCACCTCCTCCGTGCTTTGGGAGGCCTCCATCCGGTTTCTGCTCGCCGATGGCTTCACCCGGTTCATCGAACTCGGGCCCGGGACCGCGCTGAGCGGTTTTCTCAAGCGCATCGACAAGTCGGTCCAGATGCTCAACGTGGCGGACCCCGCGAGCCTCGAGACCACCGTAAAAGCCCTCCAAGCCTGAAGCCGCTCGCGCGTTCGCGACGGAACGGCGGCGTTGGCTCGCATCCTTGCGGCCCACGCCCCTTTCAGGCAAGCTGCCGGCGTTGGTCCTGACACGTCTCCAGTCTTTCCTGCACTGGCGCAGCGGCCTCGCCGTCCTGGCGGGGCTCGCGCTGGCGGCGGCCTTCCCCCAGCCCGGCATCAGCGGCCTGGCCTGGCTCGCGCCGGGCTTGCTCATGGCCGCCGTGCTGGGCGAAACGCCCGCGCGACGCTTCCGCCTCGGCTACCTGGCGGGAGTGGCCCATTTCCTTGCCTCGCTCGGCTGGCTGCTCTTCATCCCCTTCCCCATCGGCGCCGTCGCCGGATGGATCGCCCTGAGCCTCTACCTCGCCCTTTTCCCTGCCACTTGGACGTGGCTTTGCGGCTCACTGCCCGGCCAGGCATCCGCTGACTCCCCCGTCGGCGTTTCGCTCGCCTCGACCACCGCCACCGCCCGCAGCCGCTGGTGTCTGCAAGGCGCGGCTGCGTGGGTGGCGCTCGAATACCTCCGCGGCTGGCTCCTCTCCGGCTTTCCGTGGAACACCCTCGGCGTCTCCCAATGCGGTCTGTTGCCGTTGGTTCAGTTGGCCAGCGTCACCGGGGTGCTGGGCATCTCGTTCCTCGTCGCGTGGGCTTCTTTGGCTCTGCTCTGCGCGGCCACTCGGGTCTGGTTCAACCTGCGCACTCCCTCCGCCCTCGCCGGCCACACACCCGGTTTCTACCCGGCGGTCATCCCGACCGTGCGGCGCCTGACCCTGGCCGGCCTTTCCGACCTCCTGCTGCCGGGCTTGGTGCTGGGCGTTGTGCTGGGGTGGGGCATCCTGCGGCTGGCCGCTCCCTCGCCCTCAGATCGCACCCTCACCCTGGCTCTCATCCAGCCCTCGATTCCACAACGGCTGATCTTCGACCCGCGCGAAACCACCAACCGCTTCAACGCCCTCATGAAACTGTCCCGGGCGGCGGTCGCCGCCAAGCCGGACGTGCTCGTCTGGCCGGAGGCTTCGCTCCCGGGTCTCACCGAAGAACGCTTCCAAGCCATCACCAACCTGGTCGCCTCCGCCAAAGTCTGGATGATCCTGGGCGCCGACGACTTCGAACGCCGCCCCGATACGACCGACGAGAGCTGGTTTTACTACAACATCGCCCTTCTCCTTTCTCCGGAAGGTCACTACGCCGGCAGCTACCGCAAGCGCAAGCTGGTCATCTTCGGCGAGTACGTGCCCTTCGGCGAGCTGCTCCCGTTCATGAACTACCTCACCCCGATCGATGGCAGCATGACGCCGGGCAAAACCCCCGGCTTCTTCCGCCTCGCCTCGCCCCGCGCCACGCTCGCCCTGCTGATCTGCTTCGAGGACACCTTCGCCAACTTCGTTCGTCGTTCCCTCGACGACACCACGGACCTCCTCCTGAACCTGACCAACAACGGCTGGTTCGGCGAAAGCTCCGCCCAGTGGCAACACACCGCCACCGCCTCCTTCCGCGCCGTCGAAACCGGCCTCCCGCTGGTCCGGTGCACCAACAACGGAATCACCTGCTGGATCGACCCCTTCGGGCGTTGGCACGACCTCGGCTTCGAGCATCCCCAAGACGTCTACCGCGCCGGCTTCAAACTCCTGCGCGTCCCTCTCCCTGCGCAAACCGGCGGCCGTGACACCTTCTACCGGCGTCACGGCGATTGGCTGCCCGGGCTCTGCCTGGCCGGCTCCCTCCTTGGCTTGGGCCGGCGTTGGCGCGCGCGAAAAGCCGCCCCCGCCGCCTAAAACACGCCCTCGTCCGGCCGTACTTCGCTGAGCACGCCCACCAGCTCCTCCACCGTCCAGCCCCGCTGGCGCGCGGTGAGCCGGTCCCCCGCCGCCCCGTGTTGCCAGACGCCGTATCGCAGGAGCGTGCCGACTTCGTGCTGCAGCGCCGGCTGGGCCAGCAGCCCGCCCAAAAACCCGGCGAGCGCGTCCCCACTCCCCCCCTGCGCGATACTCGAGGTGCCCGAACAATTCACGTGCAACGGCCCTTCCGCCGCTCCGACCAAAGTCTGGTACCCCTTCAACACCACCTGACACCCCCCGTACCGCTGTGACAACGTGCGCAGCGCCTTCGGCCGGTCAGTCTGGATTTCCTGGCTGCTGACGCCCAGCACGCGCCCGGCTTCGCCCGGATGCGGCGTGATCACCCGCACCTTTCCCTGCCCGGCCGCCTTCCCCGGCAGCCAATCGATGGCCGAGGCGTCGGCCACCACCGGCATGGGGGCGCGGTCCCACCACTCGAGTGCCATCTCCCGCAGCCCGGACGGCAGGTGGGCGGCCGCCAAACCCGGGCCGATCACCAACGCCGTGGCCGTCGCCGGCAGCGTCCATCCTTGGCGCCACGGATGAACCATCACCGCCTGCATCTGCGAGGCGACGGGCAGATACGTCTGCGGCGAGGTGACCACCGTGACCAACCCGGGATGCGCGCGCTGGGCCGCCCGCGCTGCCAATACCGACGCCCCGTGAAAGCCAAGACTCCCCCCCAGAATCACCACATGTCCGAAAGTGCCCTTGTGCCCGGCGATCGAGCGGCGCGGCGGGTACTCCACAAAATCGCGCGGCAGCGTCCAATTCAGCTCGGACGTGGGCGACTCCGCCGCCAACGCTCTGCCCGGGCGTAACGACCAGAGACCAT
>CAYYMW010000549.1:0-3684 GCA_964472515.1 uncultured Verrucomicrobiota bacterium | reverse complement strand
CTCCCGCCGCCCACCCTGCTCCTCCCCAACCCCGAGCAGGAGAAGGCGCTTGCCGACCTGGCTGCCAAGATCTCCGCTTTGGAGACCCAACTGCGTGACACTGCCGCCAACCTCGAGTACGCCGACCCCGCTACTCTCACGCCACCGCCTCCAGCCACCTCCCGGGAGACGGTTTGGGTGGACGATGACTTTCCGCCGGGAGTCACCCCGGCGGTGAACGACGGCAACAGCCCCGGCGAGTGGATCACTGCCGAGCAAGGTCCGGTGCAGAGCGGGAAGCGTTCGCTCCGGAGGGCCGGCGATGGAGTTCACCAAACCTATTACGTGGACGCCGCCCATCCGGTGATCGTCGGCTCGGGCGATCGGCTGTTCGCCTACGTCTACCTCGACCCCGCCAAACCACCCAAGGCGATCATGCTGCAGTATCACTTGGACGGATGGAGCAAGCGGGCCAATTGGGGTGATCCCGAGGCGATTGCGTACGGCGCCAAGAACACGCCTGAGAAGCTCCTGATGGGTGACCTGCCGGCTCCCGGCCAGTGGGTCAGACTCGAGGTGGAAGCCGCGAAGTTGGACCTTAAACCGGGCGCAAAAATCACGGGCGTCGCCTTCACCCAGTTTGGGGGGACTGCCTATTGGGACAAGGCGGGTGTGCTCAGCCAGGACGACCCGGCGAAGGACCCCATCCAGTCGCTGTTGGTCTGGGAAAAGGCCGAGCAGGCAAAGGGCAACGACTCCTCCGCTCCCAAGGAGATCAAGGAACTGCTCGCCAAGGAAGCCGCCAAGCGGACCCCGGAGGATCTCCTGGCGCTCAAGAAGCACTATCTGCGGCACGTCTACGCGCCGCCGGGCTCCCCCATCGCCGGATTCCGACAGGAACTGACTGCTGCGCGCAGCCAGCGCGAGGCCTTTGAAAAGGACATTCCCGCCACGCTGATCTCGCGGGAGCTCGAGAAGCCCCGCCCGGCGTGGGTGCTGCTGCGCGGGGCGTACGACAAACACGGCGAGGAGGTCGGCCCCGGCGTACCCGCCGTCCTACCCCCGTTGCCGCAGGGCGACATCACCAACCGGCTCTCGTTCGCCCGGTGGCTGGTCGATCCCCGGCATCCGCTTACCGCCCGGGTTACCGTCAACCGTTTCTGGCAGCAGTTCTTCGGCACCGGCCTGGTCAAGACGGCGGAGGATTTCGGTGCCAAGGGGGAATGGCCTTCCCACCCGGAATTGCTCGACTGGCTGGCCACCGAGTTTATCCGCACCCACTGGGACATGAAGGGCTTTGTGCGCCTCCTCGTCACCTCGGCCACCTACCGGCAGGATTCCCGCGTCACCCCGGAATTGGCCGCCGCCGATCCGGAGAACCGCTGGCTGGCACGCGGGCCGCGACACCGTCTCGACGCCGAAGTTCTGCGCGACAGCGCCCTTTACTCAAGCGGCCTCCTCAACCTGAAGATGGGTGGGCGGGGTGTGCGTCCCTACCAGCCAGGCGGCATCTGGGAGGCCGTCGGCTACACCACCAGCAACACCGCCAAGTACCAACAGGACACCGGGGAGGCACTCTACCGTCGCAGTCTCTACACCTTCTGGAAGCGCACCGCCCCGCCACCCTCGATGACCACCTTCGACGCCCCCTCCCGCGAGATGTGCCGGGTCCGCCGGGAACGCACCAACACCCCCCTCCAGGCGCTGTTGGCCATGAACGATCCCCAGTACTTCGAGGCCGCCCGGCACCTGGGCTATCGCATGTGGCGCGAAGGAGGCGGCAGTGATGCGGCACGGCTCGCCTATGGCTTTCGACTCGTCACCGCCCGCGTCCCCGCTGAAGGCGAACGCACGGTCCTCGCCGAGGCGCTCAAGGCGCAACGCAGTCGTTACGATGCCGATGCCGAGGCGGCGCGCAAGGCCATCGGGGTTGGCGAGTCTCCCGCGCCCTCCGACGTGCCCGCGCCCGAGTTGGCCGCTTACACCATGGTGGCCAACCTGCTGCTCAACCTTGACGCCGCCGTGACCAAGAACTGACCGCCCGCTCTCTCATGGACCCGAGACAAGAATTCCTCCGACTCCAGAACCGCCGGGCCTTTCTCTCCAACCTTGGGGTCTCGGCGGGACGCATCGCGTTGGCGTCCATGCTGCTGCCCCGGGCGCTGGGAGCGGCGTCCCGGCCGCCACGGTCCCATCCGCCGTTGCCGGGGCTCCCGCATTTCGCCCCCAAGGCGCGCCGCCTGATCTACCTGTTCATGAACGGCGCTCCCTCTCAGATCGACCTCTGGGATTACAAGCCGCGCCTGGGCGATTGGTACGACAAGGACCTCCCCGATTCCATCCGCCAGGGCCAGCGCCTCACCACCATGACTTCCGGGCAGGCCCGGTTCCCCATCGTTCCCTCCATCTACCGCTTCAACCAGCACGGCGAATGCGGCCGCTGGGTGAGCGAACTGCTGCCTCACACCGCGCAAATTGTAGATGAGATCGCGGTGGTCAAGTCCCTGCACACCGAAGCCATCAATCACGATCCCGCCGCCACCTATATCCTGACCGGCAACCAGGTGCCCGGCCGGCCCAGCATCGGCGCGTGGCTCTCTTACGGCCTGGGCAGCGACGCCGACAACCTCCCGGCCTTCGTGGTGATGACGCCTCGCTGGTCCGCCAAACGCGACGCCCAAGCCCTTTACCAACGCCTCTGGGGAGCGGGTTTTCTGCCTTCGCGGCACCAGGGCGTGGCGCTGCGGGCGCAGGGCGACCCCGTGCTCTTCCTCAATAATCCTCCCGGGGTGGACGCCACGGCGCGACGCGCCATGCTCGACAGTCTGGCCCAACTGAACCAGGCCGAATTCGAGCGGGCTGGTGATCCGGAAATCCAGACCCGCATCGCTCAATACGAGATGGCGTTCCGCATGCAAACCTCCATCCCCGAATTGACCGACCTGAGCAACGAGCCCAAGTCGGTGTTGGACCTCTACGGCCCGGAGGTCACCCAACCCGGCACCTTTGCCGCCAGCGCCCTCCTGGCCCGCCGCATGATCGAGCGAGGCGTCCGGGTGGTGCAGATTCTGCATCGCGAATGGGATCACCACGGCGATCTGCCGCGCGACCTGCCGCTGCAATGCCGCGATGTCGATCACGCCTGCAAGGGGCTCATCCTGGACCTCAAGCAGCGGGGACTCCTCGACGAGACCCTCGTGCTCTGGGGCGGCGAATTTGGCCGCACCGTCTATTGTCAGGGCGAACTCAAGCGTGATAATTATGGCCGCGACCACCATCCCCGGTGCTTCACCTCCTGGCTCGCGGGCGGAGGCATCAAGCCGGGGGTCATCCACGGCGAAACCGACGAGTTCAGCTACAACGTCGTGCGTGATCCCGTTCATATCCGCGATCTCAATGCCACCCTGCTGCATTGCCTGGGCATCGATCACAAGCGGCTCTCGTTCAGCTTCCAAGGGCTCGACCAACGATTGACCGGAGTGGAGGAATGCAGCCCGGTTAAAGCCATCCTCGCATGAACTCAACCGGTGACTTCAGTCTGTTCGTCGGTCATTTCCACCCGGTGCTCGTTCACCTGCCGATCGGGTTTCTGCTGCTCCTTGGCGCCCTGGAGTTGCTCTCCCATCATCCCCGGTTTCGCCAGGTCAACTCCGGTACGGGAGTGATTCTCGGGCTGAGCGTGCTGACTTCGCTTGCCACGGTGCT
>CAYYMW010000548.1:0-3685 GCA_964472515.1 uncultured Verrucomicrobiota bacterium | reverse complement strand
CCAGACGCTCGGCGCGCGGTTCTCGCATGGTCTCCTCTCGCTCGAAGAGGCGGCGGAATTGGGCTGCCGCGCCTGCGCCACGCCGGGCGGAGGTTGCCAGTTCCTCGGCACGGCGGCGACGTCGCAAGTCATCGCCGAGGCGCTGGGCTTGGCCCTGCCGCACACGGCCCTGGCGCCGTCCGGCCAGGCGGTTTGGACTGAGATGGCGGTCCGCTCCGCCCGGGCGCTGACGGCCATGGAGGCGCGCGGCCTGCGCGGCCGGGATGTCCTCACCGACGCGAGTATTCGCAATGCGATGGTGGTTCACGCGGCCTTTGGCGGTTCCACCAACCTGCTGCTGCACCTGCCGGCGGTCGCGCACGCGGCCGGGTTGCGCCGCCCCACGGTGGAGGACTGGATTGCCGTGAACCGCCAGACGCCCCGCCTCGTGGATGTGCTTCCCAACGGTCCCACGCATCATCCCACGGTCCGCGTGTTCCTCGCGGGCGGGGTGCCGGAGGTGATGCTGCATCTGCGCCGCCTGGGATTGATCGAGACGGGGGCGATGACCGCCGCCGGCGTGACCTGGGGCGAAGCGGTCGCGGCGTGGGAGGCCTCGGAACGCCGCACCCGGTTTCGGGCATTGCTCCCGCAACTCGACGGCGTGGACCCGGATGACGTCATCCTGGCGCCCGACCGCGCCCGCACGCGCGGCTTGACCGCCACCGTGACCTTCCCGCGCGGCAACCTCGCGCCCGAAGGGGCGCTCATCAAGAGCGCCGCGCTCGATCCGAGCCTGATCACCCCGGGAGGGCGCTTCGAGCACGAAGGTCCGGCCAGGGTGTTTACCCGGGAATCCGAGGCCATCGCCGCCATCAAGACCGGGGGTATCCAAGCAGGCGACGTTGTGGTGTTGATGGGCTGCGGTCCGTTGGGCACGGGGATGGAGGAAACCTACCAGCTCACCTCCGCCCTCAAGCATCTGCCCTTCGGCAAGCACGTGGCCTTGATCACGGACGCGCGGTTCTCGGGCGTGTCGTCGGGCGCGTGCGTAGGCCACATCGGCCCGGAGGCCCTGGCGGGCGGGCCGCTGGGGAAACTGCGCGACGGCGACCGCATCCGGCTGGCGCTGGACCTGCGGACCCTGACCGGCGCGCTCGATTTCGTGGGCACACCGGAGCGAGCATTTACCTCCGCGGAAGGTGCGGCTCACCTCGCCGGACGCGAACCTCACCCGAACCTCAGGCCCCATCCGGACCTTCCCGATGACACGCGCCTCTGGGCCGCGCTGCAACAAGCCAGCGGCGGCACTTGGGGCGGTTGCGTGTTCGACGTGGAGCGGATCGTTGACGCGCTGGCCAGCCACTCGGAGTCTGGCCGGTAGTGGCCACCCTGTCTGGAGATCCAAGGCCGGAAGGTCTCGTGGTGGAAGACTCACCGATCCACCTCCCCATCCCGCTCAAGCGCCTGGTTGACGGGTTGGGCGGTGCAGGCAATGCTGCGCGGATGCAGCGCCAGCCGCGAGTGTCGGTCGCCAGGTGCCGCCGGCCAAAGGTGGCCGCGGGCTGGGTGCTGGCCTGCTTGTTGGTTGCAGTGCGGTTGGCGCAGGGCGCGGGTACCAACGCCCCGGCCTTGGAGCTGGCCACCCCGCCGCCACCGGCCCAGGAGCCGGTCAACCTCAGCCAACCGCCACGTGACTACGAGGAACTCACCGTGCGCGGCTGGAGTGTCTGGCTGGAGCGCCAACTCCAACAGGAGGCCCCGGAACTGGCGAAGAAGGTCGTAGCACGGCTGGACCGCAAGCTGGGTGAGGCCATGGCGGCGCTGCCCACGCCAAGCCATGCGCGGCTGAAGCAGTTGCGTCTCTTCATCCTGTATGGCCCGAAGTCGCGGGGCGGGGGACGGGACAACGGGTTGGAGTACTTCCAACGACAGGCCCCGCAGTACTATCCCCACCTCGACCCGCGCATGGGAAGTGCCGTGGTGATCTACTCGGCGGAGAACTACGTGTGGCTGACGGAGTTCTGGGCGCTGAAGGCACTGGTGCATGAATTTGCGCACACGCACCAGCTCGAGCAGTGGCCGGAGACCCAACCGGACATCTGGTTTGCCTGGAACCACGCCATGCAGTTGGGGCTGTATCACCATGTGATGGATGACGAGCGCAACCACCTCACCATGGCCTACGCCACGGCCAACCAGCTCGAGTACTTCGCCGAGCTCTCCTGCATGTACTTCGTGGGGTGCAACTACCATCCGTTCGATCGCGCCCAACTTCGGCCGTACGACCCCGAGGGTTGCGCGCTGATCGAGCGAATGTGGGGGGTGGCGCCCCATGAGTGACCATGCCTTGCCGGCGTCCGGACCGGAGGCGGCCCGTCGTTCCGGAACCGGCGCGGGGCTCGCCTCCCTGCACGCGGCCGTGTTCCTTTTCGGGATGTCGGGGCTGCTGGGAAAGTGGCTGGCCATGCACCCCGTGGCGATTGTCTGCGCGCGGGCGGCGCTGGCGGCCGTATTTCTGGGCGCGCTCTGCGCCGCGCAGCGGCCGCCGTGCCCGGGACTCTCCGGGCGCGCGTGGCGTCAACTGGGCCTGGCGGGTTTGGTGCTGGCGGTGCATTGGGTGGCTTTCTTCCAGGCCGTCCAGGTCTCGACCGTGGCGCTGGGGTTGCTGGCCTTTTCAAGCTATCCCGCCTTCGTGGCGTTGCTGGAGCCGTGGTGCTTTGGCGAGCGCTACCGCCGGACCGACCTGGTCCTGGCTGCCGTGGTGGTGCTGGGCTTGGCGCTCGTGGTGCCCGATTACCACTGGCGGGGCCGCGCGGGTCAGGGCGTGGGCTGGGGTGTGCTCTCGGGCTTCACGTTTGCCGTCCTGACGCTGCTGAACCGGCGGCAGGCCCGGGACCTCCCTCCCATGGTGGTGGCGGGAGTCCAGAACGGGGTGGCTGCCCTGGTCCTGCTGCCGGGGGCCTTCTGGTGGAAGCCGTATCTCACCGTCCAGACGGCGCTGGCCCTGATGGCATTGGGCGTTCTCTGCACGGGTCTGGCGCACTGGCTCTTCGTGCGGAGTCTGCGCGCGGTGCGCGCCCAGACGGCAGCGCTTACCACCGGCTTGGAACCGGTCTACGGCATCGGCTTGGCGTGGCTCTGGTTGGGAGAACAACCGGCCGCGCGGACGCTGTTGGGCGGCGTCATCATTCTGGCCGCTGGCGCGGCGGCAGCCTGGCTGGCTTCCCGGGCCACGGCGCCGGGCCGGCCCGGGCAAGGCGGTTAGTTCAATCCGCCCTCGGCGCTGACGCGGAAACGCACGCTCAGGAAGAAGTTCGCAATCCCGTATTGCGCGAGGGGAATCTGGAGTCGGTATTCGTCCAGAATCCCGGACGGATACGCCACTCGCACAGGGTAGTCGGCGGTGAGCGAACCGTGGCCGGAACAGCGCCAGCATTCATACCGTGCCACCCGTCCTTCGCCCCCGCACGCGGGGCAGCGTCGCATGGCGGGCACCATGAGACGCAACTCGCCGCCTTGGCGGGCTTCCTCCGGGGAAAGGACGATCTCGACCGTCAAGCCCTCGATCCGCTCGGCCTTGGGGCGGCTCACCGTGGAGTAATTGCTCCAGAAACGGTCGAACAACTCGTCGAAAGACGGACCATAGGTGGCAAAAGACCGCCATAGGGCCGCCTCGGGGGGGGGCTTGGCCTCGGGGGTGAAC
>CAYYMW010000547.1:0-3702 GCA_964472515.1 uncultured Verrucomicrobiota bacterium | reverse complement strand
ATTCGCGCCTTTGCTGCGGTCCCCCTTGCCCGCCTTCGCCTTTGGCTTCTCCGCCGGAGCCTCCTCCGGGCGCACCACCCGCTCGACCTGGTCCTTGGGCACCACCAGCACGGTGTACCCCATGTCCATGACGAGTTGGTCCTTCTTCTCCGCCAGAATCTGGCCCGTGAGCGACTTGCCATCCTTGAGCTGGATGGTCGAGGACGCCGGGCTGGTCGCACCCCAAAGCGAGGCGCCCAGCGCCGCCAGACTTAACAGGACCGCGGAGCGGTTTCTCATGCCCGCAGCATACCCGCCCCGGCCACCCTTAGCAAGCGGGGGTTCTGCCGGCCGGCGTGAGCCGCCGCCGACCCCGGTGGGGGGCGGGGACAGCCTCCCGCGAACATGGTGGCGCGGATTGCCCGTCACTGGACCGGCGCGGGCTTCCCCTTCACCAGCGCCTGGTTCCAGGCGTTGAACCGCGCGCAATACGGGGCGTGCGAACCCTGCTTGTCCCCGTGCTCGGCCACCGGGAGGAGGACGATCTCCTTGGGCCCCGACATCAGGTTGCAGGCGGTCAGGATGCCGGGTGCCGGGCAAACGGTGTCGATCAATCCCACTCCCACCAACACCGGGCAGCGCACCCGCGGCGCGAAATTCACCACGTCATAGTAGCGCGCCGTGTTCCGGACCGCCTCATCGTTCTGCCCGTTGACGTGGTAATACCACATGGGCCAGCCGGGCATGCGGCCGGCGATGGGGCCGTTCACATCGCACCCGGCGGGCACACAGGCCAGCACGGCGGTGATTTTCGGGTGAATCGCCGCCGTCATGATCGCCTGCAATCCGCCCTGGCTGCCGCCCGTCACCACCAGCGTCCGGCCATCCCAGTCCGGCCGTTCCGCCAGGTACTGCGCGGCCCGGTAGCAGGAGAGATACATCCGCAGAAAATAGCTCGTCTCCCGCTTCTCGTTCCCGATGGACGGGTAGTCCTTGAGCGGGCCGTCCGATTGCTGCTTGTAGAACTCCGCCGGTTCGTCGATCGGCAGGTCGTGCGCGTTGACATCGAGCACCAGCCAGCCTTCCGCGGCCCGGCCCGTCACCCAATCCTTGTGCAGGGGGTATACCCCCGCCCACTGCACGATCAGCATCGCCGGGAACTTCTCTCCCCGGCTGGGCCGGGCCAACTGGCCCCGGATGTGCCAGCCGTTCAAGTGGTTCATCGTGATCTTGAAATACTCGAGGTCCGGCTTGCCGAGGTCCACCCGCGTCAGTTCGGGGGCGGCGGGCACGGCCGCCAGCGCCTTGATCTGGCCGTCCCAGAACGCATCGAAATCCTCCGGCCGCGGCTGGGCGGGCGCGAGCTTCTCGGGGGAAACCAGCGCGCCCCCCAGGGCATTGACGGGCTGGTTGGTGCCGGGGATCGTGGCCTCGACGAGAAACCACCCGGGCTCGGCAAGCACGGCCTCCACCTGCCCCTTGCCCCCGACGAGCGGGATCCTGCCCTTGGCCAATTCCGTCAGACCGCCCCGCTTCAGCGTGTAGGCCGCCTCCGTGGCGGTCGAGCCCTTCACCTCCACCTGCCAGCGGGCCTTGTCACCGGGCCGGTAGGTGGTGCGGCCTTGCTCCGGCGTCAGCGATAGTTCCTGGCCGTGCGCCAGCCACGCCGCGGCGCCGAGCAGCAGCACAGCCGCGCCGGCGACGACGCGGTGGCCCGGCAGAAAGGGAATCCGGTGGGATGAAGAATGGTAAAACATAGGTCAATGGCCAGCCCGGGAGTTTCGATCCTCAGGCGACGAAGGCATTGAACCAACCGCCGGGTGAAGGGTCAAGGTTTCCGGCCCGGGGTCGGGTCGCGTTTGGGAGCCCGGACCGGCCGGCGTCCGCCGCAGCTACAGGGTGGCGGTGGTGCGCGCGGAGATGGCTTCCGAGATCCGGCCCAGCGCCTCGCTTTGCACCACCGCGCCAATGAGCCGGAACTCCTTCGCGTCCGTGACCACCGGGATGTTCCTCAGCTCGCTGGCCAGCAGCAAGGGCAGGGCTTCCTGCAGCCGCTGGCCCGGGTAGAGCACCGGCGGCGGCGGGCGCATGACATCGAAGGCGATCACCCCCTGGATCTCCTGGCCGGCGCTGAGGTACTCCTTCAGATCCTGCAACGCCACCACGCCCAGCAGCCGCCGGTTGGCGTCCACCACCGGCAGGTAGTTGTACGGCGTGACGAGGAAGTGATCGGCGATCTCGCGGAACGCGGCCGTCTCGCGCACCGGGGTAACCGGCTCGCGCATGATGTCCCCCACGGTTTGCTGGGTGGCCGCGCCGGGTTCTTCGGTCTCGTAATCGGCCTTGATGCCCTTCTGGCGGAGCGGCTCCGTGTAGACCGAGCTGGGCCAGAGCTGCCGGGCCACGAGGGTGGAGACTGCGCAAGCGATCATCAACGGCGGCATGAGCGAGTAGTTCAGCGAAATCTCGAACAGCATGATAATCGAGAGCAACGGCGAGTGCGTGGTGGCCGCCAGCACGCTCCCCATCCCCACCAGCGCATACACGCCGGGAGGGAGATGGTAGCCCCAGCCCACCAGGTCGAGCGTCTGCCCAAACGCCGCTCCCAGGGCCGCCCCGAGGAAGAGCGTGGGGGTAAACACCCCGCCCACCGCGCCGGAAGCCACGGTCACCACCGTGGCCAGGAGCTTGGCCGCCAGGAGAATCAGCAGGAACGCCAGGTCGTAGCGGTTGTCCAGGATGCGCGAGGCCACACTGTAACCGTTGCCCCACACCTGCGGGACGCAGACCGCGATGCCGCCCACCACCAGGCCGGCCAGCGCCACCCGGGCCCAGATGGGCAGTTGGGTGCGGGCAAAAAGCCCTTCCCCCTGCCGGAGCAGCCGCAGCGTCAGCGCGCCCAACACCCCGGCCAGGACGCCCAGCACCAGGAACCACGGCAACTGCACCAGCCGGGTGAACTGAAACACCGGCACCTGGTACCAGGGCTCGATCCCGAAGAAGCTGCGCGAAACCACCGCCGCCACCACCGAGGAGCAGAGCAGCGGCGCGAAGAGGTTCATCGAGAAATTCCCCAGCACAATCTGCGCGGCAAACACCGCCCCGGCGATCGGCGCGTTGTACGCCGCCGACATCCCCGCCGCCGCCCCGCACGCCAGCAACAGCCGCAGCCGGTACGGCGGCCACCCGGCCCACTGCCCGCCGTGCGACGCCACGGTCGCGG
Source organism: uncultured Verrucomicrobiota bacterium (assembly GCA_964472515.1). Classification (GTDB taxonomy): domain Bacteria; phylum Verrucomicrobiota; class Verrucomicrobiia; order Limisphaerales; family J093; genus CAYYMW01. Next base: position 500 of record CAYYMW010000547.1, on the reverse strand, counting down.
ACAAATGCGTGATGGACCCCTCCCGGCCGATCGACGCTCCCGTGGCGATGCTCATCAACGAGGACAGCGCCTTGACCATCACCGACTTGAGCGGCAGACGGCCATCCCCGGCGACCACCACCTCCAGCAGGTTCGTGCTGCCGCCCCGGCCCAGCAACCCCCGTCCCCAGTGCAGAATCAGGCCCGCGGCCAGGCCGCCCAGCGCTGGCGCCGCCAGCCGTGCCCACCAACTGAACATCTCCGCCACTTCCACCAGGTCGTCGTGCTGGCGCAGCGTCATCCATTTCGTCCATTCCACACTGAGGTAGAACAGCAGGTTCACCACCCCGCCGACCACCCCGACGAGCGCCGCCAGGATCAGGTGAAACGCCTCCTCGCTCGGCCGCCACTTGCCGCGCCAGGCCAGCAGGCCCGCCCAATGCGCCGACACGACGCCCCGCAGGCGCCCGCCCAAGTTCTCCGTGATCTGCCGCCACCGGCCCACGCCCGCACCCTACCAC
>CAYYMW010000546.1:0-3729 GCA_964472515.1 uncultured Verrucomicrobiota bacterium | reverse complement strand
TTAAGGCGGAGCTCGGCTGGTCCGGGCTCCGCCCTTTTTTATTTCCCGGACAGCCCGACGGTCTGTCCGTCACGGGCACGGGCATTTGCGGTTGTCAGGCTTCAACGGCGGATGAATGATGGGCCGGCTGACACATGCTGCCGGGCTGTTCCATTCCGTTCCGCCACCTTCGCTTCGGGCATCCGCCGTGGAAGCCTCTGCTCGCCGCCCTCCTCCTCTGGACGGCTCCCGCCTCCAACCGGGCAGACACCCGCTTCGATCTCACCCAGTCCGCACGGGCGGCGGTGTTCGACCTCGCCCAATCCGCCCCCGCTGCCCCCGTCACCAACCTCGCCGGGCTGGCGGTGCGGCCCTTGCCCGTAAAGGCCGGCCAGGCACTGGTCCTTTCCTGGCCCCAGCCCCGCTCCGTCCACTCCCTCGAGCTGGCCTTTGACGGCCCCACCCCGCCACCAGCCGACTTGCGTGTCGAATGGTGGCGGCGCATCTGGCCTGATCAAGGTGAGGGCGGCTGGATGAAGCTGGACGACCCCTTCAACGGCGAGTGGACCACCGTCCACTGCCGCTTCCGCACGAACGACACCGGGTTGGTCGTGGAGTTTCGGCCCTTGGAACCGGCTGAAGCACCCGGCCTCCAGCACTCCGGGTTCGAGTACCGCCAGACGTATCACTTGCGCTTGTCCGCCAGCCGCGCGTTCCGCTTGAAAGGACTTGAGGTCCATTCCGACGCCACCGTGCGTCCGGCCCGCCTGCGCTTTGAATGGAACCTGCCGAAGGGCGGCGTCCTCCAAGGTCAACCCACGTTCGCCGTCCGGAACGGCCGGTTGCTCGCTGTCTCCCGCCCCGACGCCAACACCGCCCTCCTCGACCTCGAGTACGCGGACACCCCCAACCGCCTCAGCCCTGACCGCGGCCACGTGCTCTTCCGCGCGGACGAGACGAACCGCTTCGCCGTTTGTGTGGACGACGTCCTCCGCGAGGGTGGCTTGCAGGTGAGGGACATAGGCGTGTTCGTGAGCGATGCTTCACGCAACCTCACGTTTCGTTCCTGGCCCGGCCCCACCAACGCCTGGCCCGAAGGCACCGTGGCGGAACAAGTCGCGCGCCTGCCCGAACAGAGCTTTGCCCAGGTGAGCGCCGCCATCCCGCCAAAGCCGCCCACCCACCTCTTTCTGGGTGTGCCCGATCTGCGCCAGGAGATCGCCCTCGGCCCGAAGGGGGAGATCGAACTGCGCGCCGACAGCCTTCGGTCTCCCGGCCCGGACGCCGCCCTGCGCCCCTGGACCTGGGAGAACCTCGCGTATCAATTCGCCTCCGGCGAGCACCCGGCCATGGGCGACGCCAACGCGCGGCAGGTCGAGCGCCAGCTGGAGGACGGCTGGCTCCCGTCGGTCATCTTCCAATGGACGGAAGATGGCATTGCCTGGTCACAGGCTTGTGTGGCCGTGCCGTTGAGCGCGGACTTGGCCGCCCATCCAAGCCGCACCGGCACGGAAACGGTGGCGCTCTCGACCCGCTTTGAACTGCGCAACACCGCCGCTGAGCCTCGCACCGCCTGGCTCTGGCTCGAACTCAACCATCCCCTGCCCTGGCGGTTGGGCCTGGACGGCTTGCTCGTGCTGGACCACCCCAGCGACGGGATCGAGCGCTCTGGCCGCATTCCCGTTCGCGGACACTTCGATACGAAGGGCAAGGGCCGGCTCGACCTGGCCGTGCTCGAGCCTGGCGGCCCGGGCAGTTGGAATCCGTTGCTCAAGGATCGTGCCACGCCGCGCGACGCACTGCGCTACCGCGTCGAACTGGCGCCGGGCGAGACCCATGCCGTCGAGTTCAAGTGCGCCTACATCGAACTGCTCGACGCCCGCGAACTGGCCGCCCTGCGGCAGTTGAGCTACCAGGTCTCCCACGACCGCGTCGCCTCCTACTGGCGGCAGCGCCTGGCCCAGGGGATGAACGTCGACGTGCCCGATGAGTATCTCAACCAGCTCTTCAAGGCCAACCTCTGGCACGTCCTGATCTCGACCGACCTCGACCCCGTCACCGGCCAGCACCAGCACGGCGCCGCCACGCACGGGTATCCGAATTTCCTGAACGAAACCATGATGGTGGCTCGCTCGCTCGATTTCCGCGGCGAGCACCAAGCCGCGCGGGACCTGCTCGAGCCCTTTCTCCTCAACCAGGGCGTCAAAGGCTTGCCCGGCAACTTCCGCAGCCAGCAGGGGGTGCTCTACGCCGCCCATCCCACCGAGCCCGATCCCTACACCGCCCAAGGCTACAACATGCATCACGGCTGGGGCATGTGGGGCGCCGCCGAGCACTACTTCCTCACCCGGGACGCCGCGTTCGTGCGCCGCTACGCCGCCCAACTTGTCAGCGCCGCCGACTGGATCGTGCGCGAACGCCAGGCCACGCGGTTCCTCCACCCCGGCGGCGCCCGTCCTCTTGAGTTCGGGCTCGCTCCCGCCGGCGACCTCGAAGACGTTGAGGAATACCTCTATTTCTACGCCACGGATGCCTACTACCATTTGGGGTTGAAGAGTGTCGCCGCCGCCTTGGCCGCCGTCGCTAACCCCGAAGGCACCGCGCCCAAGCCCGGCACGCCTGAAGCCACCTTGCTCGCCGAAGCCCGCCGGATCGCCCGTGAAGCGGATGCCTTCGGGGAGGATATCCGGCGAAGTGTTCACGAAGCCGCCGCCACGGCCCCGGTCGTCCGGTTGCGGGACGGCACATACATCCCTTGGGTTCCCCATCGCGCCTACGCTTGGACTCATCTGTCGGAGGGTTGGATTCGCGAGGCGCTCTACCCCGCCCTGCACCTCGTGAACGGCGAGGTGCTCGCCCCCGGCGACCGCCTCGTGGATTGGATGATCCAAGACCTCGAGGACAATGTCTTCCTGAGCGCCGAGAGCGGTTACGGTTTGGCCAATCCGCGCCGGGACTTCTTCTCTCAAGGCGGCTTCACCCTCCAGCCCAACCTCCTCGACCTCGCCCTCATCTACCTCCAGCGCGACCAGGTTCCCAACGCCTTGCGCGCCTTCTACAACTCCGCCTGGGCCAGCCTCTACCCGGACGCCATGTGCTTCGCCGAGTGGGTGCCCGCGTTTGGCCAAGGGGGCGGCCCGCTCTACAAAACACCCGACGAATGCAAATTCGTCCAATGGCTGCGGCACCTGCTCGTCACCGAGCGCGACGGCGGTCTGGACCTGGGGCTGGGGGTGCCTCGTGCGTGGATGAAAGACGGTCAGCGCGTGAAGCTGGAGCGCGCGGCCACTCACTTTGGCAAGGTGGACCTCGAGCTACGCTCGCAAGCCGCTGGAGGGCGCATCTCCGCCACGATCCGGCTGACCCCGACCGAACCTCCCCGTCACCTGCGGCTCCGCCTGCGGCATCCGGCAGGCCTCCCACTCAAGAGCGCCCGCGTGAACGGTCACCGCGCCGCCATCGATTCCCCCCGGCAACTGATCGAACTGCCTTTGAAGACCCATTTCTGGCAGGTCGAGGCGACGTTCTGAATCCCACCGTCGCCCGGGTGTTCCCCTCGCTTCGAGTGTCATGGCATGGTGGTCTCGCGGTACGCCAAACCGCCCGAAGGCCAAGCCTGCCGCCCGCCGGGTTTGGGTTCATGTTCGTACAAGCGGACCAAACCTTGCCGCACGACTCGCATCGCTGCCGGGGTTCTGTCAAAACTCTTTAGAAATGTCCCCTGTTTAACTCACGAGAGAATGTCCCCTT
>CAYYMW010000545.1:0-3745 GCA_964472515.1 uncultured Verrucomicrobiota bacterium | reverse complement strand
TCCAAGCCCACTCCGCGCTCCCCCCCGAGGCCGCACCGGCCACAAACCAGCTTGTCTGCGCGATCTGACTCGATATGATTCGGGCGTTCGAGGCCGGGCCCCTGTAGCTCAAATGGATAGAGCAGCGGTTTCCTAAACCGCGCATCCCCGTTCAATTCGGGGCAGGGGTACCACCTTATTAGTCAATAGCTTAAGCCCGTTTCCCCCACTTGTTTTCCAACCCGCAGCGTGCCGACGTGCAACCAGCACGAGACACCGCCTTGGAACTGGTTTGACCTCTGCGACCACAAACGACGGTCTGATTCTGGCTACGATGCGCGCGGCCCGCGCACGAACCTCCACCGATCCCGCCAGCCGTCCAGTTGGCGCTGTTCGTTCCGCCGCTTCACTTCCATTGGGTCTGCGGGAATCGCGCTCAGACCGATTCCACCAAAGCCTGGAGACCATGGTGACCTCAACCTCATCCCGGAGTGACGTATCTCCGGCAACCATGCCGCTTCAGCCCAGGTAGTCTCCCATCCCGATCCCCGCGTACCAACTCCTGACCGCCCTCCATCCCGCCAACTCGCCGTGCCCATCCGGTTCTTCGGCCTGCCCATCTTGGCTTGCGCATCGCGCATGACACCATCCCCCCCGCCGTAGGCGCATTCCCAATCGCAAGCTCCCGGGATCGACAGAAACCGGTCCACCCAGTAAACCGTGCGCCGCCCCGGCCAAAGTCCTCGAACAGCGTTAGTCTCCCTGTATCCGCCTCGTAGAAATGGGCCGCGGGATGCTCATCCTCAAGCCTGGCGGTCGTCCTTCAGCAACAGCTCTCGCCGTCCTGGGTCCGACAACACCCTGTGGACGAAAAAGAGCAGATCGTATTCCTCCTCCTCGGACGGCCAGCTACAGGGCAATGACCTGTCGATGCGCCTCTCCGCATCACGCCCCGCACAATACACGTGGTCCACGAGCCGGTGATCGCCCTCGAACAAACGGAATGTCCGCTGAATCATCGCACCATCGATCGGTGGATTGTCGTTGTCGATCTCCGGCGCAAAGGTCGAATGCACGGCGGGACCGAGTTCGTATCGCTTCGCGCCAAATTGGAACCACGGCCCTGACGGCACGCCCGGGTCGCGGTAGAGCGCCACAAAAACGTCTCCCAGAATGTCGTACCAACCCTGCTCCGCCACCTCGGGCATCCACACGCCCCGACTGCTCCGGCCAAGGGTCTTGCATCGCCGTTCCAACACACGAAACTTGCCGCTTTCCGGGTCCAGGAGCGCTGCCCGGGAATAGTCGCCTTGTCGAATGAGGGTAAGCGTCATGGGGACTCCATCTCTTGGCTATTCCTTGTTGCGGAAAGCGCATAGCTGGCTCTCTGGCGGAATCAGCCTGCGCCGTCGCTCCATCGGCGACAGCATTTCGACCATCTCGTACCACACCTCATCAGGCTCGCACACCTGATCGCACCCAATCAGGCCGCGGACGCCCACAAACTCAAAGAACACCTGGCTGCCGTCTTTGTTCCTCCAGTCAAATTCGGCGTCCCGTCCCCGCTTCTTCGCGTGCTGCAGCGCGGCGCGGCGATCCGTCGCCTGATAGTGAATGATCCGCTTTTCGCAAGTCCACCGCCGGTTGGACACCCCATTCGTCACGACCCTATATTGAAACAGCAGGGCTGCCGAGTATCCCTTGAGGGGCATGCGCGGTTTGGGCTTCGGTCGCACCGTGTGGTTCATACGCTGTGTTCCGGTCGGATCCGCGCCAGCCTCATCGCCCCCCACGCTTTCGCAACGTCCTGCTCGCCTCCCCCCGCGCTCGGCGCGGCTTCTCTGCGACGCCTGACTTGGCCTTCGCTTTGGGTTTGGCTATGCCAAAGCGCACCTCTGCCATCTGTCGCCGCACGGATCTCAGATAGGCTCTCAACTGCTCGCCGTCGAACTGGTCGGAAGTCATCACCTTCTCGGCGGCGATGGACTGGAACAGCAGACCCTCGGCATGCCCGCGCACCAGCGGGTCGGGATCCAGACTCCGCGCCTGATCGAGCACAATTCGGTGGTCCGGCTCGCTCAGTAGCATCACCAGGTGCAGCGCCTCGCTTCGAACCGCCGGCTCAGGATGGTCACGCGCCGTCTTCAGCAGTCGGCGATACTGCCTGCGCAGCGGTTGGAGCGCACGGTTTTGCGCCTCCAAGTAGCTCTCGGGCTGTTCGGTCAGCAGGATTTCAAGGATAAGCTGAGTAACTCTATCTGCCATGGAGTATCCTCCGGGTTGGCTTTGTTGCATTGGCAGCTGGCCCCGTCGAAGTCAGGTGTTTAAAACACGGCATGTCAAGGCATCCGCGCAAGGGGCGCACCTCCGTCCGCTCTCGTCTGTCATGGTCAATCTGGCGAATACGTCTTCTTGGTTACCTTGTCGTTCTCAAGTGTGAGGAAGATGCCCTCGCAGTTTGGCTCACGCGAGGTTTCGGGATTCATGAAGAAGCCGAGCCTGTCGGGTGTGTCCTCCATGATGCTGGGTCGCTTGCGCAGCCCGCTGGCAGGGTAAAACCGATCCATCGCAGCCAGCACCTGCTCACGCGTCATTCCTATCTCGATGTCGTGGTAGAACCTCTTGTACGTGCGGAAGCGAGCGTCGACCAGCTCAGGGTGAAACATCACAAACACCAGACCTGCCGGCACCAGACACACCAATGCGAGTGCTGCCAGCAAGGCGATGCCAACTCCACTGCGTGCCTTGAAGGCCAGGATGATGGCGACCAGTGCTGCGAACGCACCTGCAATCGCAATCAGAATAAACGGATGGATCCCAATGCCCATATCACTCCTCGGTTCAGCCAACGGAGTCACGTCGCAACCCTGAACAACCTGCACTCGATCCACATGATCTGAGAATGCACCGGCCCGCGTCGTGCCGCGCTACCCTCGCGACCCACTCGCGCAACCCTCTGCGACTGTGCACGTTCAAACCCATGGCAGACCCATTCACCCTCTGCTTCTCCAACTTCCCTGTCAAGGTCATCCCGCCGTCCGGAGGAGCGCCGCACCGCCCGGGTAGCGCGGGCTTCCAGCCTGCTGGTGTGCGGGGCATCCTGCCCCGCTCTACTTGCGTCATCTTCCCCACCGCAGGCGCGTGCGCCGCACTGCGAAGCCGCTTCAAGCCCGGTCATGGAAGACCTCTGCCCCACGATCCCGACCGGGATCGGAGACCGTAGCCGGTGGGTCGAGCGTAGCGATGACCACCGGATACCCGGCTCCCCCAAATCAACGCACCCCGCGCAGGCGTGCCAGAACTCCGCGCCACGAACCGGCTGCGCTGCTCTGCCCACATCGAGGCCTTCAACCCCCTGCTGGCATCTCTTCAAGCTGCCTCTCCCGAAACCACTGCTCTCTGGAGGTCTCCGCTGCGCCACGACCGCCGGCCACCATCTCGGAAGTCTCCGGCTTCCGGTCGTCGAAGGGGTCGTCGAAGGGGTCGGTTCGTGGTATTGGCATATGAACCACCCTGTGCAGAGGGTGTGAGCGGGTGTTGCGGCACGCCATGCGGCCAAAGGATCAACTCCACCACTTCGCAAGAGAGCATCCATAGGTCGCCGCCGCAAACCGGCCGCTTTTCCCGCTCAGTCCATCCAGTCCATGGACGACTGGCATCCCGGGACGCCCCACTCCAAGGTGGGCGTCGATGAGCGCTGGCATCAGCGAATCAGGGTCTGGCGGGCCCGGCCATCCTGCGGTGCGCAACCCCGCAGGAGCGTCTT
>CAYYMW010000544.1:0-3755 GCA_964472515.1 uncultured Verrucomicrobiota bacterium | reverse complement strand
GCCAGTCCTTGGCCAGCGTCGGTTCCACTTCAAAACGGGGAGGGCGGGGGGCTTCGCCAAGCAGAGGGCGGGGAGCCAGGCAGGCCATCCCAGTGGCGGTGAGCACAGCTTGTTTGATGAAGCAGCGACGTTTCATGGCACACGGGTTGGAAGCTCCATGGATGCCTCGTATTCAGAGGGGCGCCCTGACCAGGCGAGCCGGAACTGCCGTCATGGCCACAGGGAACGACCTTTCGCACCAAGGGTCAAGCCTCTCGTCGCCGCCGGTGCTTTCCAGCCCACCCTGCGCGAGGAATCGTGCCCAGGTTGGTCCAACCTTGCAGACATGAGGCAGGCACGCCAAAGCCCGGGGTTGCCCGGGTGAGGCAAGAACGGAATACTCGGCGACGGGACGCATGCATCTGGAAGCACATGCGATGTTGGGTTGGGCGATCGGTAACCTCGCGGGGAAGGAAGCCGGCGTGCGCCGCTTCGTTACGCTGGCCGCCGTGCTCCCCGATCTGGATGGCATGGGCTTCTTCTTCGGCCCACGCGCCTACGATCAATGGCACCACACTATCGGGCACAACCTCTATGCCTGGCTGGCGGTTGCCGCGCTGGCGGGCTGGGGCTTTCGTTCATGGAAAGCCGCCCTTCTCTCTGCCCTGGCCTTCGGCAGCCACGTGATAGCCGACATGGGACTGAGCGGTTGGCCGGTGTTCCTGCTCTGGCCGTTCTCCGGCCGGGCCTTTCGGTTCCGGCACTCCTTTGGCCTGTCGGATCCGGTCAATATCCAGATCATCTACGCGGGGTACGTGGTCGTCCTGTTGCTGGCGCTGGTCTGCCGCCGGACGCCGATCGAACTTCTCTCGCCTGCCTTGGACCGCCTGGTGGTGTCCCTGGTCCCTCCCTATCGGCTGGTCTGCCACACCTGCCAGCGCGGGGCCAGCCTGGTCTGTGCGGTCTGCGGCGCACCGGTGTGCGTGCGGCACACCCGCTTGAGGAGGAGGTGGAGTCCTCTCTGTCCCGTTTGCGCTGCTTCGAACCAGCCTGGTGTGGGGCCGGGATCAAGCCACCCTTGAGCGCCTCCCGGGCGACGGTCCCCGCCTGCGGCTTTGACTTTGGCCCCGGTTTGAGGGAGCATGCGGCCAATGAAATGGCTGAAGCAGACGGACAAGCGGTTCGCCGAGAGCCTGGCGGAGATGGCGGCGGATTCGAGCCTCTTTGACCCGGTCATCGAACAGCGCGCGCGGGAGATCATCGAGGCGGTAAGGACCCGGGGCGACGCGGCTTTGTTGGAGTTGACGGAGCGATTCGATGGCGCGCGCTTGACTGCCGAGCAGATGCCGGTCAGCCGCGCGGAGTTCCTCCAAGTCATGCTTCAGGCGGACAAGAAGCTGCGGGAGGCCATCGAGTCGGCGGGAGGCAACGTCGAGGCGTTCGCGCGGAATTCGTTGCGGCAGAACTGGTCCATCCAAAACGCCCAAGGGGGCAAGGTGGGCGAGAAGTTCGATCCGTTCCAGCGGGTGGGCATCTACATCCCCGGCGGCACGGCCCCCCTGGTGTCCACTGTGCTGATGACGGTGACGCTGGCGCGGGTGGCGGGTTGTCCGGAGATTGTCGTTTGCACTCCATGCGGCAAGGACGGCACCATCAATCCCGGGCTGCTGCTGGCGACGCGCATGGCCGGCGCCACGGAAGTCTACCGTGTGGGCGGCGCGCAAGCGATTGCCGCCATGGCCTTGGGCACTGCCACCATCCGTCCCGTACAGAAGGTCTTTGGCCCCGGCAACGCCTATGTGGTGGCGGCCAAACGCCTCCTGGTGGGGCGCGTGGCGATCGACCTGCTGCCCGGTCCCAGCGAGTTGCTGGTGATCGCGGACGACAGCGCCGAACCCCGGTTGATCGCCGCCGACGTCCTGGCCCAGGCGGAACACGGGTCGGGGCACGAGCGCGTCTGGGTGGCCTCCAGCTCGGGCCGGTTGCTCAAGGCCGTTGAAAAGGAAGTGGCGCGCCAACTGCCCGCGCGGACACGGCGCGCGTTCATCGAAAAGGCTTTGGCGAAGGGCGCCTGGCTGATCCAGGTGAAGGACCTGGAGGTGGCGGCCCAGGTGGCGAACCTGCTTGCGCCGGAACACTGCGAGATCATGGTCCGCACCCCCAAGCCGGTCGCGGCCCAGATCGTCAACGCCGGGGCTTTGTTCATTGGTCCCCACTCTCCCACGGTGTTGGGAGACTACGTGGCGGGCCCCAGCCACACCCTGCCCACCGGCGGCGCGGGCCGCAGTTTCGCCGGGTTGACGGTCGATCAGTTTCAGCGGCGCACCAGCGTGGTCGAGTACTCGAGCCGGAGTCTCCAGGCTTCCTTGAAGACCATCGACGTGTTCGCCGCGCTGGAGGGCCTCGAAGCCCACGGGCATTCCGCCGCCACCCGGTTCGACCGCTAGCGCGCGGCGAAAGAGGCCTCCGAACCGGGTCTGTAATGACGGCCCGGCCGTCTTCTCTTTGTTCATGAAAAACCAAATCAAATCCGCGGATCGCCGTGCCCGACGCCTGGTGCGTCCGCTGGTGCAGGCGCTTCACGCGTACGTGCCCGGCGAACAACCCAAGATCAAGGGCTTGGTGAAGCTCAACACCAACGAAAACCCCTATCCTCCCTCGCCGCATGTGCTCAGCACGGTCAAGGGGGCGGTGGATGGCCGTTTGCGCCTCTACCCCAACGCCACCAGCGAGCTGCTGCGCGAGCGGTTGGCGAAACTCCACGCCACGACGGTCGATCACCTCTGCGTTGGCAACGGTTCCGACGAGATCCTGGCCCTGGCGACGCGGGCCTTTGTCGAGCCCCGCCTGCCTGGGGCCGGCGCGAAGGCCGCGAGCGCTTCGACCATCCAGGTGTTCAGCCCGAGTTACTCGCTGTATCCCGTGCTGGCGGACATTCACGGAGCCGCTTTCCGGAGCGTGCCGCTGGCCGAGGGTTACGGCTTGCCGACGGTGAAGGCGCTGCGGGCGGGCGAGGAGTGGGACTTCAAGGCCGCGCTGACTTTCGTCACCACGCCGAACGCCCCCACCGGCCGCGGCTACTCCACGATGGAACTGGAAGCCCTGTGCCAAGCGCAGCAGGGAATCGTGGTGCTGGACGAGGCTTACGTGGATTTCGCGCAGGAGCACGCCATGGCGCTGGCGCTGCGCTACCCGCACGTGCTGGTGGCGCGGACCTTCTCCAAGGCCTACGCCCTGTGTTTCCAGCGGGTGGGTTACTGTGTGGGACACCCCGCGCTGATCGAGGCGCTGCACAAGGTCAAAGACAGCTACAACGTCAATGGTCTGGGCCAGGTGGCGGCCGTAGCCACGTTGGAAGATCTGCCCTACTACCGAGCCAACTTCCGCAAGGTTATCGCCACCCGGGAACGGCTGACAGCGGCCCTGGGCAACCTGGGCTTCGAGGTGTTGCCGAGCCAGAGCAATTTCCTCTTTGCGCGCCCTCCCGTTCTGCCGGCTCGAGACTGGCTGGAGCGGCTGCGGGATCGGAAGATTCTCGTGCGTTGGTTTAAAGCTCCCGAGGTTCGCGATTGGCTGCGCATTTCCGTTGGAACCGACGCCGAGATGGATGCCTTGCTGCGCGCCGCCAAGGCAGTGCTGAAGACCGCGCGGAGCTGAGCGTTCGCCATTGAGTGGGAGGCGGGATGCCTCCCGCCGGTTCCCGCGCTCCGGCCGGCCGCAAAAACGAAGCCGGGCGGCTCAGTGGGAGAGCCGCCCGGTTGGGTTCCCGCCGCTGT
>CAYYMW010000543.1:0-3756 GCA_964472515.1 uncultured Verrucomicrobiota bacterium | reverse complement strand
CGGCGCCGCGCGCGGCGGAGGTGAAGCCGCCCATCGCCAGAACGGCGTCCGGAAGGCGAGGCTCGAAGGCGGTGCGCGTCTCCTGCCAGGCGGCGCGAAATCCCCGGATAAAGGCGAGCCAGCGACCGCGTTCGAGGCCGACGGCGGGAAGGGCGGTCACCCGGACATCGCGGAGGCCCTGCACCGCCGCCTGGTCGACTTCCTTCCGGGAAATCAACAGGAGGATGTCGGCCCCCCTGGCCTGCAGCTCAGCGGCCACAGCCAGTCCCGGATAGAGATGCCCGCCGGTCCCGCCGCAGGCGATGGCGAAGCATGGCATGGGGGTGGGCGGCGTCATGCGGCAAAGAGATTCCCGCGCTCCGAGGGGACGGGGAGCTCGAGCTGGCTGGCGAGTTCCTCGGGCTCCTCCGCCGGTTCGGAGTGGCGGGCCACGCTCAGCAGGATGCCGATGGCAAAAAGCATCATGATGAGGCTCGAACCGCCATAGCTGATGAACGGCAGGGTGAGCCCCTTGTTCGGCAGCGCGCTCGAAACCACCCCGAGGTTGATGAAGGACTGCAACCCGATGAGGAAGGTGATCCCGACGGCGAGGAGTTGCCCGAAGCTGTCGGCCGCGCGGCTGGCGATGGCCAAGCCGGCCCAGAAAAGCGCCACGTAAGCGGCGAGCAGGGCCAGGCTGCCCAGGTAGCCGAACTCCTCCCCCAGGATGGCAAAAATGAAGTCGGTCCGGTTCTCGGGGACAAGGCGCTTTTGCGTGCTGGTGTGAAAGCCCAGCCCGGTGAGCCCGCCGGAGCCGAGTGCCAGTCGCGCCTGCCAGGCCTGAAAGCCCACCCCGCCCTTGGTTTCCTCCAAGTGCAACCAACTGTAGATGCGGTCGCTCCGCATCGGGTCGCGGATCACCATCCCGGCAAAGAGCGCGGCCCCCAGAATGAGCGGGGGCAGAATGTACCGCAGGCGCGCGCCGGCGACGATCAGCATGACGAAGGTGACCGCGGCAACCAGGGCGGCGGTGCCCCAGTCCGGCTCCAGGAACAGCAGACCGAGCACCACCGCCAGGGCGGCGCCCGGGATGAGCAGACCGCGCTTGAACGTCTGGATCAGCCGCTGGCTGTGGGCGGCGTAATGGGCCACTCCGATCAGGAGCGCCAGCTTGGCGAAGTCCGAAGGCTGAAACTGGTACCCCATGAACCGAAACCAGCGTTTCGCTCCGTTGACGTATTTGCCAAGAAAGAGGACGAGGATCAGGGCCGCGATCGCCGCGAGGCCCATCCAGACCGAGGCGCGGCGGAGATGACGATAGTCGAGCAGCGTCATGGCCACCAGGCCCGCCATGCCGATCAGAAAGGCGAGAAACTGGCGCGAAACCAGGCGTGGGCCCGCGTCGAGCGGGCTGACGCTGTAGATCATCACGAGCCCGAGCCCAACCAGCCCGAGCGTGGAAATCGTCACTATGGTAGCCGCGCCCTTCACAAACTCACCTTCGGTTCTGGCTGCGGGCCGGGTGGTCGCACCTGCCGGGTGACCGCCCGGCCCCGCTAGCCGCTGATTGCCTGTGGCAGGCGGCCGCCCAGGCCGCCCGCGCTTGAATTTCGGTTAACGCCGCCCCGCTGGCTTCCTGCAGGCCATCGTCGTGGCCTCGAAACCGGCCTAGGCCCCGCCGGCGGCGGGAATCTTGAGCTTCTGGCCGACGTGGATGCGGTCGGTCCTGAGCGCGTTGGCCGAGCGGATGGCCTTCACCGAGACGCCGTACTTCTGCGCGATCTTGGTCAGGTTGTCGCCGGCCTTGACCGTGTGGCTGCTGCCGGCGGCGGGGGCCGCGGCGGTCTCGGCGGCCACCGTGGCCGCTGGGGCGGCAGCGGTGCTGCCCGCGCTGGGAATGGTCAGCTTCTGTCCAATCTTGAGCCGGCGGGAGTCGGCATTCGGATTGGCCTGTTGCAGGTCTTTGAGGGAGACGCCGTGCGCCTTGGCGATCGTGGCGAGCGTGTCGCCCTTCACGACCGAGTACTCGGAGGTTAAGGAGGGTTCGGCGGTCGCGGCGTAGCTGGGAGTGGCGGGCGCGGGCGCCTGGATCGGCGGCGTCTGGTAGGCCCCCTGGGCGGGTTGGAAGGCGTTGGGCGCCGGGGCGGGCTGGTAGGCTCCGGCGGCGGGCGTTCCGGCGGGAGCGCCGTAGTTCGTGGGCGCCGGGGTGGTGTAGGCCAGACTGGGGTTGGTCGCGCCGGTATTGAGGAGGCCGCCGAAGCTGCCAGTGCCGCCGAGATCGCCGTAAGGGGAGTTGGTCAGCGCGGTGTCCGTATTCGTCGTTCCACCGGTCGAGGTCAGGCCGTTGTCCGGGGTCTTCTGCTTGCAGCCCTGCATGAGGAGTCCGCCGAAGAAGACGCCGTGCAGCGCGATGATGGTGATGACGGCGATCCTGACGTTGGACTTGCCCTTGGAAGACTGGGCCAAGGGTGTGAGGGGTGGCAGGTTGGTCGAAGTACTCATATGGGTTGTATTAATTGGTTGGGGCAGGAAAAGCAAAGGTCTCGGCACCAGGATGCGCCGCCGCGCCGGATCAAGCCGGCGGGCGAAACCGGTCCCCGCAGGGGGCCGGCGACAATGGCCCGGCAGGGCTGGGAGTGCGAGGTAAGGCCAGGACTCGAAGCGAACCGGGGCCGATATGCTTGGCGGGTAGAGACAGCATGATCAGCCGCAACTGAGGCTGCTTCTAACAACGAAGCCGGAGGCGCGCAAGGAGTAAAACGCGGGCGCTCAGCGGCCGCCGGCTGGGGCCTCGTCGAGGGCCTGGCATGGAAGGCGCGTTTCACCGGATCTTGAGCGTTGCCAGCGCGAGCACCGCGCAAAGCACTCCGAGAATGTAGAAGCGCGTGACCACCCGCTCCTCGGGCCAGCCGAGCTTCTGGAAGTGATGGTGAATGGGGGTCATCCGGAAGACCCGTTTCTCGATGCCGTGGAAGCGCCGGAAATACTTGAAGCAACTGACCTGGATCATGACCGAGAGCGCCTCGGCGACAAAAACGCCGCCCGCCAGCAGCAGCACGAAGGGCTGGTGAATCAACACGGCCATGATGCCCAGAACCCCCCCGAGCGCCAGCGAACCGGTATCGCCCATGAACACCTGTGCCGGGTGGCAGTTGAACCAAAGAAAGCCCAGCGAGGCGCCGAACATCGCGGCGCACACGACGGTCAACTCGCCCGCGCCTGGCACGTGGGGAACCTGCAGATAGGCCGCCATCCGTGCATGACCGGCGACGTACGTCAGCACGACAAACACCGCGGTGACGATCAGCGTGCAACCGATCGCCAGGCCGTCGAGGCCGTCGGTAAGATTCACCGCATTGGAGCTGCCGACGATGGTCAGGACGGCGAGGGCGATGCCGGCCGCCGAGGCCTCGGTCAGCACAGGGTACTTCAGGAACGGGACCATGATGTCCGTGATCAGGTGGCGGGTGGAAGGCAGCCGCCATAGATAGACGGCAATGAACAGCGCCAAGGCCAGTTGCACCCACAGTTTCGCCCGGGCCTTGGCCCCCTTGCTGCCGCTCTGCCGCGTGATCTTGGCGTAATCGTCGTAGAAGCCCAGGCCGGCCAGCCCGATCAGGGAAACCAGCGTCAGCACCACCAGCGGGTTCCACTGGGTCCACAGCAGGGCGGTCAGATCGATGGTCATGACGATCAGCAGCCCGCCCATCGTGGGGACGCCCACCTTCCCCTCGCGGCCTTCGAGTTTGCCCCATTGGCCGGCTTCATCCACATAGT
>CAYYMW010000542.1:0-3763 GCA_964472515.1 uncultured Verrucomicrobiota bacterium | reverse complement strand
CCGTCCTGACGCTCTACGCCGCCCCCCAGCCCCAATACCTGCAAATAGCAGCAAAAAGCGGCAAGACTCAGCATGACCACCCTTTTCACATGCAGTCACCCTCGGCAACGAGGCGGCGGCCCTCATCCTGTGAATCCTGTTCAGCCTGTCCTCGCCAATCCTGGTGTGCGTAGCACCGTGCGCCGCACCTCCTCGCCTGTACCGCAGGCTTCCAGCCTGCCAACGGCTTCCCGCGTGGAGTCCGGCGACCATGACCGCGTTCCCGCTCTCAACATCCCGGAGGGATCGAAAGCAGGTAGCCGGTGGGAAGCGCAGCGCGCCCACCGGTCAAACCCACCCAGCGATTCCAACCGCACCCCGGAGGGGTGCGCAGGCCCCACTCCTGCCGCCAACTCCCCAGCCGTACCGCAGGCATCCCTGCCTGCTGGTGGCGAGGGCTTCCAGCCTCGCCCCTCCGAACCCAATCCCGCCATGCGCCCACCGCCAGCCCCCCCTGTGGAGTGCGGTGGCAAGGACGGCCCCGCCGTCCGCGACACCGCTTTGCCCTCGGCCATCACCATCGCCGCTCCCAGTCTTGCCCACCGCGGGTCCATGCGCCGCACCGCCCCATCCCATCCTGTGAATCCGGTTCATCCTGTCCTCCCTAATCCTGCCGTGCGCAGCACCGTGCGCCGCCCCGCAAACCGGCTCGCGCGTCACGGTGGCGTGTGCGGGTGGTCCGTCCATCCCGCTCGTTTTGGCGCCCGAGAGGCGTCCATATCTGCAAATAGCAGCAAATAGCAGCAAGATCACGATGCGCGATGCTCGTATTTCTCACGCCCGAATCGTTCGCCGCGCCCTTGCTGGCCGCGATTCCACGGTTTGCTCCTGCACTTCGTACCATCACCGCCTCCCATCCTGTGAATCTTGTTCATCCTGTCCTCTCCCATTTCGCCGTGCGCAGCACCGTGCGCAGCACCGCAAACCGGCTCGCACGTCACGGTGGCGTGTGTGGGCGATCCGGTCGTCCGCTCCACTCATTTCCCGCCCGAGAGGCCTCGATACCTGCAAATAGCAGCAAATAGCAGCAAAAACACGCCGCGCGATGCTCTTGTTGCTGACGCCCGAATCGTTCGCCGCGCCCTTGCTGGCCGCGATTCCACGGTTTGCTCCCGCACTTCGTACCTTCACCGCCTCCCATCCTGTGAATCTTGTTCATCCTGTCCTCTCCCATTTCGCCGTGCGCAGCACCGTGCGCAGCACCGCAAACCGGCTCGCACGTCACGGTGGCGTGTGTGGGCGATCCGGTCGTCCGCTCCACTCATTTCCCGCCCGAGAGGCGTCCATACCTGCAAATAGCAGCAAATAGCGGCAAAATCACGATGCGCGATGGCCTTGTTTCTGACGCTCGGCTCGTTCGGTGTGCCCCTGCCGGCCTCCGTTGCCACGGTCTACCCCTGCGCTTCGAGGCTTCACTGCCTCCCATCCTGTGAATCCTGTTCATCATGTCCCATCCCCCTTCTCAGGTGCAAGGAGCCGGAAAACTCCGGAATCCGGTTTCCCCCCTTGGCCTGCGCCCTTGGCGGGCGGCGCGCAGCCGGGCTCGTACCTGCAAAAGCGTTTTCTTGAAAGGGAGACGCTGGTAGCATGGACGCCGATGGAACGAGACCGTCCCCGGCCGGCCCCGGCAAGGGGCTGGCCCCCGCCATGGTGGCGGAGGGGGACCGTCTTCATCGGAAGACTATGCGCAAGATCACGTCGGTAGCGGGCATGCAACGGTTGGCGCTGCGCTGGCAGCGGGAGGGAGTGGCGGTGGGTTTTGTGCCCACGATGGGTTACCTGCACGCCGGGCATTTGAGTCTGATCAAAGAAGCGCGCCGCCGCGTGGGCCGCGCCGGCCGGGTGGTGGTGAGCATCTACGTGAACCCGACCCAGTTCGCCCCCACTGAGGATCTCGCCAAGTACCCTCGCGACCTGGCCCGCGACACCCGCCTCTGCCGCACCGCCGGCGCCGATGTGTTGTTTGTGCCCGCCGACGCGGAGATGTACCCCCAAACGGAACCGGCGTTCAGCACCTACGTGGTCGAGGAGCGGCTCTCGAAGAGCATGGAAGGCTCCAGCCGGCCCACGCACTTCCGCGGGGTCACTACGGTCGTGGCCAAGCTGTTCAACCTGGTCCAACCGCGCGTGGCGGTGTTCGGCGCGAAGGACTGGCAGCAGGCTGCCGTCATCCAACAGATGGTCAAGGATTTGAACATGCCGCTCAAGGTCGTGGTGGCGTCCACGGTGCGGGAGCCGGACGGCCTGGCGATGAGTTCGCGCAACAAGTACCTGAACCCCGAGGAACGGCAGAATGCGCTGGTGCTGCAACGCGCCATCCGGGAGACGATCCGGACGGTCAAGGCCTCGGGCAAGGGAGTGGCGGCGGAGCGCCTGCGCCACCGCGTGGCGGAGTTGGTGAAGGCCACGCCCGGCGCGCGGCTGGATTACGTCGAGTTCTTCCATCCCGTGACGCTGGAAGCTGTCGAGCGGGTCCAAACCGGGACGCAGATCGCGCTCGCGGTGTTCATGGGCCGGACCCGGCTGATCGACAACGCCCGGATCGCGTGAGGAACCTGCGCCTGCCAGCGACGCGGTCCGCATGAACGAAGCGCCTCTCCAGTTCTCGCCCGGGCAGAAGGCCGCCCTGATCCTGGTGGGCAACCTGGGCGACCTGCTCCTGCTCGAGCCTTGTCTGCGGAGGCTGCACGCCCGCGGCCTGGTGCTGGATCTCTTCTGCACCCAGGAGACCGCCATGGTCTGGCGGGGGAACCCGGTGCTGCGGCGCGTGGTGCCCATCCGGGCGAGCAACGTGAAGTACTCTGCCGCCGGAGAGCAGGCGTCCGAGCCCCTGCGGTGGCGCGGCGAACGCTACGATTATTCGTTCGATTTCTGGCCCACCGGCCGTTCCACCAAACTCACCCTGCGCCTGATGGCCCGGCAGCGGTGTAGTTGGGTGGGGCGTCCGGGCAAGCGCCTACTCCACTGGCTGGTCTACAACCGGCGCATTCCGTTTCCCGGCCTGGATATCCGGCGGGACCGCGTTTACCTGGCGCAATTGGGCTTGCGGGACGCCGCGGCGGACCCGTGGCTGCCCGCCCGGCTGGCCGTGCCCGAAGCCGAGGTGTCCGCGTGGCGGGCCGGACAACGGTTCCTGGCCCCGGACCCGGCGCGACCGCTCCTGATCGTGCAACCCACGGCGCGGTGGAAACGCAAACTCTGGCCGGTGGCGCATTGGCGGCGGCTGATCGAAGCGCTGCCCGCCCTCACCCACGCGGAGCCGGTGCTGGTGTCCGGGCCCGCGGCCGACGAGATGGCGATGCTGCGGGAAATCGCCGCCGGATTGGTTCCGGAGGAGGCCTTGTTCCCCGGCACCCTGGCGTGGCCGGACCTGCGCCGCGCCTTTGCCGCCGCCGAGGGTTTCATCGGGCTCGACTCCGCCCCTTACCACCTGGCGGCGATGTTGGGCAAGCCGCTGGTCGTCCTCTTCGGCGGCACCAACGAGAAGGAGTGGGGGCCCGTGCTGCCGCGCCAACGCGTGGTCAAGGCGCCGTTGGTGGAGGGCCAACACGCCATGGCCAGCCTGGCGGTGGAAGCGGTGCTCGACGCCTGCCGGGCCGTGCTGCAAACTCCCTGACGATGTGCGGCATTGCCGGCTTTGTCGGGCGGCGTCAGGTGGCCCGCCCCGCCTTGGAACCCGTGCTGCGGAGCCTGGCCCAACGCGGGCCGGACGGCGCGGGGGCTG
>CAYYMW010000541.1:0-3768 GCA_964472515.1 uncultured Verrucomicrobiota bacterium | reverse complement strand
GCGACGGTGGAGGCGATTGCCCCGTGTGTGCTCTGGCTCGATGAGATCGAGAAGGGGTTCAGCGGGGCGAAGGGCTCGGGCAGCACGGATGGAGGCACCGCCAGCCGGGTGTTTGGGACATTCCTGTCCTGGTTGCAGGAGAAAACCGCCCCGGTGTTTGTGGTGGCGACGGCGAATGACGTGACACAACTGCCACCGGAGTTGCTCCGCAAGGGACGCTTCGATGAGCTCTTCGCCATTGACCTGCCGAATCAGGAGGAGCGGGAAGCCATCTGGCGGATCCAGATTGCGAAGTACGGGCGCAGCGCCGAGCGCTTCGACGTGGCGCAGTTGGCGAAGGCAACGGAGGGGTTGACGGGGTCGGAGATCGAGCAGGCGTTCATTGACGCCTTGTATGATGGGTTCAGCCGACGGGAGGAGCCCAATGACCTCATCGTGGGGTTGCAGTTGAGCGAGTTGGTCCCGCTCAGCCGCCTCATGGCAGAGCAGATCGCAGCGCTCCGCCAATGGGCCAAGGGCAGGGCCAGAACGGCGACGAGACCCGCGCCGACGGCCACCGCGCGGCGGATAAACGGGAACGGATGAGCAAAGTGCCTGGGGTGGGGCCAGGGAGGCCCCATCTTCTGCTCTCCATACGGGCAGACCGCGAAACTGAAGCAGCTTCATCCGAAGGCTTTATTAAGCGGGGAAGCGTGGGAAGGACATGTCCACCGCGCCCCTCCAATTCATCGCCGCCATCAACCCGGACTTGCATTGCGCGCGAATCATTGAAGAGCGGGGGCACCGACGCGAGCTGCTGAGCGAGGTAAAAGCGGCGGTAGCCGCGAAGGACCTGTTGGCGGCGGCGGCCTTGGCAACGCCTCGGGAATCCGATCCGCTTGACCTGGAGCTTCCCTCGCTGCTGGATCCGTTCGATCTGGAAGGGGTCGAACACCCGTTGGAACGGCATGTCCTGGTCCAAGACGCCCTGGGCGAGAGCTTGGCCCCCACGTACTTCTGGTTGCTCGATCTACTGCCGGAGCTCTGCCCGCACTTCGAGCGCATCGAGACCCTCCGCGACAACCTCTCCCCGGCTCCCGGCTCCGGCCTGTTCACCGACGTGACCCGTCAGGCGACTGCTCTGCAGGATCGTGCCCTGAAACTGCTGACCACCGCCCGCCAGACGGTGGAGCGGATCATCGCCACGCTGGAGGAATTCCGAGGCTTGGAACGGCGCATGGCCGACCCGTCATGGACCACAGCAGCCGGTGCAAGCCCATCCCGTCTGGAGGATCTCCGTGCCCGGCTGCGCCAGGACGTGACGAGCGCCCGCCTTTATGCCCGTTGGCTCAAGCCCTACCTCCGAGCCGCCTCCCGTTTGGAACCCCGCCAGGAATCCCACCCGGCGCTGGTCAGCGGGTTCAACACGGTACTCCTGGAGGTGGCGCTGCTGGTGGAGGACCGCTACGAGCCTCAAGAAGACGTCGATCTGGGATTGCTGCCCAAGGCGATGCTGCGTTCCCATCGCCGGGCCTACTACTCCGTTCTGCTCGTCGAGATCAACTTCAGGGGTATTCCGGAGCGGCTGAAACAGGGCGGGTACCTTTACCGAGGCCGGACCGAGTTGACGATCACCAGCCTCTCGTTGAACGAGGATGAACTCCGGGTGCTCCGCCAGTTGGTCGAGCAAGACAACCTGGGCGACCTCCTACGCGCGGTGACCAACGAAACCGACATTGAGTTGGAGCGCCTGCAAGCCGAACTGAATCGCGTTTCGGAGGGGAAGGAAGCGCCAGCCCCCACGCCGGCTGTGGCCGAGGATACCAACCCGTTCACCGCCCTGTTCTCGTTCTTCCGATCTTCCCCAACCCCGGAAGCGACCCCCGGCGCTGGCGATCTCCAGCCAGATTCCGACATCGAGCGGGTCTTCCGCAACCAAGCCATTCTCCGCGCCCATCGTCTGGGCCGCACCCTCTACGATCGCATCAAGGCCGCCAAAGGCATGGCCTCTTACCCGGAGGATGGTTAGCACCACCGTCTTCTTCGTGGAGCCCTGCTGCTTGGCCTTTCCTGCGGATCACCGTCGTGGTAGGCGGAGCCAGTGTGAAATCGGATGGCGCATTACGAGGGCTCTCTGCCCCAATTCAAGTGCCTGAGCTGAGCCAGTTTCCTGCCGTTCCGGCATCGCTCACGAAAGAACCGCGAAAACGTTGCCCGAACAAGAGAAACGGTCGCCGCAATTCCCGGGGCACCGTTGGATCAAGCGTGGGGCGGATTCCGAGCTATCTCAGCTTCGCAGCAGGTTTATCGAGGGCGAGCTGCGCATCCTCCTCCAGCAGAAGGCCCGCCGCCTCGGCGGGGAGGAGCGCATTTCGGCCCACATGGACTTAAACCGGGTAGTTTGAATGGCCGGGACGCAGCCGAATCAACCCCTGAATCAAACCCTGAAGGAAGTTGATTCAGGTCTATTCCACCGAAGCAAAGAAACCTCCGGGCTCAGCCTCGACTTGCAGGCCGTGGAAGTGCTTTGGGTGCGTCGGGCGATTTCAGGCGATGGGTCGGCACAAAGGTGCGAAGCCGATGGGGATCTCCGTCCCGAAAAACCTCTGGCCGGGCATGCTGTCGCCGATCGTCCAACCCTACAACACGGACGGCAGCACCCGGGATGTCCAGAGCCCCTTGGAGATCATCACGGTCGCGGGGGAGCTCCCGGAGAACTCGCTCCTGCTCCCGCGGGACTTCCATCCCTTCCTGGAGGAGGCCAACCCGATCCTGACCCGGGCGCTCAAGGACCGGCTCCGGTCGGCCTAGACGCGGGGCCAGACGTTGATCGTGCTGGGCAGCCGCCTAGCAGCCTGTCGGACTTAGGGCTAATACTGATGGTATACTTAGATAAGTCATATTGAACATTTCCCAGCGGCGTGCGTCCAAGAAGTATGGCCACGCGCTTCGTCAATATTGATCGGAAGACCCGGATGATGCTGCCACCGGACCTGCGCGAATGGGTTCCCGCCGATCACGTTGTGCATTTCATCCTGGAGGCGGTGGAGCAGCTCCCCACCCATCGGTTCGTGGTGAACCGCCGGGGCACGGGCAGCGCGCAGTTCCCGCCAAGCATGCTCCTGGCCCTGCTCATCTACGGGTACGCCACCGCCCGGAGCAGCTCTCGCCAGTTGGAGGCCGCCACCCACAGCGACGTGGCCGTGCGTTACCTCACCGCCAACACCCATCCGGACCACGACACGATCTGCGCCTTCCGGCGGGCGAACCGGGCGGCGATTGAGGCGGCCTTCGTGCAGGTGCTCCAACTGGCCCACGAGCTCAAGCTCACGCGGGTGGGGACGGTGTGCGTGGACGGGACCAAGGTGCTGGCCAACGCCAGCAAGCACGCGGCGGTGAGCTACCGGAAAGCGGGGGAACTGGTGGCGCAGTTGGAACTGGAAGTGAAGGAACTGCTGGCGCTGGCGGAGCAGGCCGACACGCGGGGGGAGGCCAGCGGGTTGAACGTGCCCCAAGAGCTGGCCCGGCGGGAAACCCGGCTGGCGGCGCTCAAAGAAGCCCGGGCGGCGATCGAGGAGCGGGCGCGGGCGCAGGGGGAGCCGGTGCCGGAGCCCAAGGCGCAGTACAACTTCACGGATCCCGAAAGCCGGATCATGAAGGCGGGCAGCGGGCAGCACTTCGAGCAGGCGTACAACGCGCAGGCGGTGGTGGCCGACAGCGGCTTCTTCAGCGAGGCGGCGGTGGGCCGGCAGGGGCACCACCGGACGGTGGCGGACCTGTTGCCGCAGC
>CAYYMW010000540.1:0-3788 GCA_964472515.1 uncultured Verrucomicrobiota bacterium | reverse complement strand
GGCAAAGAGCTCAGGCGTGACCACGCCGTTGGTGCGCGGGGGCGCAAAATCCGTCCGGACCACCGAACCGTCGGCAAACTGCAGCCTGGTGGAAAGCAGCGCCAGGGGTTGGGTATCCAAAGTGAGGCCCACTTCCGGCAGCAACTTGGCCGCCGCCGCGCTGCGCGGGTGGAGGACCAGTTCGCATCGCCCGGCGCCGGTCAGCGTCGCCTGCCAGCGGAACTTCTGGTCGAGATCGGCGCGGCTGCGGGGAAACCCGGCGTCGAGCAGCGCCAAGGCGTCGCGCATCGAGCCGCTTTGGGCCGCTGCCAGGCTGTAGCGCTCGGCGCGGCGCAAGCGGGGGTAAAGCACGAGCAATTGATCCCCGGCGCGCGTGGCGATCGTCTCCGCCGGTTGCCCCAGCTCCCAACGGAAGCGATCCGGCGGGGCAAAGACCACCTGCCCCCGGTTGGTGAGGGGTTGGGCCAGCACCCGCAGCGAGCGAATCTGGACAAAGTCAGCCTGCCAGCTCGCGGTATTCGTGGCTTGCGACAACCAGAGCTCCACCACCTTCTCCGCTTCCGCGGAGTCCGCCGCCCGGACGCCTGCGCCCCCCAGCGCCACCCCGAGCCAGAGCCAGCGCAGCCACGCGCGGCATATACGGCATGCAAGCCTCACAGCGGTCAGAGGGTGCCCGGCGGCGGAGCGCTCCTCGCGGCCTCGGTCCAGGACCCGAGGCGCTCGCTGAGGCCAAAGCGCTGAAGGAGGCCGGCATCGAGACTGGCCGGTGCCGCCCCTCCCACCACCATGCCGTTCTGCTGGACAATCACATTGGCCACATGGACCGCCGCCAGCGGAAAGAACCCTTCCCCCACCGCGCGCGCGGTGGCGTGATGGTAGCCGATGCCGTCCACCACCGCCCAAGGCAGACCCCACAGGGTCAGCATGTACGCGCCGATCTCGCCGTGCTCACACCCGAACGACGCGCGTTCCGCCTCGGCCAGCGTCGTTTGCCGCGCCTGGGCCCAAAGACACGCCTGTTCATACGCGTCCGGTTCGTTGCAGGCCAGCACCACTTTGCCCACGTCGTGCAGCAGGCCCGCCGTGAACGCCCCGTCCACCACCGCCTTGGTCTGGCCCATGTCCCGCCCAATGCGGCTGGCCAGGCTGGCTGTCGCCAGCGAGTGCCGCCACACCGCCTCGAGTTCCACGCCTCCCAGGCGGTGGCTCTTGTACTGCGCGAACGTCTGCAAGCCCAGCACCAGGGCACGCACCACCTCCAACCCAAGATACACCACCGCTTCCGAAGGGCTGGCAATGTGCTGCCGCAGTCCAAAGAAGGCCGAGTTCACCAACTGCAGCACCTTCGCCGTCATCGCGGGATCCTGCCGGATGACGTCCGCCACATCCGTCAAGGACGACTCCGGGCTCTCCATGACCTCCGCCATGCGCGCGAAAAGCGAAGGCACGCTCGGCAACTGGTTCATGCGGCTGACCACCTTCTTCACCGCCTCATTCTGGATCGAGTCGCCCGCTTCCAAGGCCCGATGCACCGCGCCGCGTAGCATCTCCAGCGAGCAGGGCTTGGCCAGATGCTGATGCGCGCACGTGGCGCTCCGCAGCACCATGTCCTGGTCCGCAAAACCGGAGAGAATGAGACGGACCGCCTCTGGATGCCGCTCGCGGACCTGCTCTAGAAACTCCACCCCGTTCATGCCCGGCATCCGCAGGTCCGCCACCACCACGTCGAACGTATGGGTGTCGAAGTACTGCAGCGCCCGGGTGGGATCGTCCGCAAACGCCACCTCCCATTCCCCTCGCGTGGGCAGCAGCAGCATCTGCAGCCCCTCCAACACCCGGGGATCATCGTCCACGAACAGGATTCTTTTCACAGCGTACCGTTGGGTTGACCGATCTGGCTGGGAGCCCGACCACAACCCTGGTTCCGGTGCCCCCGCTATCGCCGATGCAGCCTGCCTTGCCGCTCTCCCGCCCCCAGGCCATCCCGCATGGTCCTGGCTGGCCGGCGGCAATTCCGTCCGCATCCGCGACCTGCTTTCCCTGAGGTTGCGCCACCACCTCGCCGCAATAAAGCAAAAATTGCGTCCCCGCTGCCGCGCCGCGGATCGGCCCCCCGCCGCTTTTAGCTTGGGTCGGCGTCGGAGTCGTGCTATATAGTCGGCATTGCGGTTATTTAAACCATCTTTTCCTGTTATGCGAAAACTCAGAGCAGTGACTTCCCTCCTGGCGCTCGCCCTGGCGTGCAGCCTGGCGCAAGCCCAGTTCGGCGGCGGTGGCGGCGGCGCTCAAGGTCCCAAGATCTCCTCCACCATGGTCAAGGTCTTTGGCGACCACAAAGCCTTCTCCGCCCGCCTCGAATTCGAAGTCCCCGACCAGCAGGGAGGCGGCACCATGACCATGCCGGGCAAAATGGCCTTCAAAGGCGATCGCTCCCGCTTCGAAATGAACATGGCCGAGATGAAGGGCGCCAAGATGCCGCCCGACGCCGTCGCCCAGATGAAGCAGATGGGCATGGACCAAATGCTGTTCATCAATCGCCAGGACAAAAAGGCGAACTACATCATCTATCCCGCCCTGCAATCCTACGTGGAGATGGCCCTGCAAGACAAAGACATCGTTCAGGACGAAAGCAAACTGACCGCCGAAACCACCGAACTGGGTAACGAAACCGTCGACGGCCACCCCTGCGTTAAAAACAAGATGGTGGTCACCGACGAAAAGGGCGAAAAACACGAGTTCACCGCCTGGAACGCCACCGACCTCAAGAAGTTCCCCGTCCGCATCCAGTCCAAGGACGGCAGCACGCTCATTACCATGAACTTCAAGGACGTCAAACTCGAGGCCCCGGCGGCCAGCCTCTTCGAGGTCGACGCCGGCTTCACCAAGTACACCGATATGATGTCCATGATGCAGCAGGTCATGATGAAAAAGATGGGCGGCGGCGGCTTCCAGATGCCCCCTCCTCGTCGCTAACGCCCGCCTGCCTCACTCTCCCATCGTTGCGGGGCTCTGTCGGCACGCCTGGCAGAGCCCCGCGTCGCTTCTGCCCCCTCCTTGCGCCGCCCCATCTCAGCCGGATGACCCCATGAAGACGTCCTGCCTGCTGACCTCCCTTTCCGTTCTCCTGGTCTGGGCCGTTGCTTCCGGGTGCCGCACGCCCAACCCGGACACCGTGATGGCGAAAGAGCCGGTCGCCCATGGCGTCACCGTTGCTCTCCCTGTGGGCCGCGGCTCGGCCAGCCTCGTCGGCCCCATCGCGGTTCCGCAGTACCGGGAATTGGGCGCTCCGATGTCCGTCTTGGTCATCGGCCCGGTCGAACGTCCCGGGGTTTGCACCCTGCCCAGAGGGTCCACCGTGCTCGAAGCCATCGCTGCGTGCGGCGGGATGACTCGTGCCGCCCAGCCCAGCCGTATCCAAGTGGTTCGCCGGTCCGGCCTTGCCCCCCCGGTAACCTACCTGCTCTCGCTCCACCGGCAAACGCCGCTCCTGCTGCGAGCCAGGACCCTTTGGTACGGGGCCCTCCATTCCCGGTTCGACTTCCGCCTCCAAGAAGGCGACATCGTCCAACTCTTCCCCAAGCCCTAGCGGATCACCCCGGGCCGTCTCCCCACCGTGGAAGCGGCGTCTCGCCGCTCTACCCGCCCCTATTGGCCAACCGCCTCCCTCCCTTCGTAAGGCAAGCTTCCAGCCAGCCGGTGCGGCGACGGCTCGTCGCCGTCCCCAATCCGGTCAATCCGGTCAATCGTGTCAATCCGGTCCTCCCGCAAACGCCCTCCCCGTCAGAACC
>CAYYMW010000539.1:0-3814 GCA_964472515.1 uncultured Verrucomicrobiota bacterium | reverse complement strand
GGATACGCCGGTGGACTACGAGTCGTTGGCGAAGCTGGGCTCCATCATGGGTTCGGGCGGCATGATCGTCATGGACGAGACGACGAAGATGGTGGACGTGGCGCGGTTCTTCATGGAGTTCTGCATGGACGAGTCCTGCGGCAAGTGCATTCCGTGCCGCACGGGCACGGTGCAGATGTACCACCTGCTCAACCGCATCCTCGCGAAGAAGGCGACTGCGGCCGACTTGAAGCGTTTGGAGGAACTCTGCGACCTGGTCAAGAGCACCAGCCTTTGCGGTCTGGGCCAGACGGCTCCCAACCCGGTGCTGAGCACCCTGCGGTTCTTCCGCGAGGAATACCAGGCGCTGCTCCAACCGATGCCGGCCAGCGGGGCCGCCACGAAACCTTAACGCCGCGATCACCCCAGGCTTATGGCAGCAAAAACGCTGACAATTGACGGCCAGATGGTCGGCGCCGCCGAGAACCAGTCGGTTCTCGACGCCGCCCTTGAGGCCGGCATCCGCATTCCGACGTTGTGCCACCTCGAAGGGGTCACCCCCTCGGGCGCCTGCCGGTTGTGTCTCGTCGAGGTGGCCGGGAGCCCGCGGCTGCATCCGGCGTGCGTCCTCAAGGTGCAGGAAGGGATGGAGGTGCGGACGGACACCGAGCGATTGCGCAACTACCGGCGGATGATTTTGGAACTGCTCTTTGCCGAGCGGAACCACGTTTGCGCGGTGTGCGTGGCCAACGAGCACTGCGAGTTGCAGAACCTGGCTGTCGATCTCGGGATGAGCCATGTGCGGTACGAGTACCGGTTCCCCGAGCACGGGGTGGACATCACGCACCGGTTGTTCGGGCTGGACCACAATCGCTGCGTGCTCTGCGGCCGGTGCGTCCGGGTCTGCATCCAGATCGAAGGCGCCCACACGTGGGACATCGGCGGACGCGGCCACAAGGGGCATGTCATCACGGACCTGAACCAACCCTGGGGCGAGGCGGAGAGCTGCACGTCCTGCGGGAAGTGCGTGCAGGCCTGCCCCACGGGCGCGCTGTTCCGGAAGGGATCGACGGTTGCCGAAATGGAGCGTGACCGCACGCGTTTGGAATTCATCGTCACCGCACGGGAGAAGAAACAATGGATCGCTTAAGCATTGCCACGGCCTGGCTGGGCGGCTGTTCCGGCTGCCACATGTCCTTTCTGGATCTGGATGAATGGCTGATCGACCTGGCGGGCCGGGTCGAGGTGGTCTACAGCCCGATCATGGACATCAAGGAGTACCCTGAGAATGTGGATGTGGTGCTCGTCGAGGGGGCGGTGGCCAACGAGGACAACCTGGAGCAGATCCTCCTGATCCGCGCGCGGACCAAGGTGATCGTTTCCTTTGGCGATTGTGCCGTGACGGGCAACGTTACCGCCATGCGCAACCCGCTGGGCGGCCCGGACGAGGTGCTGCAGCGCGCCTACCTGGACCCCAGCCTGCTCACGCCGCGCGTGCCGCGCGAGAAGGGGATCATCCCCGCGTTGCTGGACCGCGTACTGCCGGTTCACGAGGTGGTGCCGGTGGAGTTCCATCTCCCGGGCTGCCCGCCGCCGGCGGGCCGGATCAAGGCCCTGCTGCAACAGGTGCTCGAGGGCAGAGTCCCCGCCCTGGCGGGGAAAGACCTGAAGTTTGGCTGAGTTCGCCACCCCGAAACGCGATCATTTATGGCCCAATGGATCAAGATTGACCCGGTCACCCGCATCGAGGGGCACGCCAAGATCACCATCCAACTGGATGACACGGGGAACGTGGCCGAGGCCCGTTTTCACGTGGTCGAATTCCGCGGCTTCGAGCGCTTCTGCGAAGGCCGGCCGTTTGCGGAAATGACGGGCATCACCCCGCGCATCTGCGGCATCTGCCCGGTCAGCCACCTGCTGGCATCCGCCAAGGCCTGCGATGGGATTCTCGCGGTCGACATTCCGCCCGCCGCCAAGAAGCTGCGCCGGTTGATGAACCTGGGGCAGTTGGTGCAATCCCACGCGCTGAGCTTCTTCCATCTTTCCTCGCCCGATTTCCTCCTCGGTTGGGATACCCCGCCCGCCAAGCGCAACGTGTTCGGGTTGATCGCGGCCGATCCGGAGCTGGCCCGCGCGGGCATCCGGTTGCGGCAGTTCGGACAGGAGATCATCGAGGTGCTGGGCGGGAAGAAGATCCATCCCGCCTGGGCGGTCCCCGGGGGGGTGCGCGGCGGTCTCCCGCAGGCGGGGCGGCAGATGATCCGGGAGCGCCTCCCTGAGGCGAAAGCGACGGCCCTGAAGGCAATCGAGATCTTCAAGGGTGTGCTCAAGACCCACGAGCAGGAGACGCACGTCTTTGGCAACTTCCCGAGCCTCTTCATGGGCTTGGTGGGCGCGAACGGCGAATGGGAGCACTACGACGGGCATCTGCGGTTTGTCGATGGCGGCGGCAACACGATCGCCGATCACATCAAGCCCATCGACTACCAGAAGTTCATCGGCGAGGCGGTGGAGGCCTCCTCCTACCTCAAGTCGCCTTACTACAAGCCGCTGGGCTATCCCGGGGGCATGTACCGCGTCGGGCCGCTCGCCCGCTTGAACGTGTGCACCCACGTCGGCACGCCGCTTGCGGACAAGGAACTGACGGTCTTCAAGCAGATGGGCTGGGGGGCGGTCACCTCCTCGTTCCTTTATCACTACGCGCGCCTGATCGAGATCATCGCCTCGCTCGAGGCCATCGAGGCCATGGTGGACGACCCGGAGCTTGGCTCCAAGCGCCTCCGCGCCGATGCGGGCATCAACGCGCTCGAAGCGGTGGGGGTGAGCGAGGCTCCGCGCGGCACCCTCTTCCATCACTACCAGGTGGACGAGGACGGGTTGATTCGGAAGGTCAACCTGATCATCGCCACCGGCCAGAACAACCTGGCGATGAACCGCACCATAGCCCAGATCGCCCGCCACTACATCCAGGGCGGCAAGGCTCCCGAACCGGTGCTCAACCGCATCGAAGCGGGCATCCGCACGTACGACCCCTGCCTGAGCTGCTCCACCCACGACGCGGGGCGCATGGCCATGGAAGTGACCATCCTCAACGCCGACGGCAGCGTGGCGACGCGGCTGGGGAGATAGAGGAAACCGCTTCCATCCGTTGATGCGCGGTGCGTGTCCCGGAAAGGCCGGGAGGCGCGGACAGGTTCTGCTGAATCACCGTTTGAGTTGCCCCGTAACAATGGGGACGTAGCCCACCTCCAGACCCGGGGGCGGGGTCACGATCAACGCCGGGTCCAGTCCCACCAAGCGCCCCCGGGAGGGGGGCGCCATGTAGTCGCGGTCAATCGGCCATTGGGCGTGAAGTTGTTCGACGAACGCCTGCAGCCTCGCCCGCTTGGGCTCGCTCCAGTGGTATTGCTGGAAAGTGGGTTGATCGACGAACCGATACCACGAGTACGTCACCACCGAACCGTCCAGCAGCCGGGTTTGGAACGGGCCGCGTCTGGGTCCGGGTGAGGTCCAGGCGCCGGTGGCTGGGGAGGTGTAGGCAGGCCCGGCTTCGGCCAGCTTGAACTTCTGCTGCTGTAATCCTGTTGCCGCGGGCACGTCCCCCTCCGCCACCGCCACCCAGCCGTCGCCGGACTTCCGGGAATATTGGGGAAACACGCCCTGGGGACTGAGGCGGTTGCTGAACCACTGCAAGCCCCAGACGTTGCCCTCGAAGATCCGGGTATCGAAGGCCCGCTCGACCTCGCGGATCGGTTTGCCGCTCCGGTCGAAACGGGTGGTGCGCGTGTCCAGCTTGGGTTGCCATGCACCCGCTTCCTCGAAGCGGGTGCATGGA
>CAYYMW010000538.1:0-3834 GCA_964472515.1 uncultured Verrucomicrobiota bacterium | reverse complement strand
CTTGAGCGGGGAGAAGTTGCCCTGTTCGCAGCAGTGGACGAACCCTTCGGTCACGGCCTTGAGGTCCTCCCACCGGGCGCGGATGCTGGCGGCTTCGGCGCGGGTGATCTGGTTGTCGTTGGCGGCGCCCGCCACCACGGCGAGCAGGTCGGCAAACTCCTGCACCACTTGATTGGTGGCGGGAATCAGGTAGTGCGGATGCGGCCAGACCGCTTTGGGGTTGCGCACAAAGAACCCCCCGGAACGTTCGCAAATCCACTGTACCAGCCGCAAATCCTCCGTCACCCGCACCAGGCTTTCCAGGCGGTCCAGCGGGTTGGCGGCGCCGCTCCCGGCGGTATCGGGGGGTTCGGCCCATTTGTAGATCAACGAGAGGGAAAGCCCCATCTCGGCGGCCAGTTCCTTCACGTTCGCCTTTTGGTAGACTTCCCGCAGAAGCTCGTGGGACTGCATGCCGGAAAACATGCGAGAGGATTGGCTCGTTGGCAAGCGGGAAGGGGAGGTGCGGCGGGAAATCGCACGCTGATCGGACACCGGGTGGCACGGGACTGCCTTAGCCGCTCATGCAGGCGGGGCAGGCGATTGCAAGCGCGCGTCTGCGGGCGTGCCGTCCGCACACCCGCGCTGAGCCCGTGACTACCTGTCCGGCCTGGATTCGGGCTCTTCCCCGCCGTCCTCTTCCTCCTCCTCGATCTGGTCGCGGACCTTGCGGGAGATGCGCGGCCGAACGAAGCCGTAGATCAAGTAGGTGGTGAAGATCAGCGGCAGGACGATGGGCAGGACGATGTCGCGGAGCACCAGCAGGAGGCCGATGAACACTAAAGCGGCGGCCACCTTGGTGAAGGGACGGGTGGCGTGGAGGTCCAACGTCTTGAACGAGGGATACTTGACATCACTGACCATCATCATGGACAGGAACAGGAGGATGATCGGGAGCGAGTACCGCCACGCTCCCGTCGGGAATTCCTTCTCGCTGTACCACAAGAGAAAAAGGGTGAGGGAAGCCACCAAACCCGCCGCCGCCGGGATGGGGAAGCCGGTGAACTCCTTGCCCCCCCCGCTGCCGCCCATGGTGGCGAGGCAGTTGAAGCGGGCCAGCCGCAAGGCGCCGCAAAGCAGGTAGATCGAAGCGATGAACCAGCCCACCTCCTGGTACCTGATGAAGACGTCTCCCAGGACGATCCGGTGAACCAGAAAAGCCGGCGCCACGCCGAAGGAAATCAGGTCCGCCAACGAGTCGAATTCCCGTCCGAAGGGACTCTCGCGGCCGCCCCAGCGGGCGACGCGGCCATCGAGCAGGTCGAAGATGCAGGCCAGGAGGATGAAGAACAGGGCCTGGCGGATGGCGTGGGCGTAGTTGGGGGAGGTGAGGTCGACCTCGACGATCTTGGTCAGGGCCACGAAGCCGCAGAAGAGATTGCCGCCGGTGAACAGATTCGGCAGGAAGAAGATCTTCAACTGCTGATCGGGGGCCGGTCCCCCCGGATGGGCCTGGGGTGCGGTGCTCATGCGCGGATTCGTTTTGCCACCACCGTTTCGCCGCCACGGACCTTGTCACCCAGCTTGAGGGTGATTTGCGTGTCGAGCGGCAGGTACAGATTGCAGCGGGAACCGAACTGGACGAGGCTGATGCGCTCGCCGCGCCGGTAGGTTTCCCCCTCGGTTACCCAGGGCACGATGCGCCGGGCGATCAGCCCGGCAATGACGCGCACGCCGACGCGCTCCCCCGGCCGTTCGCTGGATTCGAGGCCCATCAGGACGTTCTCGTTGAACGCCGCGGAGTCTGCCCGCATGGCGTTGAGAAACTGGCCCGGGGTGTGCCGGCAGAGGGTGATCTTGCCGGCCACCGGGGAACGTTGCACGTGAACATCCATCACCGACAGGAAGATGGAGATGCGCCGGCACCGCCCGCCCATGACCAAGGGTTCCTCCGTCTCGTCGATCAGGTCCACCGTGCCGAAGGCGGGCGAGAGGATGGCGTCGGCATCAGAGGGCACCACCGGCTCGGGATCGCGAAAGAAGAAGAAGCAGAAGAAGGTGAACAACACCCACAGACCGAACAAGCCCCCGACGATCTCGACGAGCATGTGGCCCAGGATGCGGGCCAAGGTGCCTGCGAGCGCCAGGCCAAGCAGGCCGAAGAGCGTCCAGTAGATCAGTTTGAACGCGGCTTTGGTGGCCTTTCCGGCGTGCTTCATGGCGGGCGATTTTAGCAGAACACCCCGGCTTGGAAAGCCGATTGTCGTTCCGGCGTTGGCGTGGCTGGGATGGGCTATGAAACCACCCACCAGGCGGAGGTCGCCGGGTGGGTGTTGCGTTAATCCAACAAAGGGTTGGGCCCGGTTGCCGGTCAGCTTGCGGCAGGCACCTCTTCCACTTGGGCGTGGAGCTCCAGGAAGTCGAGGACCTTGGAGGTCAACAACTGCTCATGGATCTGCGGCAGCGCGCCCTGCTCGTCCAGTTGCTTGAGCATCTTCTCCGGCTTGACGTCGTACTGCCGGGCGAGCAAGGCCACTTCACGGAGAATCTCCTCCTCCTGCACCCGGATGCTCTCCTTTTCGGCGATCCGGCCTAGGATCAGGGTGAGCTTGACCCGCTCTTTCGCACCGGTGTTGGCTGCGCTATAGATTTCGTCCTTGTGCTGGTCAATCGCGTCCTTGGGGATGCCGCGCTGCTGGTTGGAGCGGACGATATCGTAGACCGCGCTGCGGGTGGCGTTTTCTACCAAGGCTTCCGGCAGTTCACAGGTGATCTGGCTGGACAAGGCCGCCGCCAACTGGTTGCGCACGTTGCGCTTGAGCTGGAACTTGAGATCGTTTTCGAGATCCTTGCGGACACCCGTGCGCAGATGTTCGAGGTCGTTGGCGCCCAGCGACTTGGCAAACGCCTCGTCGACGACCGGCAGGTTCTTCTGCTTGACTTGGCGAACGAGCACGTCGAAGACGCCGGGCTTGCCGGCCACTTCACGGACGGGGAATTCGGCCGGGAAGGTCACGGTCACGGTGCGGTTTTCGCCGGCCTTGGCACCGACCAATTGGTCAGTGAAACCGGGGATGTACTGTTCGGGTTGGATGAGAATCCAGAAATTGGTTTGTTGGGCCAGTCCCTTGGCGCTGGGGGCCACTTCGATGATGGGTTTGCCTTCGCAAGAACCGGTGTAGTCCACCACCACATAGTCGCCCTGTTGGACCGGACGATCCAGGTCTTGGTAGGTGGCGCGCTGCTCTTGCAGGACACCCAAGGCTTTTTCCAAGTCGGCATCGGTGACCACGCGGTTTTCACGCTTGGCGGGCAAACCCTTATAGTTGGGCAGCTCGAATTGCGGCTGAACCTCGAGGGTGGCCGTGAACTGGAGGGCCTGGCCCTTGCCGAACTGGGTTTCCTCGATTTCAGGATTGGTGACCGCGCGCAGGCCCTTCTCCTTCAGCGCGCCTTTGTAAGCCTCCGGCATCAGTTTGCGGCGGACCTCGTCTTCGATCTTTCCTTGAAAAGTCTTTTCCACCAAGTGGCGCGGCGATTTGCCGGGGCGGAATCCGGGCAGACTCACGTGGCGTACGAAATCGAGGGTGACCTCCTCGAACGCTTTGTCTACCGTCGTTGCGTCCACTTCCACGCGGAGCAGTTTCTTGCAGGGGGCTAAGTCTTCAACCGTTACGTTCACAAGCTGCCTTTCTAAGCTGACCGGCAGGGCAATCCATCCCGCCCGGTCGTTATCGTCAACAATTGGGCTGGAAAGGCTAGGGACGATCCCAGCCGCCGTCAAGCTCCCCCTCGACGAGGCATCGGTTTCGCAAGGCTATGGGGACTAGGCGGGTGAGGGCGGGAACCATGTTT
>CAYYMW010000537.1:0-3842 GCA_964472515.1 uncultured Verrucomicrobiota bacterium | reverse complement strand
CCTTGTGCTTGGGCGGCTGGTACAGCCCCGGCCCCACCTTCTCCAATGGGTCGCGGGCGCGGCGCTGCTGCCAGGCATGCACTCCCCACCACGTCAGCGTGCCTGCCACCAGCACCGCCCCGAGCGGCAGCACAATGCGCCAGGGCACGCGCGTAAGCCACAGCATGGCCTGGTCGAGCGCTGTCGGCGGTTCGGTGCTCAGGCTCGGCGGCTGGCGGAAACGCTCCGTCTTTCCCAGCTCCTCGTCCAGCGCCGCCAAGACGGCCGGCGTCTCCAGCTTGACCAGCGCCGCGTACGTCCTCACGAAGCCACGAATGTAGACCGGCGCCACGAAGGCATCGTAGTTGCCCTCCTCCAGCGCCCGGACGTGGTCGGTCTTGATCTTGGTGGCCTCGGCGACCTGATAGATCGAGAGGCCCCGCTGCTCGCGAGCCTTGCGCAATTGTTCGGCGACGGTGGCCATGTCCGCCAAGCATAAAAGGTCCCCCGACGGTTGACAACCTAACCTTGGCGGTTTGCGCGTCCCGCCGGACGGGGTGAGTCAGGCCAGCCGCGCTTGAATCCGCTTGGCTTGGCCCTCCGTTCATCTTCTAATGAGCCCAACGAAGTGCCATGAACGTCACCCTCGCCTACGGTCAAACCGGTCTGGAAGTCGCCTTCCCTGAAGGCCGAACCACCGTCATTTCGCCGTCACACACCCCCGGCTTGCCCGACGAACGGGCCGCCGTGGTGGAGGGTTTGCGGCACCCGATCGGCATGGCCCCCCTGTGCGAGTGCTTGCAGCCCGGGCAGAAGGTCTGCGTGATCTTCTCGGACATCACCCGCGCCACTCCCAACGAACGCATCATCCCTTGGTTGCTCGAGGAGTTGGAGCGGATCGGGGGACTCGACATCGTCCTGCTCAACGGCACCGGCACGCACCGTCCGAACACGCCGGAGGAACTGGCCCGGTTGCTGACGCCCGAGGTCACCGCGCGTTACCGGGTCGTGAACCACGATTGCGAGGCCGAAGGCGATCTGGTCCAGGTGGGGGTCACGCGCCACGGCGCGCCGGCCTTGCTGAACCGGCTGGCCGTGGAGGCCGACTGGCGGATCGTCACCGGCTTCATCGAGCCCCACTTCTTTGCCGGCTTCAGCGGCGGGCCCAAGGGTATCATGCCGGGGGTCGCCGGCTTGAAGACCGTCATGAGCAACCACGGGGCCATGCACATCGGCCATCCCCAGGCTGCGTTCGGCATCACCGAGGGCAACCCGATCTGGGAGGAGATGCGCGACCTCGCCCTGATGGCGGGCAGGAGCTTCCTGCTCAACGTCACTCTGAACGAGCAGCGGCAGATCACCGGCGTGTTCGCGGGCGACTTGATCGGTGCCCACCGGCAGGGCATCGAGCATGTCCGGCGCTCGGCCATGCAGGACGTGGCGCAACCCTTTGAAGTGGTCGTTACCACCAACAGCGGCCACCCGCTGGACTTGAACCTGTACCAGGGCGTCAAGGGGCTCAGCGCGGCGGCCCGGATTGTCCGCCCCGGAGGAGTTATCATCCTGGCGTGCGAGGCCCGGGAAGGCGTGCCCGCCGGCAGCCCCATGGATCGCCTGCTGCGCGGCGCGGAGAGCATGACCGCCTTGCGGGACCTGTTGGCCCAGCCGGGCTTCAGCGCCCCGGAGCAGTGGCAGGCGCAGATTTTGGCCCAGATTTGTGGGCAGGCTCGGGTGCTGGTACACAGCTCACTCCCGGACCATGTGCTCTGCGAATTGCACCTCGAACCTTGTGCT
The DNA here is from genome assembly GCA_964472515.1 of uncultured Verrucomicrobiota bacterium. GTDB lineage: Bacteria > Verrucomicrobiota > Verrucomicrobiia > Limisphaerales > J093 > CAYYMW01. Next base: position 2,069 of record CAYYMW010000537.1, on the reverse strand, counting down.
GACATCGGCGCTGCAGTCGCCAGCCTGCTGGATCAGTTGGGTCCCGAAGCCCGCGTGGCCGTGCTGCCCCAAGGCCCCCTGACGGTCCCCCAGGTCCGCCCGCCTTCCGAGCGCCTTGCCGAGGCCTTGTCAGTGCTGCGCGGCCATCCCAACCGTGTTCCCCGGCAGGCGCTGGAGGAGGCGGCAAGGCAATGGGAGGCTTTCCTGCCTTTCGTTCAGGAAGCGATGGAACGTATTGTTGCGGATCCCGAGGGCTTTCTGCCGGAGGAGCCCGACGTCTGTCTCGTCTCCTACGGCTTCTACCTTGCCGCCGAAAAACGGGAGACCCGGCTCTTCCCTCTGATCTTGCGCCTGTTCTCGTTGCCCGATGAGCAGACGTACGAGTTGTTCGGCGACATCGGGACACAGGACGGTGCCAGGCTTCTTGCGGCGGTATGCGGAGGTGATCCCGAACCGATCAAGGCCCTGCTCTTCGACGCTTCGGCCAGCCAATTCGTCCGCAGCGAGTGTCTGCGCACCTGGCGGGCGCTGGAGGTCTGGGGCGAGATCTCGCACGAGCAGCATGTTGATCTCTTGCGGTCGCTGCTGGCGAGGCCTTTCCCCGGCGAGAATCCTTATCTGGTGGCCATGTGCGTTTCCGCCGCCCTCGATCTGGCCGATCCCTCCTTGGGACCCGAGATCCGTCAAGCCTATGCTGATCGACGCGTGGACCAGCGTGTCGTCGGTCTGAACGAGGCCTTGGATGAACTCGTCTCTCCCCGGCCTTTGGCAGCACGGCTTGATCGGCCAGCACCGGCCGCGGATGAGATCGGTTGGTGGAGCGCCTTTGATGACGAGCAACCTGCCGATTGGGCTGGCGGGGAGGGCTGGGACGATGCGACACCCTACGATGATTCGCTTCCGGATTGGGCTCCTCCCTCCCGCTTTGTCGCGCCGGACGATTTTGCTCCGCAACCTTATATCGCCCCGCCCAAGGTGGGCCGCAACGAGCCTTGTCCCTGCGGCAGCGGCAAGAAGTACAAGAAGTGCTGCGGGGCGAATTGAGGGCTTGGGGACAAAGCCCGGCTCTGGCGGCTAGCGGGTCGGTTGCGCCGGCGCGGCTTGGTTTGTCCCGGCCGGCGGCGCCGTCCCTTCTCGCGCAGTGCGGGAGCAGGCGCGAAAGAGGAACAGGTTCAGCAGTATCACCGCAATCACCAACGCCCACAGGATGCGCTTGGAACGCTTGACGAGCAGATCATCAGGCATGGGCTGCATTGTACCGGATCTGGGATGGAAAGTCGAGACTGTGTGGCGAAGGGGGGCTTCAGTGGTGATGTGGCAGGTTAATATTGCGGTGTAAGTCGTTGTGGTACAATACTATAATCGATGTTGTTCTTGCCGTTTGAATTTTCTCCGGCTATCCTTGTCCATAATTGCATGAAAAAGTACATCTACTCGTTGATCGTTGCGTCACTCGCGCTGTCGCCCGCTCTCCTGGCGGGCGAAGCGACCCAGGATAAACCCGCTTGCTGCGACAAGGCTAAGGCCACGTGTCCGGCCGGGGCCGACAAGGCTTCCTGCCCGGCTGACAAGGGAACTTGCCCGGCCAGCAGCAAGAAGGCTGACAAGCAGGCCAAGAAGGCTGCGAAGAAGGCCGAGAAAGAGGCCAAGAAGGCCGAGAAAGAGAACAAGTAGCCTCGCCCTCGGGTTAGGTAGAAAGTGAAAACCACCCCCCGCTCGCCTGAGTGGGGGCTTTTTTTGTCTCGAACGAGCGGCTAACGGCTCTGGTGCAACCTTGGCGCGAGTCGATCCGGTGGCGCGCCGCAGAGGAATCGTGCGGTCAGCCAGACGTCTCGCAGCGAGACCCTTAGTGCCTGCCCCGCAAATCGGCGACCCGAAGAGATCGCGGGCGGTTCGAGCACCACCGTCCGTCCCAACGTCTTCAGTCGTCGCGCCAGGTCCAGATCCTCAAACGCCTCCCACTCGCGGAACCCGCCGAGCTGTTCAAACGCTTGGCGGCTGGCGAACATGGCCTGATCTCCGAAGTACCAGCCCAGCGTTCGGCTGCGGAGCGTCGCCATACGCCAGCT
>CAYYMW010000536.1:0-3877 GCA_964472515.1 uncultured Verrucomicrobiota bacterium | reverse complement strand
CCGGTGGCCGCCCCGGCGCAGGCCTGAGTCCGGACCGTGGCTTCCCGACGGCCCGCCACGTGAAGGCGCGGCGGGCCTGTCCCCTCATTCGAGACTTTTGAAATCCGTTAACTGAATTCTATGGCAGAGATTACTTCAGCCCAAATCGCCAAACTGCGCGCGATGACCAACGCGGGCATGATGGACTGCAAACGCGCCCTGACCGAGACCCAGGGCGATCTGGACGCCGCGGTGGATTACCTCCGCAAGAAGGGCATGGCCAGCGCCGCCAAGAAGGCCCTGCGCGAGGCCCGGGAAGGCCTCATCGTCAAGTACATCGCCCCCGACCGCAAGTCGGGCGTGCTGGTGGAAGTGAATTGCCAGACCGACTTTGTGGCTCGCAACGAGGGCTTCCGCGCCTTCTGCGACAAGGTGGCCGAGTCACTCGCCGCGAATCCCAAGGCGGATTTGGAAGCCCTGCGCGTGGAGCAGGTGGCCAAGACCGGCGAGAATGTCCAGGTGCCCCGCCACACCCGCTTGGAAGCCGGCGCCAATGGCGTGCTGGCGGCCTACATCCACCACGGCTCGAAGATTGGCGTGTTGTTGGAAGTGGGCGCGGGCAAAGCCGAGACGCTGAACCACGAGGACTTCAAGCAACTGGTGGGCGACATCACCCTGCAGATCGCCGCGGCGACGCCGGTGGCGGTCTGCCGCGAGCAGGTGGACCCCGCGTTGATCGCGAAGGAGCGTGAGATCGGGACCGAGCAGGCCAAGGGCAAGCCGGCGGCGGCCGTCGAGAAGATCATCCAAGGCAAGCTGGAGAAGTACTTCCAGACCGTCTGCCTGGTGGACCAGGGCTTCGTGAAGCGCAACGGCGAAGTCAGCGTCAAGGAGCACGCTGCCAGCGTCGGCAAGGCGCTCGGCGATACCATCGAGATCCGCCGCTTCGTCCGCTATCAATTGGGCGACTCCATCAGCGCCTGATCGGAGTCAGTTTGTTTTCGCCACGCGCCGGGCCTGCTTGCGAGCGGGTCCGGCGCGCGTGTTTTTCGGGGCGACCGGATGCACCGCCATGTGCGGACTCGACACCGGCGCAGAGCGAGAGCATCGTATTCCTAGAACAGTCTTAACGAGCTTGGCGGCATGAAACTGCGCGAATTGACCATCAAGAGATACCGGTCCATCGAGGATCTGCATATTTCTTTTCTGGATGCCAAGGGGACGGTCCGACCGGTCACCGTGTTGGCTGGACCGAACGGATGCGGGAAGACCACCGTGCTCTTTGGCATCGTTCAGACCTTGCGCGGGATCATGGGCTATAAGACGGATGATGTTCCTGATCCGACTGAATTGGACATCCGCCGATTTGGCCCTTCCATGGTATTTACCACCACCCCGCCTCAGGTCGAGGTTAGTCTGGAGGTCGAATTTGCGCCGGACGAACTGAAGGCCATCGAGGAGGTTGCCGTTCAGACCCGTGAGTTGCACCAAGATACTGCGCTGACGCGTTTTACTGAGGAGTGCGTCACGGTGGAGTGGGTCTATCCGCCTGGTCTTAACAGGGATGGTACTGCCCGCCCTACCTGGCATGTCCGCCAAGTGAGCCCTTGGCAGGCGCTTCCGTGGTTCAAAGGTCGCCTCTGGGCAATCCAAGGCAATCGCAAAGGGCTCCTGAAGGACACCAAGTTGATTGACCGCATCGGCGGACCGATGATGTTCCCACAAGACCGCAGTCTGAAGGCGCGAGTCACCGGAACGGAGTCGGGAACCACTGATCCGGACAAGAGCGCTTCCATCTTTGACCGGCTATCCGTGGCCGAAATCCTGAAAGACCTGGGCCAGCGCGCCACGGCACCGCCTCTGCCCACGGAAGGCGCGGCCAAGAACGGGATGGAGGACCTGCAAAAGCAGGCCGTGGTGGCCGAGAACCGGATCAAGAGTCTCTTCAAGCAGATTTGCGGTCCCAGAGAGTACCTTGGCTTCGGCTATACCCCGGCCGTGCCTTTCGGAGCCCCCTTCTTCAAGGACGGCAACTCGGAGTACCCGCTGCACCAGGCGGCTTCCGGTGAACAAGTGATCCTGGAGTACATCACGCGTCTTGCCTTCCCCAATCCGCTGAACCGCGGCCTCGTACTGGTGGACGAACCGGAAGTGCATCTCCATCCTGGCTGGATTCGACAGTTGTATCGCGCCTTCCCCCAATTCGGAATAGACAATCAGTATATCCTCACCACGCATTCTCAAGACCTCAGGGCGCTGGCTGCCAGCGACGGGGTTTTGGTGGATATGGGCGAATTCTGAAAGCAGGTCGATCATGAGCACCAAGGGGCTTTACCGCGGAGCTTATCCGAAGGGCGGGCAAGTGGCGCTATTGTGCGAGGGCGACCTGATCGGCTACGAGTATGCCGCCCTCACCGGTTGGCTGGACTCCCGCCCCAATCCACGCGCGCTGGTGGACATCTGGCCCTGCGGGACCTCAAGCGCGATCTATGGCATATGCGACGCCATTGGCCGTGCCTGTCCCCTTGTAGTGGTTGAGGATCGTGACTTTCGGACTTTAGAGAGGGCACAGAAGGACTGCGATCATGACCGCAAGGATCGGCTGAAGAGGGAAGTCCGGATTTGTGTCTGGAGGACGTGGCGGCGCAATGAGATTGAGAACTACTTCCTTGAGTTGCCGGTGCTCCTGCCAGTCATGGAGGAGTGGTTTGGCTGCTCCGAGGAAATGCTGAAGCAGACGCTGGCGGAGATCCTGCCACCGCTCAGCCTCTACCAAGCGGTTCAAGCCACCCTTTACGAGGTCCGGAGTTGCTGGGAACAGACAGAACCCGACTCCGACCTGCGCTCCGGTCTCAAGCCTTTGCTGGAGCCGCAATGGGAGCAGAACGGCTCCGTTTCCTCCCCGGCAGTCGATCCTGCCCGAGCATTCTTGATGAAGAAGCTCGACGACTGGCAGGCCCGAGCGCACCGGTTAGGGCGTCCTTTCGCCCAGACCTATCCCAAAGAGGTGATTCAGGCGTTCGAGGGGAGATTGGAGCAATGGGCCAAGCCTGCCTTGGACGATGACTTCTGGCGATGCGACTGGTCTGGCAAGGAGGTGCTCCAGTGGCTTCGCAAGCGTCTATCTCACAAGTGTGGGTGGCCCGACCCCAGTACCGGCTCTCGCAGGTCCGTCGATTGGACAGCGATTGCTGATCGCAAGAACAGCGACGCCCTTGATCGCGATTTGGAGGCGGCCTTGCGGCCGGATCTCGTTCGCGCACTTCTGCGTTATATAGCTGACGCGCCCGACACAGTGGTCGCTCGCGAGTGGAACGAAATCGCGGAATGCTGCCGCAAAGCTGCCTTTCTCGAGGTCAACGCAACAGGAGTGTAGTCGCTTCGCTCAATGCCCGGAGCAGCAGCAGGCGGGCGGCGGGGCGGAGGTGGGCTGGGGGCGTTCGCGGCGGAAGGCGACGCGCCAGGTGCCGTCGGCGTCCTGGCTGGCGTGGTGGCTGAAGCCCATGTGCGCCAACTTGTCGTAAAGGGGCACGGGTTCGAAGGACACCAGGACCACCAACGCCGCGCCGACCGGGATTTCGGCGGCGGCCGTCTCGATGGCGGAGCAGGGGGTGCCCCCTTGAGCCAGGATGGGGCGGACGTCCAGAACACGGTCCAGTTTCACATTTTCCATAGCCGTAAGTTAGCGGAAATGATGCATCGCTGCCTTGATGCGGGTCAAGGGCGACCTGGCTTCAAGGTTCTCCCGGCGCGGCTGGGGATGCCTCCGGTTCGCCCCCAGCCGCATCCTATTGGCCACTAACCTGTGGCTGGGCCGGGAGGTGTGCCGCTAACTTCCCGCGACCAAACAAAAAACGAATCCTTTCTTTAGCATGTCATGGTAACTCAAAAATTGCCT
>CAYYMW010000535.1:0-3889 GCA_964472515.1 uncultured Verrucomicrobiota bacterium | reverse complement strand
GGGGCCAGATGGGTGCCCAGGACATTCACCTCGGTCTGTGCGGTCTCCGTGGATACCCCGGCTTTCAGTCTGGCCATCATCCAGAGCTTCGGTCCGCTCGCATCCTCCCACCCAAGGTTCAGCCAGAGATCGTTCATCATGGGAAACCGGAACCCGTCCGGCATGACGCCCACCACCGTGGCCGCTTCGCGGTTGACCCGCAGCGTGCGCCCCACCACGGCCGGATCTCCCCCGAAGTTCCGTTGCCACAGGCGGTGGCTGAGCAGGAGGACTCGCGGGCTGCCTGGTCGGTCGTCCTCCGCGGTGAAGCCGCGTCCCAGGCAAGGGCGTTGCTGGAGGATGTCCAGGAAGTTAGCGGTCACTTGCGAGGCGAAGGCTCGTTGATCCACGCCTTCCACACTTGGCTTGTCGTACTGGGTGAACCCGCCAATGGCCGCAAAGGAGGCGCATGACTCGCGCCATCGTTCCAGTTCAGCCGCGTGGAAGACATCCGTCTGTCCTCGCCGGGGATCGCGCAGGTGCAGCACCTGAAGCTGGCCAGGGTCCGCGAATGGGAGGCGTTTGAACAGAAACGTCTGCACAAAGCCGAACACGAACGTGGCGAGCCCCATGCTTGCCGCAAGTGTCACCACGGCGGCGAGATTTGTGGCGGGGTGCCGTGCCAGTTGTCTGAGGAGTCCTTGAGAGCGGTTCATGGGTGTGTCCCGGGCATGGGTGCGACAACCTCGGAAGATCCTAGTCGTGGCGGAGCACCGCGGCCGGATCGAGCCGCGCGGCGCGCCAGGCAGGCGCCAGGCTCGCCGCCGAGGCGACCGTCACCAGCACCAGCACCACCCCGGCGCAGGTCAACGGATCGAAGCCTTTGAACCCCACCCAACCGCTGGTCATGAGCATCAGGCAGGCCAGTGCCAGCGGCAACCCCACGGCCACACCGACCAAGGCCAGACGCACCCCCCGGCGCAAGACCAGCCACAGGATGTCCGCCCGGCTGGCCCCCACCGCCAGACGCAGCCCCAGCTCGCGAGTCCGCTGCGCCGTCACGTGCGCGATGACCGCGTACAGGCCAATGGCCGCCAAGGCCAAGCCCAAGGCCCCAAACGCGCCAAACACCCGCGCCATCAAACCCCGACCGAACATCGCATACGAAGACGCTAGGCGCTGGTGCAGGGTCTGGAGACTGACGGGTCGGACCCGGTCGTCGAGGCGACGCAACTCTTCCCCGACAACTTTGAGCATCGAGGCGGCAGGCACGGAGGTTTCGACCAAGAGACTGAGGGTGGTCATCTGGGTCTGTTCGACCGGCACGAAGAGGTACGGACGGTGGGCCGAATCATAGAGATTGTACGGGCCGTCCTCCACCATCCCCACCACCCGCACATAGGTGGTGTCGTCGCCGCCAAACCGCACTTGCCGTCCAAGCGGGTCCTCGCCGGGCCAAAACTGCTCGGCCGCCGCCCGACTGATCACGGCGACGCGTTCGGAGGCCTCAGTGTCGGACGGTTCGAAGCCGCGTCCCCGCAGCAAGGTGCAGCCGATCATTCGCAGCACCTCGGGATCCACCGGATTGCAGGCCACGCGGTGCTTGCGGGTGGATGTGCCCCCCGCCCCCTCCGGAATAGTCACCTCGCGATGCCAACTGGCCAGATACTCCAACGGCATGGCACCAGCCACGCACGCTCGCTTCACGCCCGGCAGGCTGCCGATCCGTTCCCGCGCCGCGCGGACATAGGCCGCCAGGCCGGTCTTGTCCATGCCGTATTGGACGGGCCGCAGGTCGGCCAGGAGCAAATCCGGCAGCCGGAAGCCTGCCTGCGTCTGATAACCCTGGAGCCAATGCCTCACGAAGGCCCCCGCAAGGACCAACAGGACCAAGGAAACCGCCATTTGACCGATGACGAGCAGGGCGAGTCCAGAGCGTCTGCGGCCCGGCGCGGCCAGAGAGGCGTCAGCCTTCAAGAGCGGAGTCAGGTTGGTGCGGAGGGCGTACAAGGCGGGGGTCAGACCGGACACCATGGTGGCAAAGAGCGCGGTTCCCACCGCGAAAGCGATCACCCGAAGGTCAACGTAGAAGGCCGGGAAAGGCTGCTCCACCGAAGGCGGCAGGAGGCTGGGCAGCGCGTCGACCGCCCAGACCGCCAGCACCAACCCAACCGCCGCGCCCAGCGTGGCCAGGAGCAGGCTCTCGGCGAGCATCTGCCGGGCCAATCGCAAGCGACCGCTTCCCAACGCCAACCGCACCGCGATTTCCTGCGCGCGAGTCTGTGCCCGGGCAAGGAGCAGGCCGGAGACGTTCGCACAGGCAATGGCCAAGACCAAGCCCGGTAACGCCATCGTGGCCAGCACCTCGAGCACGAAGGCCACACCATGCCGCGGCGTGATCGGGTGCAATGTCAGGCGCTGGGGCCGCGCTGGATCGGGCCGGGCTCGAGCCAGGCTTGGGACCACCGCGTTCACCTCTTGCGCGGCCAACTCAGACGCCACACCGGGCTTGAGCCTCGCCAGCAGGCGGAAGCCAGCAAAGGTCCGCGCCGTCAGGAGCTTGGGCATTCGGGCATGCCACGTTTCCGCCGGATACCACAGATCTTCCGGCGCCCATCGCCGGAGGCCCGCGAAACCTCTGGGTGCCACCCCCAGGACCGTGACCGACTGTCCGTTCAATGGCACCGTCCGTCCCACCACCCCAGGATCGCTGCCGAAGTCCCTCTGCCACAGGTTGTAGCTGATCACCACCACAGGTTCGGCCTGCAAATCCATTGCGTCTGTCTCGGCGAAGATCCGGCCCTGCGCCGGAGTGACGCCGAGACAGGTGAAGTAATTGCGGCTGACGATGTTCGCGTGGAGCCGGCGGGGAATCTCCAAGTAATCGGCAATGGCGGTGTCATCACTGACCGCAACCACGTCCTCGAAACCGCGACACCGGTCGCGAAAGTCGATCCGGTCCAGGTAGGCGAACGACGCCTCCTCATCCGCCCCATGCAAAGACACGAGGCGGTCGGGCTCCCGTACCGGCAACGTCCGCAAACCGGACTGATCCACCATCGCGAACATGACCACGTTGAGACCTGCCCCTACGGCCAGAGAGAAGATCGCGGCGGCCGCGTAGCCGGGGTGCTTCCGGAATTGGCGAAGGGCAAACAAGAAGTCGTTCATAGCTCAAGCCCAGCCGCTCCCATGCTCGCTCCGGCGGGTGAATCCCGAGAAGCGCGGGCGGCAAGCAGTCAACACCGCAATGGAATGGACAACCGAGCCAGCCAATCGTTCCACCGATCCTGCAAGCTTGTGTGCCGGCCGGATCGGGTGGCGACGCATGGCGATGGGCCCGGCCTCGAAATTCGGCTATCGCTTTTCCGGGCCTTCCCCCGCTAGTCTGACCCGGTGGAAAGAACGACGGAACCGACCTTCCGCCCCGCCGCGCCAAAGAGGTTGTGGCTCAGCGTGTTGGTCTTCTGCGGCTGGCTGTTGACTCTCCCGGGTTGTTCGACCTATCCAGGCAAGGGCATCCAGTACCAGATTGGCCACCAGTATTCGGTGCAGGACCCCCAATTCCTGCGCATCATGTCCTCGCTGGTGGGCCCGTCCATCGTTCCCAGCAACCGCGTGACGGGATTGATCAACGGCGACCAGGTCTTTCCGGCAATGCTGGCCGCGGTTCGCGGCGCCACCCAGTCGGTCACGCTGGAGACCTACATCTACTGGTCCGGAGAGGTGGGCCGCAACTTCGCGGAGGTCCTGGCAGAGCGAGCCCGGGCGGGCGTCAAGGTGCACGTGATGATCGATTGGATCGGATCGCGCAAGATCGACTCCTCGCTGATCGCCATGATGCGCCGGGATGGCGTGGAAGTGGAGAAGTACAATCCCCTGGTCTGGTACAACCTGACCCGGCTGAACC
>CAYYMW010000534.1:0-3917 GCA_964472515.1 uncultured Verrucomicrobiota bacterium | reverse complement strand
TTGGAACAGGGGACCCTGGGGCTGGGCGGAGACCGCTTCGAAGAAATACCCCATGCTGGAGTGGGCGTAGAACGCGGTGCCATCCTTGGACAGGTAAGCGATCCAAGCACCCAGCAAGTTCGAGTCGATGGGCTCGGATAGCTCGCTCAGACCCTTCAGCAGCGGCCAGCGCTCGCCGAAGCGTTTGGCCATGGCCTCATGGTAAGCCTTGCGCTGGAGCATGCTGGCGGGGATCAGCATATGCGGCGCGGTGGAACCCTCCAGCCGCATCGCGGCCTCGATGACCGCCAGTTCGGCCGGAGTATCGCTGATCAAGCAGCCCCCGGAGGCGGGCAGCGTTTGGAGAATCCGATCGGCGTAAGCCTTGAGCTTGGAGCCCTCGACGGCTCGGATGAAAGGGTAATTGCGAACCGCCAGCGTCACGGTCAAGACCAGGGCCGCCAGCGCCAAAACCGGACCCGTGCTTTGCCCCAACAGCGTGGACCGGCCGTGCCGGCGAGCCCGTTGCCGACGATCGGGAAACTGGAGCACCACCAGGTAGTACCCGACGTAGGCCCCCACACAAAGCGCGGAAAGATAGTAGAATGGGAGGAAACCGAAGCCCGCCCCCAACACGCGGGCACTCCACTTCGGGTCCAGCAGCACGGAACCCGCGGCCACCAACATCAGGAGATGGACGAACCGAATCGTCAGGGTGGTCATCATGGCGCTGGCGGCGTTCGTGTCGCCGGTGCTGTCGGGCCACCTGATCAAACGGATCACGAGGGGAAACAGGGAGGAAAGCCCCAGAATCAATGCAACGTACGGGGCCATCGCCCCCAGCCCGGATTTTTGAATGGTAAACTCGGCTTGGAGATAACGCCAGAACGAGTAGCCGTCCGTCCGGGTGGCTGCCGCCACCGCCGGAAGCAGCAGATAAAGCAGCATGCCCGCCAGACCCAAGCCCGTCATGACGCCGAGGAAACGCGCTTGGAAAAAGGTCATCCGCCGCAGCCAGAGAACCACCAGCACATAACCGGGGAGAAACGCGATGAGCGCGAAGTTGCTGGTCATGCCCACGCCGAAAACCAGCGCCGAACGGTAAAGCCAGCTGGGCCTGGGATCGACGCGGTATTCGGCGAGACAGCGGCCGATGTAGGCAAAGAGCAGGAGGTCGAGCATTTCGCCCGTCCAAGCGGTACTGTGCTCCCAGAAGCTCAACTGCAAGCCGCAACCCAGCACCGCCGCCAGCGGGGCCAGCCACCCCCACGGGGCCGCCAGGAGAGCGGTATCGCTTTCGGGCTGGCGCATCCGCTCATCCGTGGTCCGGTCAAACGGCAGCAGAGCGGTGGTGCGGGCCAGCAAGGCGAGGGTCAGCGCGGCCAATACCGCCGCCAAGGCATTCAGGGCCAGCGGTTGCACGCGCTGGGGCAGATACTTCGCGGGAAACGTCACCAAGTAATGCAGCGGTTGGTAGAGGTTGACCGATTCGTCCCATCCGCCCAACCGCGCCACGGTAGGCAGGCTGTCGAGCCGGAGCCAGTGATTAAGCGTGACCAGGTAGAGGATCAGGGCCAGAGCCGCGACAAGCCAGGGCAGCCGGCTTTGTGCGAATCCCATGGGGGCCTTCTCGGGTGGTTGCATAAGTTGGTAACGACAGAGTTGAATCCAAGCCCGCCCGCTTGGCAAGGCTCGTTTCCGTTCAGCCGGCGGGCACGGACGCCGACGGCCCTACGTTGGGGGAGGGCTCAGCCACAGCCCTCAAGTCCGCCACGCACTCGACGTGCTGGGTTTGCGGAAACATGTCCAAGGGTGCCACTTGCACAAGTTCATAGACCGCATCACGGCACAGGACGTTCAAGTCGCGCGCCAAGGTCGCGGGATGGCAGGAAATATAGAGGATTTGGCGCGGGCGCACTTCGCGCAGGCGGGCCAGCAGCGCGGGAAGACATCCGGTACGTGGGGGGTCCATGAGCAGCGTGGTCTCGCCCGCCGGATACTCCCCCAACAACTCGGGCAGGAGTTCCTCGACCCGGCCGTCCCGGAACTCACCATTTGCGCGCTGCCGCGTCGCCGCGTTGTGGCGCGCGGCGCGGATCGCCATCTGATCAACCTCGATCCCTACAAACCGCTCCGTCAAGTCGGCCAGCTCCAAGGCAAAGAAACCCACGCCGCAATAGGCGTCCAACAGGAAACGGTTCCGACTCTCGACGAAGCGCGAGCGCACCACCTGCACCAGCTCCGGCAGCAGATGAAAGTTGTTCTGGAAGAAGGAGTCACGCGGCACATCCCATCCTTCCGGCATTTGCCGTAACACCACTTTGAGCCCGCCTTTGGCGGGCGGGTTCGCCCGCACTTGCCCGATCTGGCGGCTCAACTCCGGCTCGGCGATCTCGCAATGGTCGATGTCCACCACCAAGCGGTTGTCGTGCCGGATAAAACCGATGTTCAAGCCCTGCTTAAACTTGTCCCACTGGCTGCGGATCATGATCCGGTTGCGGTAGCCGTAGGGTTGAGGGCAGGGTCGCACCGGACAGACCTCGGCCTTGGCAAATCCCCCCACTCGCTGGAACAGGTCGGCAATCTGCTTGTGCTTGATTCGCAACTGCTCGGGATAGGCCAGATGCTGGTATTGGCACCCGCCGCAGTCACCGTAGTACTGGCAGCGAGGCGTCAACCGGTCTGGGGAAGCCCTGATTACTTGCCGGAGGCTCGCGCGCGCAAACCGGGCCTTCACGGTATGCACCTCAACCTCAACCTCCTCCCCCACAGCAACAAACGGGACGAAGACCACCATTTCCCCATGCCGTGCCACCCCTTCCCCGCCAAATCCTATGTCGGAGATCGTCAGGCGGAGCCGCTCCCCAACCGTCAAACCCGGCGTTTTGTGTGGTGTCTGCTGCTGCATTCGTGTTCGGTTCGGAACCGGACTCAGGATGGGGGCACAGTGAACTGACACACCAGCTTTTTCGGCTGGCCAAAGCTGATCGACCCCGTGTACTGGCTGATCCGGCCCCTGGTGAGGACTCGAACCGTATAGGCCGTCGGATCCCGGCCACCGTGGTTGCTGAAGTGGTTTACGTACACGCGGTAACTGCCCTCCGGTGCCGCTTGCTCCGGCCAGTAAATGTTCTCGACCGGCCGGGTTTGCAGCGGCGGGTTGACGTTCATGTCCACATCCAGCAACCCACCTGACCGCGACTGACGGTGTTCGTAATAAATCTCTTCGTTGTTCGGATCCACACAATGCAGGTCCAAGTCATTGATATTGTTCCACATCAGCGATACCTGCACATCGCCAGAGCGCGCCCCGGCACGTTGTAGACGGTCACTGAAATCGTCGCTCAGCAAAGCCACGTTCGTGGCCGCCCCCCCGTTGGGGAGGGTGGAGGCGCCTGTGCGACTATTCTCGTGATCGAGCCTGTTGGTTGGCAATAGGTTGGCATCCGGATCACGAGGCCCGTCCATAGCCTCGCTCTGGCCCGAAGCGGCGTTGCCCGGCGTCGTTGCCGGCTGGTCGGTGCCTCCTTCCCCAGCCCTCGCTTCCGAGCCGCGCCGGTCATTCGCCGGTATCGGGTCGAGCCGTCCGATCGACCTTGAGGGCAGGTCAGGATTCTGAAGGGCAGCATCAGTGGGCTGGGAAGCAGGCGGTTCCGAGTGAGTCGGATCGTCTTGAAGCTCGGCATTCACCGCCCGTACTTGGGCCCGAACGGCCTCCGGAATGGGTCTTGTCCATCGTTGGCGGGTGCGAGACGTCCCGGCGTTGGCCGAATTGGTGTCGCTGGAGGACGGGTCAGGCGACTGCGGCCGGCCACCTCCGTGCAGGAGACGTTCCAAGGCCGGGCCGATGGCCTGACGCACCGCCGAACCCGCCGCCTGTCCGGCCGCCGAAATCATCCCGGTCAAGGAGTTTCTCGGAAAACTTCTGGTATGTTGGT
>CAYYMW010000533.1:0-3918 GCA_964472515.1 uncultured Verrucomicrobiota bacterium | reverse complement strand
GCGTGCCCACCCGGGTGCAGAGCGCCATCACGATGGCGCAGGTGGCGGAGCCCTTCATCCGCCGGCGCGCGGTGCGCCATCTCGAGAAGAAGCGCGTCGTCATCTTCGGCGGCGGCACCGGCAATCCCTATTTTTCGACCGACACCGCCGCCGCACTACGCGCGAACGAAGTCGGCGCCGAGGTCATCCTCAAGGCCACGAAAGTGGACGGCATCTACGACAGCGACCCCAAGAAGAACCCGCAGGCCAAGCGCTTCGACCGCATCACCTACGTGGAGGCCCTCCAGCGCCAGCTCAAGGTGATGGACGCCACCGCCTTCTCGCTGTGCATGGACAACAAGATGCCGATCATCGTGTTCGACATGTTTCAGGCCAACAGCATCCGGCGGGTGGTCCAGGGCGAGGAAATCGGCACGCTGGTGACCGGTTGACGCCGGAGCGTTTCCAGATTATACAAAGCGCCAACAACCTAGAGCCCGAGCGTATGGACATCGACGACATTCTCCTAGAGGCGGAAGAAAAGATGACCAAAACCGAACAGGTCATCGTACACGAGTTCTCCGGAGTGCGCACCAGCAAGGCCTCGCCGGCACTGGTGGAGAACATCCCCGCCGAGGTCTACGGCGCCCAGATGCGGATTCGCGAACTCGCCGGCATCACCACGCCGGAGCCGCGCGTCATCGTGATTCAGCCATGGGACATCAGCAACCTCCATGCGATCGAGAAGGCCATCCAGAAGAGCAGCCTTGGCCTCAACCCGCAGATCGACAAGAAGATCATCAGGCTGATCCTGCCCGAGCTGAGCACCGAACGACGCCAGGAGCTGACCAAGCTCACCCGAAAACTGGCGGAAGACGGCCGGGTCGCCATCCGGCATGTCCGGCGCGACGCCATGGATCAACTGAAGAAGTCGACCAAGGAGGGCAAGGTCCCCGAGGATCAGGAGAAGCACGCCGAGAAGGAGCTGCAGAAGCTGACCGACGATTACATCGCCAAGCTCGATCAGCACCTCGCCGCCAAGGAGAAGGAAATCATGACGGTGTAGCGGGGGGAGTAGCGTCCCCGGTTTTCGGCATCCGGACCCGGCAGTAGCCGCGTTCGTGGAAATGGAACATGGGCTCGGCCAGTTCGGCCAGCTTGAGCTCGCGCCGGTCCTCTTCCGGTTCGGCAAAGTCACCGTTCCAGCAGCCGTATAACTCCACAAACGGCTCCCGGGCACAGTGATGGCGCAGGAATTCCACCAGGCCATCGTGGTTGGGACGGTCAGTTGCAGGATCGTAGTCCGGATCCCACTCGGCGTACTCCTCCGACCAGGCGCCCGACGGTCTGAACCCGTGGCGAAATCCACAACCACAGCCTTGGTCAGAACCCACGTAGGTCACGACCGGCAGGCTGAAGTGGCGCCGCACCGGGTGGTCCGGCTCGGGCAAGGCTTCAGTGCAGACGCGGCCCGGCACCCGCGCGTGGCCAGTTATCGGAGGTGCCTGGCGAGTGCCTAAATAGAGCACGAAGCACACGAAGCAGACGCCAACCTCACGGGCGGTGCCGCAGCGCCAGCGTGCGCCACATGGCGGCGGCGTTGTCGGTAATCAGTCCGTCCACCCCCGCATCCAGTAGTTGGCGGGCCAGCGGCGCTTCATTGATCGTATAGACCCAGACCCGCAAACCCTGCTGGTGGGCAAAGGCAACGGCTTCCTTCGATACTTGGCGGTTCCAGACCACCACCTGGGCGCCGGTTTCCTTAACGTCCGTTACCCAGCTCTGGTTCAGCGCCTTCTCGGCGTCCGTCAGTTCCTTCCCGCCGCGGGAACCGGGCGGGCCCAGGGCGCCCAAGACCTGGTGCGGTTCGGCGGCATGAAACTGGCGCAGGAAGGTCCAGTCGAACGACTGCACCACCAGGCGGTTCACCAAGTCCTTCTCGCGAAGGAAGGCCGCCAACGCCGCCGCGTCACCGCCCTTGCGCTCGATCAACGTCACCCCCCGCTTCTGAATGAGATCGAGCGCTTCCGCCAGCGTAGGCAGGGTGGTCCCCTTGAACTGAGGCTGAAACCAAATTCCGGCGTCCAACTGCTGCAACTCGGGCAGAGTGCGGGTAGTCACCGACACCTTCGACTGGCCCCAGCGCCGGGGCGCATCCGTGGTGCGATCGAGTTCGCGATCATGGATGACTACCCAAGCCCCGTCTTTGGCCTGATAGCAGTCGAGTTCCACCAAGTCCGCCCCGGCCGCCAGCGCGAACTGGAAGGAGGGAAGCGTGTTCTCCGGCGCTAAGACCGGCAACCCGCGATGGCCGATGACCAGCGGTCGATCCGCCTGGACCAGCGCCGCCGCCGGGTTGCCGCCAGCGACCGCCGGCTGCCCGCAGGCGGTC
The DNA here is from genome assembly GCA_964472515.1 of uncultured Verrucomicrobiota bacterium. Lineage (GTDB taxonomy): Bacteria > Verrucomicrobiota > Verrucomicrobiia > Limisphaerales > J093 > CAYYMW01. The sequence continues at coordinate 1,547 of CAYYMW010000533.1, read as the reverse complement.
CCGCCCATCAGCCCCAAGGTCAACGCGATCAGTAACTTTCGCATGCAGTCTGCTGCGTCAGCAGGTGGGCAGTCATCCGCGCGCCACCCGGACGCGGCGACAAGCATGGCACAATTGCGGGCCGGATGGCCACTTCAAACATAAATCACTATCCAACAGGTGTTTTCCGCAAGGAAAGCCCACTGAATCGCGCGCGGGAGTCCACCCAAGATCGGAGTTGCGGACGCAGGGCGAAGTTGCATAGAATCGCACGTAAGGTAGCACCACTGATTTCGAGTGCCGACCGGCGGGTATGCAAGCGGCGCAGGCTGGGACCCAATTTGGTTTGCCCCGGATTGGCGGCTGTGCGCCTAAACGCACATTGCCTTCGGTCGCAGTGGGGCTAGAACTTATGCAAGTATTGCACAGAAGGCGTCGCGCCTCATGGTGGCCTCGCCGATGAAGACAGACCGTTAGACCCACAACACGTTATGATCGTAGAGAAAGCGAAAGTCCCCCGGCTGGGCCGGTGCGGAAGGGGTTTTACCCTGATTGAACTACTGGTGGTGATCGCCATCATCGCCATTCTGGCCGGCATGCTCCTGCCCGCCTTGGCCAAGGCCAAGACCAAGGCCCAAGGCATCATGTGCATGAACAACACGAAGCAGTTGGTGCTCGCCTGGCACATGTATGGCGGCGACAACAACGACCGCTGCGCCAACAACTTCACCATCCCGGGGACGGAAGGCGCCATCACTTCCAAGAAGTTCAACAACTGGGTCAACAACGTCATGACTTGGAATGCGGGTACCGACGTTCAGTCCGTCAGTGTCACGAACACGGAGTGGGTCAAGAGTGGCGTGTTGGGCAAGTACACCGGCGGGGCGGTGGGTGTGTACAAGTGCCCGGCGGACATCAAAGTGAGTACGGCGCAGGCCAAGAAGGGCTGGACGCAACGGTTGCGGAGCCTCTCGATGAGCGCTTGGTTCGGAATCGCCGACAACAACGACACCGACAAGACCATGAAGGGCAAGAACTGGGGATTTCCCGAGTATCGCCAATTCTTAAAAATGTCGGACATCGTAGCACCCGCCAACACGTGGCTCACCGTGGACGAGCACCCGGACTCCATCAACGACGGCTTCTTCATCAACAATCCTGACGCCACTGCATGGGGCGATGTGCCAGCCTCGTACCACAATGGTGCCTGCGGGTTCTCCTTCGCGGATGGCCACTCGGAAATCCACAAGTGGGTGAGCGAGACCTCCAAGTATCCAATCACCCTCAGACCCATAGCGACGTTCAAGACCTTCGACGCCTCCGGCAAGAAGGACTGGCAGTGGTACCGGGATCGGGTCGGCTTGATCAAGTTCCAGTAGGCTCCTTCACGGACCGTCAGATCACTCTCACCGGCTTGGGCCGCTCGCGACGCGGGCAACCCAAGCCGGTTTTCTCTTCCCGCCAAACCGTGCTGCGATGACCAGCGGCCGTCGGAGGCGCTGTGACGCCGGTTTCGGGGGGAACGACCATCGAGGCGATCGCATCTTTGGAAACCAGCGGTTTCCGGC
>CAYYMW010000532.1:0-3920 GCA_964472515.1 uncultured Verrucomicrobiota bacterium | reverse complement strand
GGAGGGGTGAGGGGGTGGCCTGGCTCATGGCTTCTGCAAGGCCGGTTTGTCCTTGTTGAGCGAGAAACCGGGCTGCTTGAGCGCCTCGGCGGGCATGACCATGCGGACATTGCCACGGGCTTCCAAGCGGTTGCGCCGGCGGTCCACGATGACCCGATCCCCGGTGAGGGTGCCCTGCCGGGTGACCAAGCGTGGTTTGCCGGTGAGTTCCACGGTGTCGGTGGAGGCCTCGTAGACCGCTTTGTCGCCGTAGGCGCTGGCGGAACCCTGATCGGTGGTCATATCCACCTGGACGGAGCCTTGGGCGACAATCTGATTGATGGTGGTGCGGGCGTTGGTGCCCCCGACCTCGGTGAGTCCGGCGGTGAGGCGTTCGCAGACCAGCTTCATCTGCGGGTCGAGAACCCGGACATGGCCGGTGTAGACGGCGGTGTGGTTGGTGGAGTCGAATTCGAACTGGTCGGCGAAGATCTCGATCTGGCCGGCAGGCGCATGGGTATCCTCCGCCCCGAGCAAGGAGCCGGGGACGAGGAACAAGAAGAGGAGGAGCAGACGATGCATGCTAGGGTAAGGTTGAGAGCGGGCCGGGAGCACCCTTGATAATGGTATGCACCTGGTTCGAGATGATGACGTGAGAGTTGGTTTGGCGGAAAAGGAAGCCGACCCCCGAGACGTAGAGACGCTCATCCCCCGTGCGCATCTCAAGGCGGTCGGAAGAGTAGACGATGCGGTTCCTGGCATCCAGAACACAGTTGGTGCCGGTGAAGACCAGGTTGGTCTGGCCGCTGAGGTCGAAGGTAACCAACTGGACGGTGGCGAGCCGGAGGGTGCCGTCCGATTGGGGCGCGGCGGCGGTGCCGGTCAATAACGACTTGAGCTTGGAAGCGTTCTCCTTGTCGTAGTACTCCGGAACCCGGAAGGCACCGGCGACGCCGCTTTGCTCCGGCAATCCGCGGGTGGGCGGAAGCGTTTGGGCGCCCTGCATCCCCTGGCGGCAGGCGAGGAGCAGGCTGGCCACAAGCACGGGGAGAAGGCGGCGGAAGGTCATGCGGAGTAAGAGGCCACCAGCGGCTGCCATTTGCCCTGCACCCGGAGGATGAGTTCGGCGACCTCCCGCACGGCGCCGCTGCCGCCGCCGGCTTTGGTCACGTAGTGGGAGAGGGCCTTGGCTTCGGGCAGCGCGTGGGGCACGGTGGCGGCGAGGCCGGCGCGTTTGAGGACGGCCAGATCGACGATGTCGTCTCCCATGTAGCAGGTTTCGCTCCAGGTCAGCCGGGCCTGGGCCAGCATCTGTTCGGCGGCGCCGACCTTGCTGCCCTGGGCCTGGTGGAGGAAGTCGATGCCCAGTTCTTCGGCCCGCCGGGTGGTGGCGATGGAGGGACGGTGGGAGATCCAACCCACCAGGATGCCCTGGCGTTGGAGCAGGCGCAGGCCGAAGCCGTCGCGCACGTCGAAGCGCTTCGATTCCGTGTCCGCGCCCATGAAGACGCTGGCGTCGGTGAGGATGCCGTCGACATCGCACAGGAACAGGCCGATGCGCTGCATGCGGGAGACCAGCGCCCTGGGGAGGCGCGCCAGGAACGGGTCTCTGGGCGCGGTGGTCGGGGTTGAGGGGGTGGCCTTGGCGCGGGGACTCATCGGGCTGCCTCCCAGATTCGGAGACACTGTTGGAGTACGCGGGGCAGGTCGCGAAGCGGGATCATGTTGGGACCGTCACTGAGCGCGCGGTCGGGCTGGGGGTGCGTCTCGATGAACAGGCCATCGGCTCCGGCCGCCAAGGCGGCGCGCGCCAGCACGGGCGCGAATTCCCGCTGGCCGCCGGACTTGCCGCCCCCGGCGCCGGGTTGCTGTACCGAATGGGTGGCATCGAAGATCACCGGGCAGCCAAACCCCTTGAGGATCGGGATCGACCGGCAATCCACCACGAGATTCTGGTAGCCGAAGGTGGTGCCACGCTCGGTCAGCAGCAGTCTGCGGCCGCCCGCTTCCTTCACCTTGGCCACCACCCATTCCATTTCCTGCGGGGAAAGGAACTGGCCTTTCTTGACGTTGACGGGCAGGCCAGTCTGGGCGGCGGCGGCGAGGAGGTCGGTCTGGCGGCAGAGGAAGGCGGGTATCTGGAGGAGGTCCACCACTTCGGCGGCGGGCCAGACCTGGCACTCGGCATGGACATCGGTCAGGACTGGCACTCCGAGGCGCTGGCGGACCCGTTCGAGAATCTCGAGTCCCGGCTCCAAGCCGGGGCCGCGGGGGGATTTGGCGGAGGTGCGGTTGGCCTTGTCGAAGCTGGCCTTGAAGACGTAATGGAGCCCTAGCCGGGCGCAGACGTCCCGCAGTCGCTCCCCGATCCGCAGGCATAGCGCTTCGCTTTCGATGACACACGGTCCCGCGATCAGCACCAGGCGTTGGCCGGATGCAAGCTCCCGCCAGAGGCGGTCGGGTTGGCGAAGAGGAAGGGGCATGGGGCGCTGGCGCGCGGCTAGATGATCGTGTTGTGGGGAATGACGCCGTTCTTGGGGATGATGACCACGCCATCCCGGATGTAGTAGAGCGGATGGTCCACTTTGTCGGGTTTGCCGGCGGGCGTGATGACGCAATTGTCACCGATCCGGGCGTTCTTGTCGATGATGGCGGTGTCGATCCGGGTGTTCTTGCCGATGCCGATGCGCGGCCGGTTCAAGCCGGTGTTCTGGGCGATCGACTGTTCCGACTCGAAGTAATCGCTGCCCAGGACCACCGTCCGGTTGATGAAGCTGCCGCAGTCCACCAAGCAGCGGACACCCACGAGGCTGTTGGAAATCTTGCAGTGGTTGATGATGCAGCCGTCGGAGATGATGGCGTGGTCCAAGGCGGCGCCGTTGATCTTGGAGGCGGGGAGGAAGCGCGGCCGGGTATAGATCGGCGCGTTCATGTCGAAGAAGTCGAACCGCGGCAGCTCCGAGGTGAGGTCCAAGTTGGCCTCGAAGAACGAGCGAATGGTACCGATGTCCTCCCAGTAGCCTTGGAAGACGTGCGAGTAGACCTTGTGGTCCCGGATGGCCGTGGGGATGATGTGCTTGCCGAAGTCGGTCTTGTCATTGTCCACCAACCGGAAGAGTACTTCGCGGTTGAAGACGTAGATGCCCATCGAGGCGAGGTAGAGTTCGCGGTCGTCGTCGATTCCGAGCACGGGATAGGATTCGCGCTTGAGTTTGAGCGGGGCGAGCACGGCGGGTTCGCTGGGCTTCTCGACGAAATTGACGATGCGCCGGTCGTCGTCGATCTGCATGATGCCGAGGCCGCGGCTCTCCTGCTCGGTCACCGGGATGGTGCTGATGGTCAGATCGGCTCCGCTCTCGACGTGTTGCGCCAGAATGCGCCGGTAGTCCATGCGGTAGAGCTGATCTCCGCTCAGCACCAGGGCGTACTGGAAGTCGACGTTCATGAAGTGGATCAAGTTCTTGCGCACGGCATCCGCCGTCCCCTGATACCATGAGGTGTCCGTGAGGGTCTGCTCGGCGGCGAGAATCTCGACGAAACCGCTGCTGAAGTGATCGAACTTAAACGACTGGGAGACATGGCGGTGGAGGGACGCCGAGAGGAACTGGGTGAGCAGGTAGATGCGCTTGAGGCCGGAGTTGATGCAGTTCGAGATGGGGATGTCGACCAAGCGGTACTTGCCGGCGAGCGGCACTGCCGGTTTGGCGCGCTCGCGGGTCAGCGGGAACAGCCGGGACCCCTGGCCGCCTCCCATGATGATGGAGAGCACCTTGTTGGGGTCAGGAGTGAAATGCCTTGGGCGCGACGGAGTTGAGGTCATGGTCTGGCACGCAATGGCCGGTCCTCTTTTACCGTCCGTCCGCGGGTGGGCGCAAGCCCTAATAGCGGTTTGGGCCGGGGCGAGGGATGAGGCTGGAGGTCGTTGGCCGTGGCCGGGGGGG
>CAYYMW010000531.1:0-3924 GCA_964472515.1 uncultured Verrucomicrobiota bacterium | reverse complement strand
GTTACCGCAATTGCCCCAAATAGTCAACTCGCAAACCGGCCAACTTACGTATTACCTGAATTTATCGGAAATTCATAATCTATCAATTGATATTATTACATGCGGGACTGGGATTCTTCGCACAACCTTCGTGCCCTTCGCGGCGCCGCACTCCGCAGGCGCTCTCCGCCAGCCTCGCTGGCTTCCCACCCGGTCGACTTTCCCAGCATTGCTCGAAACCGGGCAACGAGATACGCTGTCCACCCAACAAAGTCCTTATGCGTCGCCTCCTCTTGCTGCTTGCGGGCGCTCTGCTCATCGCAGACGGTGTTTCCGTCCTCGGCGCGGATGCTCCTCCCCCCTGGCGGATCTACATCGCCAACGACACCTGCCCCGACGTCACGTGGGGCTTCACGGAAGAAGCGACCCGGCAGGCGTTTGCCGACTTGATCAACGCCCACCTGGACGAGATGACCCGGACCGACGCCGCCCCGCCGGAGAACCGCGATCATTACAATGCCACGGCGTTCATCGAGCTCGAGGCCTTTCTTGAGAAGTATCCTGCGCGTCAGGAGGAACTGATCCGGCGCATCCGCGACGGGCGTGTCTGTGTGAGCCCATTCCTGTGCAACAGCCTCTGGGGCTTCCAGAGCGTCGAGGGCGCGCTGCGCACGTTCTATCCCGCGCGCCGCTTCGAGCGGGAGCACGGCGTCCCTCTCACGGTGGCGGAACACATCGAGCTGCCCTCCCTGCCCTGGGGCATGGCCACCCTCCTCGCCGACAGCGGGATCCGGTGGACCTCGGTGCCGTTCTACGATTACGACAGCGCCTTCAAGGGGCTCCGCAACCCACCACTCTTCCGCTGGCAGGGGCCGGACGGCAGTGAGGTGCGGACCATCCTCGACGCCTGGGCCTCGCTGAAAGCGAGTTACATGCAGGGCGCCACCGTGCTCAAGGACCCGCGCCGCACCGCGCCCGATTGGGTCAACCACTACGCGCGGCTCGGTCCCGCTTACCCGCTGCGGGCGGCTTTTGCGAGCGGCACCCACTCGGACATCTCCCCCAAGAGCGGCGAGCAGGCACGCGGTTTCGCCGAAGCGATCGTCGCCTACAACCGCGAAGGGACCAACCCGGTCCAGTTGGTGAATGGCACGCTGGCCCAATTCTGCCGCGAAGTGGATGCCGCCGAAACGCGCGCCCCGTTTCTTCCCGTGGTGCGCGGTTGCTTCGGCCACTCGTGGGAGCTATGGCCGGTGTCGCTCGCCCGGAGTACGGCGCAACTCCGGCTCCAGGAACGGGAGTACCTGGCCGCGGAGGCGCTGGTGGCCCTGGCCGGTTTGGGCGACCCCGCAGTGGTCGAGAACACCCGCAAGAGCCGCGAACAGGCCGAATGGAACTGGGCCATGCTCTCCGACCACGCTTGGAATGGCACCGATCTCAGCAACAAACGCCACAACGCCAGCCTGCGCCAGCGCTGGGTCGGCGAACTGGCCCGCCTCGCCTCCGAATTGCAGACCAATGCCTGGCCCGCGTTGGGCCTCAAGGCCGACCAAGCCTTCCTCACCGTCTTCAATCCGCTCAGTTTCACCAACGACCTCCTGGTCGTCGCTGACGCTCCGGCCACTGCCCAAGGAGTGACTCTTTACGGTCGGCCGGTTCCCGCCCAGGTGCTGCAGACGGACGGCACGCGGCAGGTGGCCTTTGTCGCGCGCCAAGTGCCGCCGTTCGGCTTCCGCGAGTTCGAGTGGCAGCGGGCTACGCCCAAAGCCCAGGCCGTGTTGCGCCACACCGCCACCAACGAGTTCGATTCCCCCTTCTTCCACCTGGCCCTCGACCCGCGCTCCGGCGCTCTGGCCGGCCTGGTCCACAAGGCCACCGGCCAGCAGTTGGTGGCCCGGCCCGCCGCCCACACGCTGGGCGAAACCGTCCATTTCGACGGCCGCGAGCACCGCCTCGAACATGCCGCCTGGTCAGTCGACGCCAACGGCCCGGTGCTGGGGCGCGTCGCCATCCATGGACGCATCGGCGAACTCCGGGTGACGAATTACGTCACGCTCTACGCCGCCCTGGACCGCGTGGATTTCGACTACCACATCTACCAGCCCACCCGTACCAACGAACAGCGCCTCTGCCACTACTTCCCCCTCGGTGGCAGCCGCCGCGACTGGCATGTCGAGACCACCGGCGCGGTCATCCGCCCCGCCCTCCAACCCGAAGGCGACCTCCTCCCCGGCGCGGATCTCCGGCGCTTCGCCGTGCAGGACTTCGTGGACGTCGCCCCGGCCGGGCGCGTTGGCGTCACGCTCGCCCCCTTCGAGGCCTTCATGCTCCGGTTGGACGGGGACACTCTCGCCTTCGAGGCCTTGGGCAATGACCAGAACTGGAAGGAATGCACGCAGGATCAGGACGGGGTGACGGATTTCCGCTTCCGCTACTCGCTACGCGTGCATGCGCCCGGCTACAGCCAGGCCTCGGCGATGGCCTGGAGCGCCGCCGTCCGCGCCCCCTTGGTGACGGTAGCCGGACGCCTCCCCCGCAACCGGCTCGAAGTCCCCTACCTGTCGGTCGATCCGCATCGCGCCATCGCTACCTGCCTCAAGCCCAGTGACCAACCCGGCAGCGCCGACCTGGTGATTCGCCTCTGGGAAACCAGCGGTCGCGGCGGCCCGCTGACCATTCTCACCCCGCCGTTCCGCCAAGCCGCTTATGTGGATCTGCTCGAGCGCACGCTCGGCCCTGCCACCGGGCGCAGCGGGCAACCTACCCTGACGCTGCGCGGCCTGGGCTTCGGCTCCGTTCGCCTCGAACGCTGATGGCCTACTCCATCACGCCCATGAACCGCCGCCGCTTCCTGCGTTCCTCCTTTGTTGCCCTGGGCGCGACCGCCCTGTCCGGCAAGATTTCCGACCTGGCCGCCCAACCCGGTCCCCTGGCCGTGGACGAGGGCCACGATCTCCTGCCCTCCCCCAATGATCCGCGCGACTGGCCGGTCTGGCAGCGGGTGCTCCAAGCCTGGCGCACCCAGGCGCGTGCCCGGCTCAACTACTCCGACGCGCTCTATCGCCGACCCGAGTTTGCCTGGGCCGCCACCAATTTCTCCTGCTGCTTCCTCATGCTGTGCGACGAGCGCTTCTATGACGCCCGCCGGGGCCGATACCGCGTGAAGGAGTTCGTCGAGGCGGGTCGTCGCGATTTCGGCGGGTTCGACTCCGTCGTCCTGTGGCACGCCTATCCGCGCATCGGCACGGATGACCGCAACCAGTTCGATTTCTACCGCGACCTTCCCGGCGGTCTGCCTGGGGTGCGCGGCGTCACGCGCGAGTTCCACCGGCTCGGCGTCAAGGTGTTCATCGACTACAACCCTTGGGATACCGGCACCCGGCGCGAGCCGCAGGGCGACCTCGACGCGCTGGCCGCGATGGTGGGGGCCATCGAAGCCGACGGCATCTTCCTCGACACCATGGCCCAGGGCGCCGCCGCATTTCGCGAGAAGCTCGACCGCGTCCGGCCCGGCGTGGTGCTGGAAGGGGAGATCGCGCTCCCCCTGGCCAGTATCCACGATCACCACCTCTCCTGGGCGCAGTGGTTTCAGGACAGTCCCGTGCCCGGCGTGCTGCGCAACAAGTGGTTCGAGCGGCGTCACCTCCAGCACCAGATCAAGCGCTGGGATGGGGACCATAGCGGCGAGCTGCAGACCGCGTGGATGAACGGCAGCGGCATGATGGTCTGGGAAAACGTGTTCGGCTCGTGGATCGGCTGGAACCCGCGCGACCGCAGCTTCCTGCGCTGGATGCTCCCGATCCAACGCCGCTTCGCCGCGCTCTTCAACGGCGAAGGGTGGACGCCGCTCGTGCCCACGCAACACCGGGAGGTTTACGCCAGCTTCTGGGAAGGCGGCGGTGTGCGGGTCTGGACGTTGGTCAACCGCAGCGACCGGGCGGTGGA
>CAYYMW010000530.1:0-3927 GCA_964472515.1 uncultured Verrucomicrobiota bacterium | reverse complement strand
GGTTTTTGCGCGGAAGCCGGCGTGCCCGGCTCCGCGCCGGCCGCCGCTTCGCCGTTGCAGATTCCCCAATTCTGGCTAGATTTCCCCCAGCCCCGGCTGCGGCATCGCTCCGTTGGGAGCCGGCGGACCGGGCGTCTGTCCGCGTCAACGTTATGAAGACCCAGCAAATGACCCGCCGCGAGTTTCTGCAACGTTCCGCTGCTTTGGCTGGCGCGGCGGTGGCCTTTCCCGCCGCGGCGGCGGCGGCCAAGAAGACGGCCAGCGATCAGGTGACCTTGGGAATGAGCGGCATCAAGCTGAGCCGGTTGGGCATTGGGGTAGGCACGAACAGCGGCGACGTGCAACGGTCGTTGGGACGGGAGGGTTTCAACCGGTTGATCCGGTACGCCTATGACCAGGGGATTACCTATATCGACACGGCGGAAAGTTATAAGACCCACGAGTACGTCCGCGATGCCATCAAGGGGCTTCCCCGCGAGAAGTTGTTCATACAGACCAAGATGCCCGGTCTCCCGGAGAAGCCCTTGGAGGTGCTGGATCGGTACCGGAAGGAACTCGACACGGATTACCTCGACAGCCTGCTGCTGCACTACGCGACCACGAACAACTGGCACGAGGAACGCAAACGGCTCATGGACGCCCTGGCCGAGGCGCAGGAGAAGAAGCTGATTCGCGCGAAAGGGGTCTCCTGCCATGGCCTTCCGGCCTTGACCCGTGCGACCCAGGTGTCGTGGGTTGATGTGCATCTCGTGCGCCTCAATCCGCAGGGTAAGCGGGTGGACGGGGCCACCTTCGAGTGGGACGAGAAAGGCAACGTCGAGGCGGTGGTGAAGGAGATCAAGCAGATGCGGGCGCAAGGGCGTGGGATCATCGGCATGAAGCTCATCGGCAATGGCGAGTTCACCCGTCCCGAGGACCGCGAGAAGTCGATCCGCTACGCCATGCAGTCTGGTCTGCTGGACGCCGCGGTCATCGGCTTCAAGAGTCCCGCGGAAATCGACGAAGCCATCGAGCGCATCAACCGGGCGCTTGCCGAGGTATGACGCGGCGAGCGTTTGGGCCGGCCACGGCACGCGGCGGGCTGGCGTTGCTCCCCCGGGCGGCGGCCCTTGGGGTGGCGGTTTGCCTGGGAGCACTCAACGGACAGGCCCAGGACAGCGATGTCACGCTGCTGGAGGTGCCGGACTACGAATGGCACGCGGGTTGTTTCGGCACTGCCACGGGCAACCTCATGGGATTCTGGGACCGCCACGGCTTCGACGAGTTCTACACGGGTCCCACTGCCAACGGGGTGGCCCCGCTCACCAGTTTCGGCAGTAATGCGGGGATCTTTTCCCTCTGGGCCACCAAGGCCGGTTGGGACGGGCGCCCCGCCGATCAACCCGGTCACGAAGACGACTACTACGTCGCCTACGAAAGCACGGCACCGGACCCCTATATCACTGCCGGACGTGCCGAACATGCCGCCGACTGCATTGGGGACTTCATCGGCCTGAACCAGCAGCGGTGGGTGGCGATGAACGGCGAGTGCGATGGCAATATCGACGGCTACTCGTTTACTTATTGGGACAAGACCGGAGCCCGCCGCCATGATTTTGTCCCGGACACGAGCGCGGGCTCACCGGCGCGGGACATTCCCTCCGGCCTGCGCGCCTGGACCCAATGGCGGGGGTACGACGCCGAGGTGGACTCCCAGCTCAGCGAGTTCAATCCCGGGTTGTCGGTGCCGGGCTTCACCTTCGAGGATCTGAAGGCCGAGATCGATTCCGGCTATCCGGTGCTGATCTTCCTCCAGGATTTCACCGATTACTCGCGCGTCCTCGGCGGCATGCCCCGCGCCAACCCCGACATCCACGGGGTGCTCGCCTACGGTTACGGCACCTACGTCGGCCAACCCTTCGTACGGACGCGCTTCAGTTGGGCCATTGGCGATTCCATGAACAACTGGACGGGCGAAAGTTGGATGCGAGACCAAGCCCTGAACCTTCCGGTGCGGGGCGTGATCACCTACCACCCCAAGCCGAAGATCGTGGGCAACGAACGCCGGGACGGCATGGTGACGCTGCGTTGGAAGGGACCACAACCGCAGATTTTCGATGCCATGGCGGGAGTTGCCTGGCGGCCCCATGCTTTCGTGGTCGAGCAAACCGCTTCGCTCGCTCCTGCCGATTGGCAGGCCGCGGCCGGTCCTGTCGTCGCGCTGGAAGCCACCTTTCCCGAAGCCGCCGCCACCGTTTTCTACCGCATCAAGGTGGTCAAGAACCCCTCTCCGGCGGCTGGAAACTAGGCGGTACACCCGGGTCGCGATCAGCGTGCCCGCAGGATCAGGTAGGCCGGGCTCTCGGTGACGGTGAGGGAGATGGCGTTCTTGCCGGCCTTCTCCCACACCACTTCCGCCGGGGGCGCCGCGGTGGTGGCCATGGCGATCACCCGCTCCGGCAACGCTGGAAGCCCTTTGAGGGTCACCTTGGCTTGGCGCGGCGTGTAGCGGTCCTTCTCATGGGTTCGCGCGCCGGTGGGTGACCACACCACCCAGATCAACTGTTGGGGATGGTCTCCCCGCGCGTATTCCTGGACCGCCAATTCGCCCGGCAGGTGCTGCACGACCCGCCGGAACCGGCACTCACCCAGCGTCTCGTACAGTTGCTTCACCGCCCAGAAGGACGGTTTGGGAACGAACTTCCGCGTGAGGCCGGAACTGCCGTGGAAGCTGGGCGAGTCGTCGTCGTCATAGTAGTAGATGTAGGCGCGGGCGACGTCTCGCTCCGCGAAGGCGAGGAACGAACGGACCAGGTACTGGGCCTGCTGCAAGTCGGTGGCACCCTGCCAATCGAGTTTCAGCGCCCACTCCGTGCGGCGCGCCATGGCCTCGGGGGTGCAGGCGTCGTAGCCGAACTCGGTGACCCAGATTTCCTTGCCCGGCGCCCGCTGATCGCGCCAGGCAATGGCCTCGTCCACGATCTTGAGGTAGGCGATGAGCGGATCCTCCGGGTAGCTGCGGTTCCAGGGACTCTCCGCGAGGTTCTTCCGGTCGATGACCGAGTAGGTGTGCAGGTTAATGACGTCGTAGAGCGGCAGGAGCTCCGGGTCGGCGTAAAGCCCGCGGACATCCTGGATATAGTCGTCTCCCGTCCGGGCCTGCACGGCGGGGGTGAGAATGCGGACCTTCGGGTCTCCGGCCCGGATGCCTCGCGCCAGGTTCTCGAAGATGAGCCGGAAGATGGCGGGATCGAACTTGGAGCCGGGCTCGTTCCCGATCTCGATGGAGGTGCAGAGCGGTTCTTTGGCGGAGGGACCGAAAGCGGTGGCTACGGCCTTGCCGTAATCGAAACACCACGCCTCCCGGTTGGTCCAGAACCGCTGGTAGTCCGGCGTGCCGGGTTGGAACCCGGTGAATTGCAGGCAGATGTCGGTTTCCCAGCCCGCCCGGTGCCAGGGCCCGTATACGTGGGTCTGCCAGTTTACCTGATTGACACAGACCGGCAGCGTGAGCGTGTCCCCGGGTTGGCGGACATCCCAGTTCACGTTGTGGTAGTTGCGCACCAACCGCGCCACCTGCCGGTACAGGTCGGGCTTGAACGTGAAATGGCCGTTGATCCCCATGAAGTCCTTGAACAAGGGCTTCGGAGCCGCCGGCTCCGCCGGCCGGGCTGGCAGAGCCGCTGCCAGCGCCACCCCCAACACGAGCGCGCCCAACCATTCCCGGCGCGCGGGCGGCGTCCCGCCGGCCGGAGAGCACACGCTCGGCCTCGACAACTGAATTCGCATGGGTGCTTGGACGCTCGCTCCGGACGCCTATTCGGTTATTGCCAGCAGTCTACGTCACGGATGGCGGGGGAGAAGGGCGGAAGGCCGGGGCGCTGCCGGGCAACGGGTGGAAGGTGTCGGCCGGGTTGGGTTGGGCGAGGGAAATGGGGGACGTAAGGC
>CAYYMW010000529.1:385-3935 GCA_964472515.1 uncultured Verrucomicrobiota bacterium | reverse complement strand
CAGATATCCCACCCCTTGGATCACCGGTCCGAACCACACGCTCGTCATCGCAATGCCCGTGCCCAGAATCTTGATGACATTGCCTCCCAACAGCCACCGGGTCTTGGCATAGCGGTCATTCAGGTATCCCGCGAGCGGCGCCAGCAGCACGTACGGCACAAACAGCAGCGAAGTGTAGACTCCGTTGGCCATGGAAAGCTGCGCGCCTGTGATCTCGCCGTGCTGCTTCAAAAACGTCAACTGCCCGAGGATGACCGCCAGAATCGCGTTGTCGCCGTAGGCGCTGAGAAACTGGCTCGCCAGGAGCAGATAATAGTTGCGATCGGTCTTCATGACTCCTTCCCTTGGTAACGCTGGGCGATCCGCAGCGCCTGTTCCTCCAGCAGCCGTCCGGCCGTCGCCATCGTCTCCGCGCGCTTCACGTTCACGTCACCCCACACTTCCTCGGCCACCGCGTAGTATTGAGGCAGGATCTCCTGCAACAGGGCCTTGCCCCTGGCCGTCAACGTGACCCGCCACGCACGGCGATCCGTGGCGCTTTCCCGGCGCGTGACCAGATCCCGCTTCTCGAGGCGATCCACCAACCCCGTCACGTTCGACCGGTGGGTGATCAACTCCCGACTCAGCTCGGTTTGGGACAGCCCGGCGGGTTGGTCACCCAACAGGTTGAGAATGTTGAACTGGCTCGGGCTCAGCTCCCAGCGCCCGAAGAAGGCCTGGCTGGCGTGCCACACCGCCTCGCTGGCGCGCAGCCACTCCAGCAGCGCCCGATAGCGCGGGCCGGGTTGCTCAAGCCGTTCGATCATGGATACTGTTTACACCACAATTGTTGCCATGTCAACAGATTTTCCCTCGCAACCAAGCCGGCGGGTTTTCCGAGCTTGACCTCCCCCTTCCCATGAGCCTTGCTCTTCCGCCGTGACGCTATGAACGAACCCATCCGCCGACGCAAGGCCGAATCGGTCATCCGGGATCTCCACCGCGCGGCGGAGCAGCCTAAGATGGAGGAGCGCAGCCAATTCCTCTCCGATTTGGCTTGGAATGCAAAGGGCTTCAGGGTGGAGTTCCTAGCCAAACCCGACCTGCTGGCTGGGCTGATCGGCGGGCTTCGCGCGGTGCGCAACACCGGCGGTATAGGCGCCCAGACCGCCGAACGGGAGCTGATGGAGAGCCTGGCGTATTGGACGGGCATCGTGGCCAACACCTTGGAAGATGCCGGCGTGCCGCGGATGCGGGCCGAAGCGGTCAAAGACGCTCCCGCGAAGCACCGCCCCCTGTACCAAGTGCTCGGGGTCCTGAGCGCCTACGCGACGGATTGCCTCCAATACCGCCGACCCCGGGACGCTTACGGCGGGGAGCGGCGGGCCAGCGCGCTGACGATCCTGGGTAGCGTGAACCGTCAGGTGGAGGTGCCCGGCTTCATGGACATGCTCATCGAGAGTCTCTCCCGGCCCGCGAGTGCCGAGGCCCGAGGGGTGGTGATGTTCCTACACGACCACGGCCTGGACTTGGCGGACTCCTTCACCGAGGAGCTGAAGGGGCGATTGCTGCGGGTGGCCGAGGAGGCACGCTCGAAGGGGTGGGCCGCCGGTGCCCTGAAGGTGCTCGTCGAGGCGGGGATGATCGGCGAGAGCGAAGCGTTGGGGCGCCTGGACGATTGGGAGCAAAAGCGGTGGCGGTGAATCCGATCCGGAAGCGAGGGGAGCTCGGTTCCGGAGACGGCGCGACGCTGTTTCTCCGCACTTGACGGCGCCCACGCCAAGCGGCTTGCTTTCTCCACATACGAACATGCACCGACCCAAACACAGGCGCAAAATCGAATCGGTCATTCAGGATCTGCACCGCGCGGCCAAACACCCGGAGATGGAGGACCGCAGGGACGCCCTCTGGCATGCCGGCTGGAACGCCGCGCGCCTCGCCGACCAGTTGGTGGCCCGGCCCGATCTGCTCGGCGAACTCCTTGGCGGATTGCGCGCCGTGCGGGATTCCGGCGGACCGGGGGCGCAGATTGCCGAGCGCGAGATGCATCAGGCGCTTTGGGCGGCGGCCGATGGCGCGGATGCGGCGCTCTCCGAGGCCGGTGCCCCCCGGTTGGGTCCCGAGCAGGTGGCGCAAGCCCCGGCCGAACTGCGGCCGATGTACGATGTGCTCGCGTTGCTGGCCGGCTACGCGATGGACGGCCTGCACCTTGGCCGCCAGCGGGACTCCTACGGGGGCGAAAGGCGGGAGAAAGCCATGGAGTTGCTCGGAATGGTCTACCGCCAAGTCGAGCTTCCCGGCATGGCGGATTTGCTGGCGGACCTGTGGAAGCGAACGGATCGGTCCTCGGAGAAGGCCTTCAACTTGTTCTTCGAATTCTGTGGCGAGGACCAGGCGGACTTGCTCAACGCGGAACTGGACCGGCGACTGGGCCGCCGCAACCCCGGCCCTTACCACCTCGATT
The DNA here is from genome assembly GCA_964472515.1 of uncultured Verrucomicrobiota bacterium. Lineage (GTDB taxonomy): Bacteria > Verrucomicrobiota > Verrucomicrobiia > Limisphaerales > J093 > CAYYMW01. Next base: position 1,492 of record CAYYMW010000529.1, on the reverse strand, counting down.
GAGGAGCGAACGTCACTCCTCCGTGATCTCCTCCCCGTCCTGGGGGATCAGCACTTCTATGTCACCCAGTTCGCGGCGCGCTTCCCGGCGGGTCTTCGCCAGGTTCGCCCGCAGTTGGCGGGCCAGATGAATCAAGGCGACCTTCTTCACCGGCCGATTGCGCAGGAACGAATAGAGGTTTTCCGGGACGAAATGCGCCACCTCCACCACCAGCAGGTCCACCGGTTTGGCCAGCAGGGGGTGAAGGTCCTCCACCGCGCCCAGATCTCCGCTGTGCACCACGCGCTTCCCACCGCTCTCGAAGAGCAGGCTGAAGGCGTCAAACGGTTGCGGGTGCTCCTTCTGAAACGCCTGCCGCAGGCTGTCCAGGTGAGTGGTGGGATGCGGCGTGACCCGCACGTCCCCTACTTTCACGGACCGGCGCGCCCGCAAGGGGGAGAAACGTGTGCGGAATGCGAAGAGCCCATCGAACAAATAGGCGGCCTTGAGCATCTGGCGCAGCGGGGCTTCTCCTTCGGCCGGTAGCTGGATGGTCAGGTCCTTGGTGCGTTGTTCGAGCCAGAAGCCCTGCATGAGCATGAACAGCCCGCCGACGTGGTCCGAATGGAGGTGGGTGAGAAAAATCTGATCGATCAGGTTGTAGTCCAGTCCGCTGGCTTTGTAGCGGCAACTGACCGACTCCCCGCAGTCCACGAGCACCGTGGCCGAACTGAACCGGTACAAATAGCTCGAATGCCCCCGGTCGGCGCCCGGCCAACCGTCTCCCGTTCCGAAACACTTGAGGGCAAGCTCACTCATGGGGCTTTTTATGGAAGATACCGAACCGGGCGGCGGACGCAAGCTCAGCGCTTTTCGATTGCGCCGCCGGGGCCATGATCCTAACTTGGCTTGCCATCGGTTTGTTGCTCCGCCCTTGCGGCTATGAAGAAGCCTGCAGCGAAAAAGTCAGCGGCCAAGCCCGCCGCCCGCAATGTCTCCCGGCCGGCGCGGCGTCCTGGAACTGCCGGCAGTCGCTCAACTGGCGACCTCCGCTACGCTGTTGGCGCTGGTCGCGCCGCACCTCCCTGACGTTCCGTTCCCGGTACGCGCTATCTGCTTCAATAAGTC
>CAYYMW010000529.1:0-375 GCA_964472515.1 uncultured Verrucomicrobiota bacterium | reverse complement strand
GCGCGGCGTCCTGCCAGGAAGACGCCGCCTGCCAGCAAGTCGGGGGCCGTCAAGTTGACCCGACGTCCTCCACCTGAGTTGATCCCGGCCAAGCCAAAGGCTGCCTCCAAGCCGTTGCCGCCCAAAGGCAAAGCTGTCTCCAACAGTGGGGTTCGCCAACCGGCTCGCGTTCCGCCAGCGGTCACGCCGGGCAAGCCCAAGACCCCCTCCAAGCCGCTTTCTCAGCCGGCGGCGGTGGTGACGCCGGCAAAGAGCGTTGCCAAACCGGCTCGAAAAGCCGCGAGCACCGTGCGGTCTGCGGTCAGCGTCCCAGCCAAGCCCGTCCCAGCCAAGCCCGTCCCAGCCAAGCCCGTCCCAGCCAAGCCCGTCCCAGCC
>CAYYMW010000528.1:0-3938 GCA_964472515.1 uncultured Verrucomicrobiota bacterium | reverse complement strand
CCCCACAACGACCCCGCCACCAACAGCATTCCCGTCAGCTGAACGTGCCGCAGCAGCATCGATAACCCCACATGGAGGTTGCTGATCACCGTAGCGCCTCGGAAATCCAAGGACACACCGCCACTCAGGGCGCCGATACGGTTGCCCTACACCCGCACATCTTTCACCCACTGCCGGTTGGCCAGGTACCAGTCCACCGTCCGTTGAAAACCTTCCTCCGGCGAGACCTTCGGCTGCCAGCCCAGCAGGGCGCCGGCCTTGGTGATGTCCGCCCAGGTTTCCTTCAGGTCGGCGATGTGGAAGGGCTTGCGGTTATACGAAGCGGTCTTCCCCAACGCCTTCTCCAGAAACGCGATCACCGTCTGCAGGCTGATCGGGTTGTTGCCCCCGCCCAGATTGATGATCTCGCACCCAACTTCCTTGGCCGCCAGGATGGTCCCCTCCGCAATGTCCTCCACATACGTAAAGTCGCGGCTCTGGGTGCCGTCGCCGAACAGCTCCATCGGCTTGCCCTCGTCGATCCACTTGATGAACCGGAAGATGCTCATGTCCGGCCGCCCCGCCGGGCCGTAGACCGTGAAATAGCGCACCACGCTGACATCCAGCTTGTAGAGATGGTGGTACGAGTACGCCATCACCTCGGCGGCTTTCTTCGAGGCCGCATAGGGGGAGATCGGCGTGTTCACCGCCAGATCCTCCTTGAACGGCATCTTCTGCCCCGCGTAGAGCGAGGAGGTCGACGCCAGCACCAGCTTCCGCACCCCGCGCTGGCGCATCGCTTCCATCAGGTTGAGCGTCCCCATCGCGTTCGTCGTCATGTAGACGAACGGATTCTCCATGCTGTACCGCACCCCCGCGCGCGCGGCCAGGTTGAACACCGCGTCGAACCGGTGGCTCGCAAACAACCGCTCGCAGCCAGCCCGGTCCTCGATGTCCAGCGGCTCGAAGGCCAGACGCTCGTGCCCCGGCCCCTGCCGCAACTGCTCCAGCCGGTAGTGCTTGAGGCGGACGTCGTAATAGTCGTTGAGGTTGTCCACCCCCACCACCTCATGCCCGGCGGCCAACAATTTGCGCGCCACCTCGGACGCAATGAAACCCGCCACTCCGGTTACCAAGTATTTCATCAGCTCGCTCCTTTGCTAAATCGTGTTCACGGCCTGCCGTACTGCCGCCACCACCTTGTCCTGTTCCGCCTCAGTCAGAAACGGATGCATGGGGAGGCTCAGCACCTCGCGCGACGCCCTCTCCGACACGGGAAAATCACCCCACCGATAACCAAGATCCGCGAAGACCGGTTGCTCGTGCAGGCACTTGGGGTAGTACACCGCCGTGGGCACGCCCTGGCTGCGCAGCGCCGCCGCCACCTTGTCCCGTTGCGGTACGCGAATCGTGTATTGTGCATAGACGTGCGTGTTGCCGGGCATAACCGCCGGCACCCCGCAGCAACCCGCCAACTCGCGCGAATAACGCGCTCCGAGTTCCCCGCGCCGTTTCACCTCTTCCTCCAAGTGCGGCAGCTTCGCCAGGAGCACCGCCGCCTGCAGCGTGTCGAACCGCCCGTTCATGCCCACCAGACTGTGCTCATGCCGCACCACCCCGCCGTGATTGCGGATCGCCTTGAAACGTTCCGCCAAGGCGTCGTCGGAAGTAAACAGCGCGCCACCATCCCCGTAGCACCCCAGCGGTTTGGCGGGGTAGAAACTCGTGCTCGCCGCCACCGTGACGCCGCAACTGCGCTTGCCGTGGCGGGTGGCCCCGAAACTCTGCGCCGCATCCTCCAGCACCGCCACCCCGCGCGCCGCTGCGATGGCGTTGATCCGGTCATAGTCCGGCATCTGTCCAAACAAGCTCACCGGGATGATGGCCTTCGTGCGGGGCGTGATGGTGCCCTCCAATGCCGCCAGATCGATGTTGTAACTATCGGGTTCAACATCCACAAATACCGGCTTGGCTCCGACCAACTTGATCACCTCCGCCGTGCTGATCCACGTAAAGGGCACCGTGATCACCTCATCGCCCGGGCCGATATCCCATGCCCGCAGCGCGATTTCGAGGCTGTCCGTGCCGCTGGCCACCGTCACGCAATGCTTCGCGCCCGTGTAGGCCGCCAACCCCGCCTCCAACTCAGTAACCTCGGGACCGAGGATGTACTGGCCATGCTCCAAGACCCGGCGCACGCGCGCGTCAATGTCCGCGCGATACCGGGCGTACTGTGTTTTGAGATCGATAAAGTCCATGGCCGGAAAAGGGGAAAGCACCCTGTCCCATGGGAATGCCCCCAAAGGACAGAGCGAGGATGCTGTAAAGAGGATTAGCTCAGTCGAAGACTCAGGCCTTCCAGACCTTCTTCGGGTCGGCCTTGGTCTTCGTCATCACGTTGCGGGTATCCACAATGCACGCCGCCCAGTCAGCCAGTTGCTGATAGTCCACGGCGTCATGATGCGTCGCCACCAACACAGCGTCGAACCCGGTAATGGTCGCCTGATTCCACGCCACCGAGCGCGTCCCCGCCCAATGCGGATGCTCGCGGTTCGGCCGGATCACCGGCACGTGCGGATCGTAGTAGGACACCTCGGCGCCGCGCTGCTTGAGCAGGTCCATGAGCACGTAGCTGGGCGATTCGCGGTCATCGTCCACATTCGGCTTGTAGGCCAACCCCAGCACCAGCACCTTGCTGCCGTTCAACGCCTTGCGCTGCGTGTTGAGCGCCTCCATCAGGCGGCTCACCACGTACATCGGCATCGCCGTGTTGACCTCGCCCGCCAACTCGATGAACTTCGTGTTCTGCCCGTACTCGCGCGCCTTCCACGTCAGGTAGAACGGGTCGATGGGGATGCAGTGACCGCCCAAGCCGGGCCCCGGGTAGAAAGCCATGTAGCCGAACGGCTTGGTCTTCGCGGCGTTGATCACCTCCCAAACGTCAATCCCCATGGCGGAGTACACCACCTTCAGCTCGTTGACCAGGGCGATGTTCACCCCGCGGAAAATGTTCTCGAGCAGCTTGGTCGCTTCGGCGGCACGGCAGCTAGACACCGGCACCACCGTCTGGATCGCCTTCCCATAGAGCGCCACCGCGCGATCCCGGCAGGCCGGAGTCAATCCTCCCACCACCTTCGGGATGCGGGCCACCTTGCTGTCGGGATTGCCCGGGTCTTCCCGCTCGGGCGAGAAGGCCAGGTGGAAATCCGTGCCCGCCTTGAGCCCGGAGCCCTTTTCCAGCACGTCCTTCAGATCCTCGTCCGTGGTGCCCGGGTAGGTGGTGGATTCCAGCACCACCAGCGTGCCCTTTTGCAGGTGCGGCGCCATGGCCTCGCCGGTCTTGACGATGTAGGAGATATCCGGCTCGCGATTCTTGTTCAGCGGCGTCGGCACGCAGATGATCACCGCCTCCACTTCCTTCACGCGCGAAAAATCCGTCGAGGCCGAGAAGGCCCCCGACTTCACCAACTCCGCCACCGCCGAGGACTCGATGTGCTTGATATAGCTGCGGCCTTGATGCAGCGCCTCGATCTTGGCCGGATCGATGTCCAAGCCCAACACCGTGACTCCGCTGCGCCCAAACTGCAGCGATAGAGGAAGTCCCACGTAACCGAGTCCGACAATGCCGATCTTCATACGTAATCTTCTCTAATCCGTGTATTTCCGTGCTTTTCCGCCGTTTTCACTCATCGCGCCGTTGCCCCGGCGCCTTGTCACCCCGAAAACGGCCCGGCTTCGCCCGAACCGCTCCCAAAGCCCATTCATCGGTTCGCCAACAAGATCAACCGGCGCAAGGACAGGGTCGCCACCAGCAAAGGTAGCGCCAGGATGGCCAGGTTCAAGAACAGGACCGGTCCGAAACCTCCCAGGAAGTAACCGCCTATCATCAGCACCAACCCCGTCACCCCGGGCACCGCCCGGGCGTTGCGGCTGGCCAATCCCACCGCCCACCCCACCAC
>CAYYMW010000527.1:0-3941 GCA_964472515.1 uncultured Verrucomicrobiota bacterium | reverse complement strand
GGTTTTGAAAACTACAACCCTCCGAGTTGTCCGGTTTTGAAAACTACACGACACACCGTGACCTTGAACTCGTCAGGGTCCGGCTACTTCACCAATCTGCTGGACCAGTCCGTCTACGGCGTCTATCGCGCCATCGGCACCAACGCCGGAACCGTGTACCGCTCCACCAACGCCTTCGGTGCAGTAGTCGGTACTCTCTACCCGGGTCAGACCATGGTGGGCAACCCGTTCACTTGGATGTACGCCGAAGACCTAATACCCAACCCGGCAGATGGAACCGCCATCTATCGCTGGAACAACTCGACGACCAACTACTCGACCGACGTGTACGATTGGGGCTGGGGTTTGGCGTTGTGGGTTCGGCGCGGCGAGGGTGTCATCGTGAAGACCCCGACCAACATCGTGTCGCAGAAGTACGTCGTTTCGGGCGTGTTCCCGACCAACGCGTTCACCTACAGCGTGCCCAAGGGCCAGTCCATCCTCTGCACGCCGTTGTGCAAGGTGACCGACGCCGCCACGTGGAGAGTCGACCTCCTGAGCACCAACCAGATGGGCGGGGCGTCGTCGCTGCCAGTGCGTTCCACGGGCTACACCCCCGAGAGCACGATCAACCGGATGATCGACCTCAACGGCACGTACAAAACCTACACCCTGGCCACCAACGCCTGGTACAGCAGTTACACCAACACGACGGTGCCCCTGGAGTTGACCGAAGCCTTCTGGCTCAACAAGCCCACCAACGGCACCTGGACCGTCACCGTCCCGGTCTGGTGGTAAGCGTCCGACGGGTTCTCCGTTTCAAGGGTAGCCCGGCCCAGCAGCCGGGCTGCCCCCGTCTTCTGGACGATCCCGAAATCGATCCGTAAGGCCTGAGCAACCAGGGCCATGCCTGGCAAGAAGCCCATACCGTGGACCGCCGGAGAGATTGCCCTCCTCGGCAAGGTGCCTGACTCCGTTCTGGCCCGCCGCACCGGGCGCACCATCAAGGCCGTGGTCGCGGAGCGCGAGCAAAGAGCCATCGCGCTGCCTCTGGGACCCCGGCGATGGACGACCCGCGAGATCCGGATGCTGGAAAGCCGCCTGTCCAGTTCGGAGGGAGGGGGAGCGGACCTCCGCTCTCCCTACCCCTATAGCAAAGCCTAATCGCGTTTGCCGCAAAGTCATCTGAGGTGGGCTATCGGTTTGCAGATATCGCTACCACGACGGGATAAACTCCGGTTGACGCGGTCCAAATAGGCGGGCAAAGGCTTGCCAGCAACCCAAATGGGCGGCTTGCCTTGGCCGCGTCAAACCTATGGGGTGCATGGGCTGCCAATGGCTGAAGCGGGGTGTGGTGACGGGACTCGGGTTGCTCCTGTTCGCTGGGCTGGCCTTGTTGGAGGAAAACTGGCGCGCGAAGCGTGACTGGGTACGCTACCAGAACCGGCAGCGTATCGCCGGCATCCGGTTGGATTGGGAGTCGCTGGTGCCCCCAAAGGTGAGGGACGAGGAGAACTTCGCCGCCACCCCGCTGCTGGCCCACCTGCATGACTACCGCTATACAAGCTTGGATACGGTGCTTGGAGGGATAGAGTACGCCGATACCAACACCCAGACCCGGATTCGGGGGTTGTTCTGGTGGGGCGAATGTCTTGGTGACACAACCGCTTGGCAGCAGTGCAAGCGCGCGGATCTCAAATCCTGGTGGGAGGAGGTCTGTGCCTCCGACGCCAACCAAGATCGGGCGAGCTTGGACATTCGCGGCGGCTTGAGGGCGCGAATCGAGGGGGCTCTGGCCGGGCGGAGGCGGACCACCCCGGAGGAAGACCTGCGGTTCATTATCGAGCAGGATCATGCCGCTTTGGAGGAGATCCGCATGGCGGCCAGGCGTCCGCATGCCCGTTTCCAGACCCATTTCGAAGAGGGCAGCGATGCACTCTGCCCGGAATGGAGATTCCTATCGAGGGCAGGCCAAGCTTTCGAGACTACCAGCCTGCTGGCGCTCCGGGGCGGTGACGTGGCCGGCGGTTTTGAGGATGCGATGACCTGCCTCGCGCTGTCGAAAGCATGCTCCGACCATCGGCTGCAAGCGGCAGTGCTCAATCTGGCCCTGCAACCGGTCTGGGAAGGTTTGGTCCAACGACAGTGGCAGGACGAGCATCTGACCGCCTTCCAATCCGCGTGTTCCGAAATCGACTTGATTGGCGAATCGTACCGCGAGCTTCAGCGCCGCCGCGTTCTGACCCTGACCACGCTCGATTTGGCCAGGCGCGACCGCACCAGATTCCTGCCGCTGGAAGGCGACATGCGAATACCTCACCTGGATTGGCTTCCCGAAGCTTGGTTCTACCGAGTGCAACTCGCGCTGTGCCGCTTGTACGACGAGTCGTGTCTTCCTGTGTTCGATCAGCCAAAGGGATGGGTGGACCTCAGGCATGCCCGCATGGCCACAGCTGTGCTTCACGAGTCCAGGTATAACCGGTCCCCGTACCAGTATTTCGCCAGCTGGATGATACCCGATCTCGGAGAATGGGCGGAAGTAACCGCGCGAGCCCAGACAGCGGCCCGTCTGGCGGCGACTGCCTGCGCCTTGGAACGGTACTATCGGGTGACCGGCGCCTACCCTTCAAATATCGATGCACTGGTCCCAGCTTTCATGAGGAGTGTGCCGCGCGACGTCATCGACAACCAACCTCTCCGGTACCGGCGCACTGACGATGGAAGGTTTGCGCTGTATTCGGTCGCGCTGGACGGGGCTGGCGATGGAGGACTGGCTCCCAGCCCCGGAGCCGGACGACGCCAGCAGGTGGATTGGGTTTGGCGGTATGCGAATCCGGCCATGCCGGGGCAATGATGGAGTGGTCCGCCCCCGCCATTGGCAGACGAAGGTTTCGTTCGCCTCTCAGTGGACGGCATTTTTTGCCGGCAAAGGTGGTCTGGTTGGTGGCCCACCATTGCTCCCACTTGGCCGGGTTGTCCTGTGAGAGGTTCTGTCCGGAAATGTACCGGAAGAAGGCAAAAGCACGCTTGCGGATGACGGAGTTCGTGTCGCGGAGCATGGGCAGGGCGAGCTCGACCGCGGCGGCATCAGCGTTTGCCTGAAGGATCTTCAGGGCTTCCAGCCGTGGCATGGCACGCTGGTGTCTGGCCAGCGGCGCGACCTCCGGGGAGGATGGTTTGCATCTCGAACCAGCTCGGAGGTTGCTTAGCGCGACTTCGAACAAGCCCGGCGGGGCGAATAGCGCGTATCTGGAATCGGTGCGGGCCTGTCCGGTCTGGAGTCAGCCGAGAAGGGTTGAAAGGGTGACTATGCCTGCCACTGCAACTCCAGATAATCGCCGGGTTGCACGGAACCCACTGCTTGCAGAACCTTGTCTGCATGGAGTTGAATCTCGGGCCAACTCGTGGTTGGCAGGATCATGATGGCGAGTTGTCTTCCGGTCAGATTCTGTTGATAGCGCAGATTCTTGTCGGTCGTGATGAGGAGGGCAAAGTCCCCTTCTGCCGCTTGGAGCAGGTCGCCGTTGCCTAAATGGGACCACCCCATCTCGAAGGCGGTTAGTACCTCATGACCGCGAAGCACGCGCCGCAAGGGAACCGGGGTTCCCTGATCGAACAGCACTTTCACGCGAGTTCAGGTGGCCGCGGCCATTAGCGTGTCCTCCGCGTGACGCAGGACGGCCACCGCCTGTTCCCGGGTGATGCCGGGGAACCATTCCAGAAAGTCGTCGAGAGACGCTCCACCTTCGAGGTTCTCGAACAGCGCGCGCACGGGCACGCGAGAACCCTTGAACACCCAGGCGCCACTGACCTTTTCCGGGACCCGCTCAACGGCACTGCACTGCGACCAGTCGAACATAGGGGGAAGGTAATCCATGAGCGGATCGCACTCAAGCGCTTCAGCGCTTCTGTCGGAACTCCGTGAGAATGTCCCCTATTGAACTCGATAAAAATGTCCCCTT
>CAYYMW010000526.1:0-3950 GCA_964472515.1 uncultured Verrucomicrobiota bacterium | reverse complement strand
CCTGGCGCATCAGGCGCTCTGGCTGGTGAACTCGTCCCCGCCCCGGCGCACGCCCCTCCCGGACGGGACCACCCTGTTCGTCACCTCCTTGTTCCTGCCCTGCCACGCCGCGGGGGGGGATCATTTCTTCGTGCGCACGCTGGACGGCGGAGACGGCCCGGGAGGCCGCACGGTCCTCAGCCTGAAAGACCAGTCGGGCCACGAGGTGGGTTGCATCTTGCGGAGCATTGTGACCGACCTCCTGCACAACGCGCTGCTGCACCAGGAATCGGGACTGGGGCTGGCCCAGGTCATTGGCCGGCTGAACCGGGAAATCCAGGCGTCGGGCTTTTTCGGTGAGGGGGAATTCTTCACCGCGATGAATCTGGCGCTGAACCACGCCACCCGCGAACTCGAGTTTCTCTCCGCCGGTCATCCCCCGTTGCTCCTGATCCGAGGCCGGCAGGTCATCGCCCTGCCCGAAGCCGCCGGCCAGGGGTCCAACTTCCCCGTCGGCTTGCTGGAGAACATCGCCTACGAAGCCGGACGATGCCAACTGCAGACCGGCGACAAGCTGCTATGCTACACGGACGGGCTCTGCGAGCTGCCGGTTCGGCAGGGGCTCCCGGCACTCACCCCGAGCGGTCTGAGCGAGGTGGTGAGCGCCCTCGCCGCCGCCCAACCGGAAGCCCCGGTCTCCGAGCTCGTCTTCCGCCTCCTGGAGCGGTTGGGTCTGTTCGAGGGGGATGGCGGCCGGCTGCCTCAAGGCTTGACGGACGACGTGGCACTGCTGGGCCTGGAAGTCGAGGCGCCCAGGGTCGTCCAAGAACTGGAGCTGCAACCGCGGCGGGATGACGAACTCAACCAGATGATCCGCGAGAGCTACGAGCGGTTGCGTCAGGAGTGGGCGGAGCGCGGCTTCGAGAAGCCGGACAACCGGCTGCGCATCGTCCTCGAAGAGGCGCTGGTCAACGCTTGGATTCACGGGAACCAGCGCGACCCGGGCAAGCGCATCCACCTGCGGTGGTGGTACGCCAATGACGCCACCATCGAGGTGACGGACGAAGGCCGAGGGTTCGACCATTCCGCCGTGAGCGATCCGCGCGGGTTCGAGAATCTGAGCCGCCCCAGCGGCCGCGGGCTTCACATCATTCGCCTGCTGAGCACTGAGACGACCTGGCAGCGGGAGGGCCGCCGACTGACGATCTCCTTCGCCCGCCGGGATCACCCGTCGCTCAAGCCCAAACGCCCGCCCAACCGCCACGCGATCGACCTGTGGGGGCGGCCGGCTGAGCCCGCTCAAGCCGCAACCGGAAGCTGACGATGATACTCCTGCTTCCCCATGCGGGGAAGCGGACGGTCGGCAGGATTCCGGCGACGCCGCGATCCTGGCCGCGATCCTCGGCCCGGTGGGGCGACGTTCCACGATGCGAGACGGCTATTCGGGCGAGCCAGGCCCGATTCCAGCAGCCACGAACCACAACCTACAGCGGAAAGCGATGACAACCAACATCACCTGGACGGACGGCGAACTCCGGATCGTCGTCGAAGGCGATATCGATGAGCGAGGAGCGGAACAACTCAAGGAGCAGTTCCGGGAGTGGCAGCGACATGAGACCCGGCAAGTCACGGTCGATCTGGGCCGGGTGAACCATCTCGGGAGCGCCGGCATCGGCAAGATCCTGGTGCTCTACAAGGATCTGGCCGCCCGCAACGCCCGGCTCGCGCTGGTAAACGTCCCCGGCAGCATCTACGGACTGCTGTGCGAGATGCGTCTGAACGTCCTCTTTTCGATTTCGAAGGCTAGTTCCCAAACCGTCTGAGCCCCATGAAAAACTCGCTCTCCCTCAAGGCCAAGTTGCTGCTGGGCGGCTTGACGCTGGCGGTAGTGCCGCTGGCCGTCATCGCCGCTTACGTACTCGTGCAGAACGAAAAGATGGTTGCCGTCGGCAAGGACGAAAGCTTGGCACTGGCCTATTCCGATCTGGACCACATTGGCGATGGCGTCTACGCCATGGTAACCGCCCAGCAAGAAGTGCTGCAACAGCAGGTCGCCTCGGGACTGAGCGTGGCCCATAGTGGCATCGCCCAAGCCGGAGGGATCAAACTCGCGTCCGAACGGGCCGCGTGGCAGGCGATCGACCAAGTTTCCGGGGCAGCCCGCCCCGTCGAACTTCCCAAGGTGCTCCTCGGGGACAAGTGGCTGGGACAGGACCCGGCGGCAGCCTCGACCCCGGTGGTGGATGAGGTTTCCGCCCACTTGGGCGGCACCTGCACCATCTTTCAGCGCATGGATGAGGAGGGCAACATGCTGCGGGTGGCTACCAGCGTCAAGGCGGCTGACGGCAAGCGGGCCCTGGGCACCTACATCTCGGCCAAGGCGGCGGATGGCACTCCCAACAAGGTGGTAGCCAGCGTGTTAAGCGGCGAACGCTATGTGGGCCGGGCACGCGTGGTCGGCTCCTGGTGCGTGGCGGCCTACGAGCCGTTGCTGAACGCCGACAAGAAGGTGATCGGCATGGTCTACTACGGGGTGAAGGAAGAAAGCGCCACCAGCCTGCGGCGGGCGATCATGGACATCAAAGTGGGGAAGACAGGATACGTGTTCGTGCTCGACACCCAGGGGCACTACGTCATTTCCAGCCAAGGCAAGCGTGACGGCGAGAATATCTGGGAAGCCAAGGACGCGGAGGGCAAGCCCATGATCCAAGAGATCATCCGGATCGCCCGCGGCCTCAAGCCGGCGGACGTCGGCACCCACCGGTATGCCTGGAAGAACCCCGAAGACCCGCAAGCGCGCACCAAGATCGCCCGCATCCGGTATTTCGCGCCGTGGGACTGGGTCATCGGAGTCGGCTCCTATGAGGAGGAGTTCCTGGCGGCGCCCAAGAAGTTGGCCAGCATCGGGCAGCGGGTCAACGCCAGCATTCTGACCACGATGGGGATTGTCGCGCTCGCGGCGGGAGTGTTGACCACGGTGATGGCGCTCCGGCTGAGCGGCGCGCTGACGAAGATCGCCCAGCATTTGAAGGCCGGCACGCAGGAGATTTCGGCCGCCGCGGGACAATTGGCGGACAGCAGCCAGCAGATGGCGCAGGGGGCGAGCGAGCAGGCCGCCGGACTGGAAGAGACCTGCGCGGCCTTGAACGAAATCAACCAGCGCAGCAGCACCGTAGGCGAACTGACCACCGGAGCCGACCTATTGATGAAGCAGAACATCGAGAAATCCGGGGCCTCGCTGCAATCGATCGTGGAGATGACCAAGGCCATGAGCCAGATCGAGGCCGACGAAGGGGAGATGTACAAGATCATCAAGACGGTGGACGAAATCGCCTTCCAAACCAACCTCCTGGCGCTGAATGCCGCGGTGGAAGCTGCGCGCGCCGGAGAGGCGGGTCGAGGTTTCGCCGTGGTCGCAGACGAGGTCCGCAAGCTGGCGGGACGGGCTGCGGAGGCCGCGCGGAGCACCCAGCAGTTGCTGGATGGGAACGTCCATCGCGTGAAACTGGCCGCGCACGGCATCAAGGGGGTCAACGACAACTTCGAGGCGATTGTCGAGTCCGCCACCGTCATGGGCGAGAAGATCGACTCCATCACCAAGGCCAGCCGCGAGGTCGCCGGCAGCATCACTCAGATCACCGGTACGGCCACCGAACTTGAGCAAGTCGTCCATCAGAACGCGGCCAACGCGGAGGAATCCGCCGCCGCCTCCGAGGAAATGGCCGCCCAAGCGGCCGTCTTCGACGGACTGGTCAGCGACATGCTGGTGCTGGTGAACGGCAGCAAGGCTGCGGAATCAAAAGCCGCCCCTCAGTCTCCCAAAAGCCAGAAGACGGGAATCGCCGGTCTCAAGACCAAGCTGGCGCAGCGTTCCAAGCCCGCGCTCCAAGGCGAACCGGGGCGGAAGGACCAGTCGCATTCAATGCCCACGTAGCTCCGCCGCAACGGCCATCCCGGCGTCTGGTTTGTTC
>CAYYMW010000525.1:0-3950 GCA_964472515.1 uncultured Verrucomicrobiota bacterium | reverse complement strand
TAGTCACTATACAATCTCGGCGCCTAAAATCCAACAAAATCGCGGTTTTCAAAATCCAGCCCACCAGATTCCTTTACACCCCGGCCGGGTACTGGCGGTTTCTCGCGGGTAGTTTGTTCGCTTTGTAAGCGCCGGGCGGACTGTAAGAAGAAAGAGAACGTATGAAAGACGAACAACGCCTCTTCCTCTCCCTCCTGCCGCAGCCCATTGCCCGGTTGTCGGTCACGCAAACAGCCTGGGTGCTCAATTTCCAGGACCACGATATCCCGACCCTCGTCGCCGCCCGGTTGCTCAAACCGTTGGGCTCGCCCCCGGCCAACGGGGTCAAGTACTTCGCCACCAGGGAGGTCCTCGAGTTGGGCCGGGACCCGGCCTGGCTGGCGCAGGCGACTAACGCCATCCACGAACACTGGCGCGTGAAGAACCGTTCCCGATACCGTGACTGATCCACCGAACCCGGAGTGGCCGCCAAACCCGCCACCAGCCAGCCCACAGCTCAACCCCAACCCCAACCCCTACCTTCCCTATGGAACAATCCGAGATGGCGCTCAAGGCGCCCGCGTCCAAGCCCGCCTCCAGCGAACCCACCGCCTTCCGCCTCGATCCCGACGATCTGGCCGAGCTCAAGGCCCGGGCCGCCCGGTTGGGAGTCAGCCATCACCAACTGGCCCGCCACTACGTCGAGATTAGCCTGCACGGATCGGACGAGCCCCTCCGCAAGGCCATGGCCGCGTGGCAAGCCTCCGTGCAATTGCTGCGACAGGATCTGGCGCTGGCCGTCGAATCGCTCCTGATCAGCGCGGGCAAAGCCTCCGCCGAACAGGCCCGCGCCTATGTTAAAGATACCTTCCGCTGACCATGCTCTCGATCTCGGCCCCCATCAAAGGCACCAACCGGCAGGAATACTACCTGCAAACCGCCCGGCAGGACTACTACGCCAACAGCATGGAACGGCCGGGCCGATGGTACGGCACGGGGGCGGCCCGGCTGGGTCTCGAGGGAACCGTTCAGCCCGATCAGCTCCGTCAACTGTTCCAAGGGTTTGCGCCCGATACCGGCCGGCCGCTGGTCCAGAATGCCGGGCAGGCGAAGCGGCAGTGCGCCTGGGATCTGACCTTCAACGCTCCCAAGAGCCTCTCGGTCCATTGGGCGCTGGCCACGGAGGACGTGCGGCGCCAGCTCGCGGAGCTTCACAACCGGGCCGTGCGGCAGGCCCTCGCGGAGGTTGAGAGACTCGCGGGCATCACCCGCCGGGGCCCCGGCGGAAAGGTCAAGGAACGTGCCGGGCTGGTCTTCGCGGTCTTCGAACACGGGACCTCCCGCGCCATGGACCCACATCTGCACTCCCATGCGCTCCTGGTTAATCTCGGGCTGCGCGCCGACGGCACGACAGGCACCCTGCAAACCAAGGAGCTGTTCGCCCTCAAGATGGCCCTGGGCAAGCTTTACCGGGAGGCAATGGAGCCTGACCTGCACCAACTGGGGTTGGCAACCGAACGAGACGGGGAGAGCTTCCGGCTCCGAGATGTGCCGCAGGCGCTCTGTCGCGCGTACTCCCAACGCCGCCAGCAGATCGACCGGACCCTCGTGGCGCGACGGGAACGGGGACCGCTGGCGTCGCGGCGGGCGGCGGTCGACACCCGGCCCAACAAACGACGGGTTTCCGACGCGGACCTGCGCGCCCGCTGGCAGGCCGTGGCCGACGCCCACGGATGGCGGCCGCCAGCGCACGGGCTTAACCACGAATGGGTCGCGGCGCAGGAGCACCGCGCGGCTGGAGCTGGGGCACGAAGCGCGGAGCACGGTCAGTCCCAAGATCAGGCCCTGACTGTCCAAGCCCTGCCGACCTCGCTCGCACCGGAGATCCAGCAGCGAGCTCCCGACGCCAACGCCAGCCGAGGGGAGCGCCAGCCGCGGCCCGGTCCAGACCAGCAGCAAGGTCCGCGGCAGGAGTCTCCGAACCGCACCCTAGAACCCCGCCCCACCCGGGAGTCCGCAGCTGCGCGGGCGAACTCGCACGCGGCGGTGAAAGAGGTGGATTGGATGGCGGGCCACGGCGGCCAGACGCCCCAGACCGGCCACGAACCGGTTCGTCAGGAAGGTCGGCTCCAGCCGCACGGGCAAGCGCGTGAACCTGGACGCCCGGAACACGCGACTACGCCAGGCACCCGGGCTGGTTCAGACCGTCAAGGTCAGGCCCAGTCTCGTAGCCCCGCAACCCAAGGCCAGCCCTCGCCGGACGGTGAAGCGCAGGCGCAAGGGCGGCAGCCACAAGCCGCCAATACCCGCACCCACCGGGCAGGGGAGGATCGTTCGGAAGCCGATCCTCACAAGCGCCAGGAGCGAGCGCGGACCCGCGGCAAGCGCGCCCAAAGTCAGCGGGCGTCGCGGCGCGCCCAGGGGCAGCGCCCGAACGAGCGAAACCAGGATCAGCGAAAGGCGCGGAGGCGTTCGCAGGCCGCCAAACCCAAGCCCCGGTCCCGCTCCGTGTTGCGGAAGCTCTGGGACTTCGCCGAGAAGGCGGAGTTGGTTCGCATCGAGCGACGGTTGGTCTTCCCCCAGGCCCCGTGGTGGAGCCCCGTCCACGGCTGGCGGCTGCCCGTGGTGGTGCTCGGACCCCGGTCGCGCCCGTGGGGCAAGGTCTGGTGGAGCAAACAGATCTCCTCGGTCGAGGTGCGGGTGCAGACCCGCCGCTTTGCGCCCCGCACCCCGAAATGGAGTCCGTTCTACGGGATGGGCTTGCCGGCCATCCGGTTGGTCCCGCACTCCGACCGGCCCTGGCGCACTTTTGCGGACTTTAACGAGGCCCGGGAAAAGTCCCGCCCGACGCACGCCAAGCAAGAGGAGAAGAAGCGCGAGGAACACCAGCACTCGCATTAGGGCGGGAAGCACCAGGCGAGCGGTGGGCGGGGAGTCGGCAGTCGTTCCGGTCCACGGGCGGAGTTCACCATGCCGGGGCGCACCGTCTTGAGGTGGCGGGCGAACCGCCATTACCCGGGAATAGGATTGTAACGAACCGCCCGTTGCCTCGTTGGAACCGGCAGGACCGGACGGCGAGCCGCGCCAGCCGGTGCCTAAGTTAAAACGTCACCGGCCTTGCCAAAATGCGAACCGCCACCGCCACCGCTCAGTCCGCCCCGGGACCACGTCCCCTGCGGTGAGAGATCACGATGAAGACCATCTGCATCAATCCCGATTGCGCCCAACCCCGGGCTCTTTTCGACCGGCAGTGCCCTTATTGCGGCACCCCCGCCACCCTGCGGGCCTTGTTCGCATGCACCGGCGAACGACTCGCCCGCGCTCACCGGGTGCGTTGTCCGGCGTGCGCGGCCCCGGTGGCGTTTCTCGCCCGCGCCTGCCCGTTCTGCCGCCAACCGCTCCATGCCGCCGCCATCCTGGCCATGGCCCTCCGCTGGTTCCGGGCGCCGAAGGAGGAGGCGGTCAAGCGGCGGATCCGCCGCTTTCGGCGTTGGACCTTCTTCCTCGGGAGCGCGAGCGGGTTGTGGACCTTGCTCTGCTACTGGCAACCGTACCTCTCCCAAACCCCCTTCATCGGCAGCCTGCTGCTTTCGGTGATCTTCCTCTCCTTCCAGACCCTGCTCGTGATGTGGACCGTCCCGCGCCGCTTTGTCCGGGCGTCCTTGGTGGGGATTTCGGCGTTGGCCAAACTCGGGTGGGTATGCAATTTCCTCTCCCTCCTCCTGGTACAGCAGTGCTTCATCGTGCGGTTCTGGGGGCAGGCCCTGATCCTGGTGGCGCTCTTCGTCGGCGTCTTCCTCGCCTTCTTTGCCTTGCTCCACTGGATGCTGCCGATCGCGCTCGCGGCGGCTTGGAACTTCGCCGGACCCGAACCCTCCGCCCAGCACGATCCCTTCAGCCCCCACGGCCGCCGGGCGGAACACGACTGACCCCTATGAGCGATCCGCGTCCCTTCTTCGTCCGATTCATGG
>CAYYMW010000524.1:0-3955 GCA_964472515.1 uncultured Verrucomicrobiota bacterium | reverse complement strand
CGGCCCCGAGGTTGAAGCTCCCGTCCACCGTCCCGTCCGCGTTCAGACGGGCCAGCCGCACAAGGTTGGTACCGCCGATCTGGGTGAAACTGCCGCCGACCAGCATCTGCCCGGCACCGAAGACCTCTCCGGGCACGTAGGCCACAGCACGCACCGGCGCGTCCGCCGTGCCCGCCGCACTGAAATCCGGATCGATCGAGCCATCGGCTGTCAACCTGACCAGGTAGGAGATCGCCTGACCACCCACTTCGGTGAAGGCCCCGCCCACCAGGACGCGATAGTCATCCTGCAACGCGAGCGCATGGACGCTGTCCGCGAAGCCGGTGCCCGGGTTGAAGCTGCTATCAAGATAGGCGTCACTCCAAACCCGCGCGGCGCGGTTGAGGATGACCCCGTCATAGAAGGTGAAATCGCCGCCCAAGACTACCCGGCCGTCGTCCTCGAGGATCAGCGTGCGCACGGGCGCGTTCGCTCCGGTCCCCGGTGCGAACAACTGGTCCACGCTGCCGGGCGTTTCGTCATCCAGAATGGTGACGAGGTTCGTGGCTTGCCCCAGAACAACGGTGTTGCTGCGCCCTATCGTTCCCTGGGCCACACGCGCATTGAGCAGGACGGCCTCGAACACTTCGTCGCCTTCACCGACGTTATCGTCACGAACGATCACGGTCGCCGTCTGAGTGGTTTCGCCGGGCAGGATGGTGGCCTTCCCCGCGTCGTCAAACTTGACCGATTCGCCGGCGAACTTCACCACGGTACTCAACGGCTGGTAGTCGAGCCCCTGGGTTGCGGCTCCCGGTGCGCTCACCGGCCGGGTCGCCACCGTCACCCACACCGGGCTGACCGTCCCGCCAGTGCGCGTGATGGCCAGCGTGACGGAGGAGGCGTATTCATCGACCCGCGCGCTGTCCAGGGCGAACTGGATTGTGCATTCGTCATCGGCAATGACGAGTTCCGCCGATGACCCGTTGGTCACCGAGGTTACCCCCAAGGGAGCCGCGTTAGTCAGTGCGAGCAGCAACCGTTCGTCGCCCTCCACTTCGCCGTCATCGAAGACGCGCACCTGGAAGGTGGCCGTGGCCTGGCCGGCGGCAAACACAACCGTGCCGTTGGTCGCCAGGTAATCCGCACCCGCCACCGCTGTGCCGTTGGTCGCCGGCGGGTTCGTCTCGGGCAGGTCGGTTGCCAGATACGTGACCTGGTACGGAATCTCCAAAGTACCCGTCCGCCGCAGCGTGATAAGGGCAACCCTGGCGTTCTCGGCCACCCGGTACTCCGCCTCGGCAAAGTCGACGAGACAATCGTTGTCCACGATTTCGAGCGTGGCCGAGCTCTGCCCCGCCGCCTGGGCACCGTCGCTGGTCGTCAGTGAAAGGAGGACCGTCTCCACCGGTTCCACCTGCGTGTCCTCGATCACCCCCACCTCGACCGTTCTTTCCCGCTGGCCCGGCGCGAAATCGATCCAGAGGTTGGTGGCGACAAAATCGGCGCCACTCGCGGTGCCAGCACGGGCCGTCAGGCGGACCACCGCCTGGCTGTTGGTGTCGCCGGACCGCTTGAGGGTGATGGTGGCGGCGCCCGCGTCCTCAGTTGCGGCAAACCGCGGGGAGGAAAACTCGATGGCCCCGTCGTTGTCCTGGATGCCGAAAACCGCGGAGGCCCGGTTGGTGTCGATGACCAAGCCGGGGGCAGCCACCAGGAAGACGCGCAACTGCTCGAGGTATTCCTGCTGCGGATCGTCCAGCACGGTGACCGGAATCGTCAGTTCCGACGCCCCCACCGGGATCTGCACCTCTCCGGGAACCATCTCGAAGTCGCTGCCGTTCACGGCGGTTCCTCCGAACGTCAAACGCGCCGTCTGGGCTTCATTGGTGGAACCCTCGCGGTGCAGGGTGAGCAGGCCCTGGCGGTCATCGCCCTCGGTCAGGACCAGGTTCGTGGCCTCCAGCCAGATCTGCTTCTGGTCATCGTCGACGATCCGGATGGTGTGAATCCGGTAAGCGTCGAACGCGGCATTCATCGACACCGGCGAAAGGATGATATTGGTGATCACTTCGTTGCTGCCGGGATCGCCGGTATCCGGGTTCGGTTCACTGATGACGTTGGTGACGACTTCGTTGCTCACGATGGGCGCGGGATCGACCAACCGGATGACCACGGTGCGGTCGGATTCGGCGTTCGTATTATCGATGAGGGGGAAGTTCAGGAACTGGATGCGCTGCGCGCCGTTAAAGGCCAACTGTCCCGTCGTCACCAGGTAGTCGCGTCCTTGCAGCGCCGTGCCCCCGATGACCTGCCAGTCGACGGTGACGGGGGCGTCCTCTTGCGGAACCCCGGTAACGATGACCATGATGGCCGCGTTCGTGCTCCGCTCCACTGCCGTGGAATCGAGTTCATAAAAACCGACGGCCAACGGCCCGCTGCCGTCGTCATTCAGCGGCATCGTCACCTGCCAGTCAGCGCCCACGTTGTAGTCCTCGCCGCTCATGACCTGCACGACGACCTCCTCGGGCATCTCCGAGAAACCGTCGCCCACCGGGTTGATGGGCAGCGCAACGCTGGCCACCCCGGGCGCCAGGCGAACCTGGGCGGGAACCGTGCCGTAGTCGGCGATCGGCTTGCCGAAGCCGCTGATCCGGAGGTTCACCAACACCTCGCGGTTGACCGGACCAGTCCGCTCGACCATCACCCGGCCGGCGGTGTTTGGCTCGGCGGCGGCGTTCGCGTCCGGATCCAAGCGCACCGTGACGGTGGGCAAGGCCCGATCCTGGATGAACAGCGTAACGGAGCCCGGAGATACGATGTTGTAGGCGGGGCTCTCCGCCAGTTGAACGAACACCGTATTCCCACCGTCCTCGATGCCGTTGTCCCGAGGTTGCACCTGAATCTCCGCGCTGCGTTGTCCCGCGGCGATGGTGATCTTGCCGGGCAGCACGCGGTAATCCCGTCCGTTCACCCCGGTCCCCGCGAGCAGGTAGCTCACCTCCAAGGCTTCGGAGAAGTCCCCTTGGCGCGTGACCCGCACGACCGCCGCCCCGGCTGCCGTCTCCGCCACAATGCTCTTGGACGAGTTGAGCGAGACACTGGGCAGGTCGTTGTCCTGCAGTTCCACGACCGCCGCCGAGCCGCCGATGGTATAGGCGGGAGAGGAGCCCAGACTGATCTCCACGGTCTCGTTCCCTTCGAGGAAGAGATCGGGAAGCAGGCGCACGACGAGCGGCAGGTAACTCACGCCGGCGGGGATCAACACCTCGGCGGGCAAGGCTTCATAGTCCTGCCCGGGCGTAGCCGTTCCCGCCACCGTCAGAAGTACTTTGACCTCGCGATCCACCAACCCTTCGCGCACCAGCAGCACGGTGGCGGTGTCGCCCCGGCTCTCTGTGGTAAAGCGCTCCGCCGGTATGCCGGTGTCCGTCGTGACGAGCGAGATCCGCGGCACGGCCATGGGCTGGTCCTTGATCAGGGCGGAAGCCTCTGCCGACGGAACCCGGACATACGGTGGTTCGGAGGCAAACCACGCACTCACACTATCCACCGTGTTGCTCCTCCACCCCGGCACGAAGAAGACGTTGGTGCTGGTCGGAAACACCTCGTAGACCTGCCAGGGATACGCCAGCGTCAGCGTCAGCGTCTTGTCGGCGTCCGCCAGCGGTCCGGCGGGTTTCGGCAAGAACTCGAGATTCGTGGTCACGACGCCAGTGGCGAAGTCGACGAAGTAGAAGTCGCGACGAAACTCCACCCCTTGAATGAAATTCGTCTGGGAATCGGCCTTGACCGGCAAGGTGAGGTCCGCTGGCGACACGGTGCCTCCGAGATAGAACACGACCCGCAGGCCCGTGTTCGTGTCGCTGTTGTACCGCGTCAGATTGAACACCGCCGGCTTCCCGGCAACCTTGTCCCCGTCGGCCACACGGTTGACGAGCACCCTCGTCGTGGGAAGGGAGATTAGTTTCAATCC
>CAYYMW010000523.1:0-3983 GCA_964472515.1 uncultured Verrucomicrobiota bacterium | reverse complement strand
GCATTTGGGGCGTCAGCGCAGATTATGCCGCCATCCGGTCTTGGAAGTTCCTGTCCGGGGAGAACTTCACCGACACCGATGTGCGGAACGCCAGCAAGGTCTGCGTCATCGGCAAGACCACCGCCGCCTCGCTCTTCGGTGAAGGAGTGGACCCGGTCGGACAGGTCATCCGCGTCAAGAACGCCCCCTTCACCGTGGTGGGGTGGCTTGCTCCCAAGGGGGCCAACGCCTTTGGCCAGGACCAGGATGACGTGGTGCTCATGCCTTATACGAGCGTGATGAAAAGGCTCACGGGAGATACCAAGTTCCGCGCCTTCAGCGCCCAATTTGCCAGCGCGGAGGTGATGAACGAAGCCACGAACCAGATCACCGCCGTCCTGCGCCAGATGCATCAAATCACCCCCGACAAGGAGGACGACTTCTCCATCCGCAGCCAGCAGGAGATGAGCGATTTTGCTAACGCCAACAACCGCGTGATGACCGTGCTCATCGGCGCCTTTGCCGGCATTTCGCTGGTGGTCGGCGGCATTGGCATCATGAACATCATGCTGGTGAGCGTCACCGAACGCACGCGGGAAATCGGCATCCGCCTCGCTGTGGGCGCCCGCGCCCGGGACGTCCTCCGCCAGTTCTTGACCGAGGCCGTCCTGCTCAGCGTGGTGGGCGGCGGGCTGGGCATCGCCACCGGCTTCTGGCTCGCGCCGCTGCTCACCAAATTCGCCGGGTTCCCAACCTTGATCTCGAATTCTTCCGTGATGCTCGCCTTCTCGGTCAGCGCCGTCATCGGGGTGGTCTTTGGCTTCTTTCCGGCCCTCAAGGCCGCCAACCTCGATCCCATCGACGCGCTCCGGTACGAGTAGACCCCGCCCGACAGACGCCCCTGCCAGAGCCGCTCCCCTTCCACCCTGCGGGGTGGGCTTCCAGTTGCAGTGGACCGGGTTGCCGGCCGGCCACGGGTGGCCGGGGCCGCTCGCCATGCATCACCGGGGTGTGATGGCTTGGTTGAGCTTGGCAGCCAGATCAAACGCCTCCTCGTCGGAGAAGCTGCCCGTAATCTGGACTCTGCCTCCGGAGATCTCCTCCCGAATCACGGGGGCGGCGTACAGGCGACCATCCAGCACCAACGCGAGCCGCTGGTTCAGGTGCTCCCGCGTAACGCCCGCCAACAACTCCCGGCCTTCCGGGCTGAACTCGATTTGGATCTCGGCAGCGCCCGCCGCGTTCCGAGTCACCATGGCCGAACGGATCGCCGTGTGATCCAACAAGGGTGTCTTCTGCACATGGACGGTTTCGCCACCGTCCCCGCTGGCCGAATTGGTCAGCGCCAGTCCCTCGTCGCTGGGACCGTCCAAGACCAACTGCATCTGAAAGGGCGCAGGGACGATGGCTGGGTTCATCGCGGCGCCACCTTGCTCGGGGATCAGGTTGGGAGCTTTGGCCTGCGCGGCGGCGAGGGTCTGTTCGAGTTCCCGTTGACGCTGCCGAAGCAGGCCGATTTCCCCGCGCAGCCTGAGCAACTCCCGAAGCCGCTCCGTGCCCCCCGTCAACGTCGGAGGGACACGGCCCAGCCGATTGGAGAGTTCCACGTTGGCCCGGCTGAGTTGGGCCACTTGTTCGGCAAGTGGCGCTCGTTGGGCTTCCAGTGTCCGGACTTCGTCACGCAATCCCGAAACCAAGCGAGACTGGTAAACCGTGGTCCCCACGGCAATCACGAACGCAGCGGTCAACAGGGTCTTCTGGAGGGTGGTCATGGCGATGACTTTGGCAACAGTGGTACCGGCCAAGGCGGTTCCTGACACGGCGGTGGCGGAAACGGCGGCCGCCAAGCCGGGAGGCGCCGCCTGGACGGCGTGCATCGAAAGCAGGGCGGCGACCCCTCCCGCACCCACGGTCACTCCGCGCCTGGCGTAGAACTCCCGCAGGCGTTCCAGCGCGCGGGCGACACGCTTTTGCGCCGCGTCATCGCTCGTGCCCAGGGCCACGCCGACCTCGCGGAGGGGCTTGTTCTCGAAGAAGCGAAGGAGGACGGCCATCCGGTCTGGCTCCTCCAGGGCATGCATGGCCTCGTCGAGCAGGGGTTCGACGTGCCTCCATTCGTCGGCGGGGGCAGTCATGGCATTCATCTCCGAGGCCAGCCGCTCGCGGTGCTGGCGGCGACTTTCGCTGCGCGCGGCGTTCAGCGCCTTCCGATAGGCAACTCGATAGAGCCACGCCGCCAGCAGGCTGCCGGGCTTCAGCCGGGAGGCGCAGCGGGCCAGTTCGGAAAACACGGACTGCGCGACCTCCTCGGCCAGTTGGGGAGTGTGAACGTGCCGGAGGGCGGTGGAATATACCAGATTCAGATGGCGGCGCACGATCTCGGCGAACGCCTCCTCCACACCGTGTCCGGTGTATTGCGCCAGCAGCTCCCAGTCGGTGCCGTTCATGTCTGTAGATATATCACCGCCCAACCGGCGTTTCCGACATGCCTCAACGCGCGGATTGCCAGCGATCTCCCCGGCTTACCCGGGGATGTCTCCGACGAATTCCGCGTGCAACCGGGCGTACTCGCCGCCATGGGCCAGGAGTTCACCGTGCGAACCACGCTCTAAAATGCGGCCACCCGCCAGTACCAGAATCTGGTGGGCATGCCTCACCGTCGAGAGGCGATGGGCAATGACCACGCACGTGCGGCCCTCGAACAGCCGCGCGAGCGCCAGTTGAATCAGACTCTCCGTCTGCGGGTCCACCGCGCTCGTTGCCTCGTCCAGGATAAGGAGGCGCGGATTGGCCACCAACGCCCGGGCAATGCAGAGCAACTGCCGTTCTCCGGCGCTGAAGTTGCTCCCCCGCTCGGAAACCGCCGTGGCGAGACCCTTCTCGAACCGCTGGATCATCGGCTCCAAGCCTAGCGTCTTAACCGCGGCAGTGACCTCGTCGTCCGTGGCGGCCGGCCGGCCAAACTTGAGGTTCTCCATCACCGTGCCGGAGAAGAGGAAGTTCTCCTGGGTCACCAACCCAAGCTGCCGGTGCAGCGAGAGCAACGTGGCATCGGCCAAGTCATGGCCGTCCACCAGAATGCGCCCTTCCTGCGGCTCGTAGAACCGGGCCAGCAGGCTCACAATGCTGGTCTTGCCTGAACCCGTGGCTCCCACCAACGCCAGGGTTTGCCCCGGCTGCGCCTCGAAATCGATGTCCTGCAACACCCATTCGCCCGCGGGTGTCCCTTGGTAGCGGAAGCGCACCCCCTCGAAACGCAGGTGTCCCTGGATCACCGGCAGATCCCGGGCGCCCGGGCGGTCCCGAATCTCGGGTTCGGTGTCGAGCAGTTGGAAGATGCGTTCGCCGCTGGCGGCGGCGGACAGCGCCGCGTTGTAGAGGTCGCCCATCGTTTGGACGGGCCCGAACAGCATCGCCAAGTAAAGGAGGAAGGCGGCCAACTGCCCAACCGTAAGGTCTCCTCGCAGGGTCAGACTGCCGCCATAACCGATCACGATGGCCGTCGCCAGTCCCGAGAGCAACCCCACCACCGGCATGTAGGTATGGAAGATGCGGGCCGCCACCAGGACCCGCTCGCCGTATAGCGCGTGCACTTCGCGGAAGCGATCCAGGTTGTAGTCTTCCCGGGCGAACGCCTGCACCACGCGAACGCCCAGGATGTTCTCCGCCAGCGCGGAAGTGATGCGGGAGGACTGCTCCCGCATGCCGCGGTAGGCCTGCATGCCGCGCCGATGGAACCAGTGCGTGGCCAGCCCCAGCGGCGGTACCACCACCGCGACCGCAAGGCAAAGCCGCCGGTCGTAATCCGCCATCAGCACCAGCACGCCAACGAACATGATCGCGCTCGAGAGCAGTTGGTTCGTGCCCCAGGTCACGATCCGGTCCAACGCCTCGATGTCGCCGTCGGCCCGGTTCATGATCCGCCCCTGATGGGTGCGGTCGAAATAGCCCAACGACAACCGCTGCAAGTGCTCGAAAACGGCAACCCGCAGGTCGTTCATGGC
>CAYYMW010000522.1:0-4058 GCA_964472515.1 uncultured Verrucomicrobiota bacterium | reverse complement strand
CCGCCGCCCTGCGCCGGGGGCTCCGAACCGGCCGACCGCCTCACCCCCCGGCAAACGAAGCGGCGTCCCGAACCGCCGGGACGCCGCGTGCAAATCGGAGAAGTGCTGGCTCCGTCTAGGCTTCCCAACCCGGCCGGTTCTTCCGGCTCACAAACTGAGCCGCCTCCGGCAGGTTGGTCGACTTCATGTTCGGACCGTCCCAATCCATCCGGCGGCCTTCGCCCACGCGCAGCGCGATGCAGCCCAGCAGGATGATCTCGGTCAGGTACGCCGCAATGTCGAAGTTCGAGTAGGCCGGCGACTTTTCCCTGATCATGCGGAACCACTCCTGCATGTGGCCCGGCGACCGCTCGATCGACTGCGCCACACTCTTGCAGGCGTCATGCTTGTCACCCGACTTGAACTCCTCCTCGCCCTTCATCGCCAGGTAGAACTGGGCGCCGTAATCGTCCGGCGAGAACAGCTTGCCCTTTTCGCCAATGATCAGGGCGCCGCTCCCCGGCAGACTGCCCTGGGTGGCCAGGATCTCCTTGATCACGTCCGCATGCGGCCGCAACGGTTGAATCTTGGCGCGCGCCTCCAAACCGGCCGGCTGCGGCGTGCCCCCCGGATTCCCATCGTACCACCAGAACTTGAGCGGCGGCAGGCCTTCCCGCTCGGGGAACTCGAACCGAATCCGCGAAGTCTCGGGGAACGTCTCCGAGTATACCCGCGAGGCCAGTTCGCATTCCACCACCGTCGGATAGCCCAGCTTGAGCGCCCGGAACGGCATGTTCACGGTATGGCAGGCCATATCGCCCAGGGCGCCCGTGCCAAATTCATACCACCCGCGCCACGCAAAGGTGTGGTAGCACCCCTTCTTGTAGGGACGCTCCGCGGCCGGGCCAAGCCATTGGTCCCAGTTCAGTTCCCCCGGCACCGGGTCGCTGCCCGCCGGCCGGTCGTAACCCTGCGGCCACACCGGGCGGTTGGACCAGACGTGAAGTTCCAACGGCTTGCCGATGACGCCCGCTTGAATCACCTCCACCGCGCGCCGCAGCCCGTTCTCGGCGCTGCCCTGGTTGCCCATCTGGGTGGCCAGGTTCTTCTCCTTCGCCAATTGGCGCATGATGCGCGCCTCCGCCACGGTCTGCACCAAGGGCTTCTGGCAAAAACAATGCTTGCCCATCTTCATCGCGCGGATCGCCGCCACCCCGTGGTTATGATCCGGCGTCGAAACCGTCACCGCGTCAATCTGGCTGCCCATCTCGTCGAGCAGCTTGCGATAATCGCGGAACTTCTTGGCCTCGGGGAATTGCTTGCCCTTCTTGTCCAACGTATTCTGGTCGACATCGCAGAGCGCAACGATGTTGCCGAACTTGCCGGCGTCGCTGCTGTCGCTGTCGCCCTTGCCGCCCACGCCGATGCAGGCGACGTTAATCCTGTCATTCGCACCGAGCACCCGCCCCACATAGGGGAAAGCGATGGTGGCAGCGCCCATGGCCATCGAGGTCTGTCCGAGGAAGCGCCGACGAGTCAATTGATTGGTTTTGATTTCCATAATCTATTGCCGCATGTGTGAATGCCATTTACGCGTTTGTTGGCCACACAGCAAGGCTTTTCCGCTGTTGCGGCACCGGCTTGGACGAACGTTTCGCCCGGTTTCTTCAGCGGGACCTCCCCGCCGTTCGACCCGGGAACGCTGTTTTCCGTTTGACCCCGTGCGGGCGCGACGGTTAGGTTCTCCGCTTACTTTCGCAAGACGATATGTTTGCAACGATTCGGAAGCACCAGACTTGGCTGTGGGCAGTCATTATTGCCGGGGTGATCATCAGCTTCGTGGTCTACTTCACGCCCACGGTGGGCAACGGGGACCGCGGCGGCGGGCGGCGTTACGCTTTCGGCACCATCCACGGCCGGGAGATCAACCGCAAGGAATACGTCCAGGCCTACAACGAGGTCAAACTGGGCTTCTTCCTCCGCTACGGCAACTGGCCCGACACCGCCGAAGCGCGCCGCTTCGGCTTCAGCCTCGAACGCGAAACCAGCAACCGGCTCGTGTTGCTCGACGCCATGCGCGAGCTGGAGATTCCGGTCGACGAGACGGCCGTGGCCAACTGGATCACCGAGCGCTTCTCCGATCCCAAACACCCCGGCTCCGCCAAGGCCAACTACGATTCGTTCGTCAAATTCGAACTCCCCCGCCAGGGCCTCCAGGACTCCGACCTCCACCGCTTCGTGCAGCACGAGGTCGCCGTCATGCACTTGGTCGCCGTCGCGGGCAGCCCCGGCCGTCTGGTGACCCCGCGCGAGGCCGCCATGCTTTACGGACAGGAGCATGAGCAGGTCGAGTGCGAGGCCGCCCTCTTCTCCGTCACCAACTACCTCGCCAGCGTGCAGGTTGACCCGGCGGAGTTGGCCAGGTTCTACACCAACCGCCAGAGCGTTTACCGCGTCCCCGAGAAGGTGCAGGTCCACTATCTCAAGTTCGAAATGACCAACTACCTCGCCCAAGCCGAGGAGTTTCTCGCCAAACAAACCAACCTCAGCACGGAAATCGACCGGCGCTATCTCGCCAGCGGCCCCAACTACTTCACCGACACCAACGGTCAGGTGATGCCCCCGGACGCCGCCAAATCCCGGATTCGCCAGCAGCTCCGCGATGCGCAGGCCATCTTGGCGGCCCGCAAGGAAGCGGCGCGGTTCGCCACCAACCTGGCCGCCATGCAACCCGTCAAGGCCGAGAACCTCGCCAACCTGGCGGCCTCCAAAGGGATGACCGCCCTCCTCTCCGATCCCTTTAGCGAAATGGAGGGACCCCGCCGCATGCGCGTGCGCGCCAACTTCACCGAGACCGCGTTCAAGCTGACGCCCGAGGAACCCTTCTCCTCCCCGCTGCCGGCCGAGGACGGGGTCTACCTGATCGCCCTCAAACAAAAGTTCCCCAGCGAAGTGCCCAGCCTGGAAAACCTCCAGTTGCGCGTGACCGAAGACTATCGCCAGGATCAGGCCCTCCAAATGGCACGCAAAGCCGCGGAGGAGTTCCACGCCAAGGCCACCAACGGCCTGGCCCAGGGCAAGACCTTCACCGCCCTCTGCGAAGAAGCCAAGGTGACGCCCCTGGCGTTGCCCAAGTTCTCCGCCACTACCGGCTCGCTGCCTGACCTCGACCGCCGGCTGGACCTCAGCCAGCTCCGCAACGCCGCTTCCGGCGTCGCTGCCGGTCGCGTGAGCGCCACGTCGCGCAGCCGCGACGGCGCCTTCGTGCTCTACGTTAAGGCGCGGACCCCGGTTCCCGACGCCGATCTCAAGGCTGGCCTGCCGAAGTTCCTCGCCGGTCTGCGTCAATCGCAGCAGTTCGACGCCTTCAACCAGTGGTTCCGCAAGCAGGTCGAAGCCAGCCACATCGACACCATTGCCGGCAAAGATGAGTAAGCTTGCGGGACGGGCGCGCGGTCGCGTCTGGCGCCGCCGCGTTCCCCCGCCGCCATGGACAGCCTGATCAGACTCACCTCGGCCACCACCCGTGAAGCGTGGGCGCTGGCCGTGCTGTTCGAGGACGAGCATCTCCTGGCCTTGGCCAAGCCCGACGGCCTGCTCGTCGCCCCGGACCGCTACGACGCCCAGCGCCCCAGCCTCACCGGCCTCCTCCACGATGGCATCCGCAACGGCGCCCGCTGGGCCGTCGAGCATCGCTTCACCTTCCTCGCCAACGCCCACCGGCTCGACGCCGAGGCCAGCGGGGTCCAACTCTATGCCCGCACCAAGGAAGGCCTGGCCGCCCTGGCCGACCAGTTCTCCGCCGCCAAACCGCACCTGACCTACCTGGTGCTGGTCGATGGAGTAACCGCTGCCGACGCCTTCCAAGTCGATGCTCCCTTGGCCCCCCACCCGGCGCGACCCTGGCTCGCCCACGTTGATCGCCGGCGTGGGAAGAAGGCCCGCACCGTGTTCACCGTCGCCGAGCGTTTCGAGCGCCACACCCTCCTCCGCGCCCAACCGCTCACCGGACGCAGCCACCAGATTCAGGCGCACCTGCAGTCGATCCGGCACCCGGTCACTGGCGATCCCGCCTACAG
>CAYYMW010000521.1:0-4063 GCA_964472515.1 uncultured Verrucomicrobiota bacterium | reverse complement strand
CCCCCACCGCGGCCCCCATGGTCGGCGCTTCCACCCAACCGGCGGCCATGGCCCCCGGCGGAGAGGTCGGCCAGAGCCGGTACGTTGGCGGGCGGACCTTCTACCAGAATGGCAACCAATGGATCGACGCGCTGGTTCAGAAGTCCCAAAAGCTGGCCAAAGTGGAGCTCAAGTTCGGGTCGGACGCGTATTTCGAGCTGATGGCCAAGCACCCCGAGGTCAAGCCCTGGCTGGCCTTGGGGCAGAACGTGCAGTTTGTGCACGGCAACCGGCTCTATGTGGTTGCGGAATAACGGTCAGAACTGAGGATTGAGGTTCCGGGCGAGCGGCGGTTCCACTGGGGATCGCCGCTTTCCGTGCCCAGCGGCCGTTCCCTCCCCGCCTCCGGATCATCCTTGACGCCCCGGCATGGGGCTTTGAGACTGGAGGCCATATGGGTGAACCAAGCGGGCATCCCACCATCTCTCGGTTGCGGTGCGCAGCCTTTGCCACCGACGCCGATGGCATCATCACGGCGTGGAACGGGGCGGCCCAACTCCTGTTCGGGCGTTCGGCCTCGGAGGTGGTGGCGAAGTCCTGGTGGTCGCTGGCTTCCGGCGCTTCCCAATTCGAACTCCGCCAGGCCTTCCACGCTGCCCGGAAAGACGCGCCGTTCATACGGGACGGGGTCCGCCTCCAATCCCGTCCGGGCGAGGCGGTCAGCCTCGTCTTCGCGCCCTTGAGCGGTTCAGCCCACCAGGCGGCCGAGTGGATTGTCACCTGCCAGCCGAGCGGACGCGAGGGCACGGACCTGCCGCCTAACCTGCTCGAAGTCCTGCCGCTCCTGGCCGTGCTCGACAGCATTGGCGACGCGGTCTTCAGCGTCGACTCGGAAGGCAAGGTCGTCTTCTACAACCGTGCGGCGGAGCGGACCCTGGGCCATGCCCGGGCAAACGTGCTGGGGCAGTCCGCCGCGGAGATTCCGGCGGTCTTTGCCGCGCTGACCCAGGGGGAGGGAATCCCGGCCTCGGCGAAAGAGGCCGGGGCAACCGTCACGCGTACCCTGCAGCGGGCCAACGGCCAGAGCTTCCCCGCCGAGGTCCGGATCAGCACGGTCCACCTGGCCACCCGGCGCTACACCACCCTGGTCTTCCGGGACATCACCGAGCAGCGCCAGCGGCAGCAGGCGATGAGCCAGTCGCAGAAGATGCTGGCCATCGGCGCGCTGGCAAGCGGCGTGGCGCACGATTTCAACAACCTGCTGACGGCGATCCTCTCCCACCTCGATCTGGTGGCTTCGGCGGAACTGCCCGAGAGCATGCGGGAAAACATGGCTTACGCCCAGACCAGCGCGAGACGCGGGGCGGAGTTGGTCAGCAAGCTCCTGGCTTTCAGCCGCCAGACGGAGCCCAGGCTGGAGCCGCTGGACCTCAACCAACTGGCCCAGGAGGTCACCGCCATGCTGCGGCGCAGCATTGACCGCCGCATCCAGATCACGCAGGAACTGGGCACCGACCCGCTCTGGCTCGTGGAAGGCGACAGCAGCCAGTTGATGCAGGTGGTCATGAACCTCTGCATCAACGCGCGCGACGCGATGCCCGAGGGCGGCGAGTTGCGGT
This sequence comes from uncultured Verrucomicrobiota bacterium, assembly GCA_964472515.1. Lineage (GTDB taxonomy): Bacteria > Verrucomicrobiota > Verrucomicrobiia > Limisphaerales > J093 > CAYYMW01. Next base: position 2,465 of record CAYYMW010000521.1, on the reverse strand, counting down.
TGCGGCTCACCAACGAGACCCGGGTGCCGCCAGACAACGCGCCCTGCCGCGAGGCCACGGAATTCGTCCGCCTGACCATCTCCGACACCGGTGAAGGCATGGCGCCGGAGGTGCTCGGACGGCTCTTCGAGCCCTACTTCACCACCAAGGCGGCGGGCAAGGGCACCGGCCTCGGCCTGTCGATCGCTTACAGCGTGGTGACGGAACACCGGGGCTGGATGGAAGTGGAAAGCGAAGTCGGCCGCGGCAGCCAGTTCCACGTCTTCCTGCCGCGCACCAAACCGCCAACCGCCGTCGTCGAAACCGCCGTCGAGGTGCCGCCGCCCGAGGCCGCGCTCGAAGGGCATGAGCGCATCTTGATCGTCGACGACGACGAAATGGTGCGGCTGGTGGTCCGGGCGGTGCTCAACTATCGGGGCTATCAGGTGGCGGAGGCCGCCGACGGCGAAGCAGCGGTCAGCAAGTACCTCGAAGCCCAACCCCGGTTCGACTTGGTGCTCCTGGACCTCAACATGCCACGCATGAACGGCTGGGACGCGTTGGTGCGGATCATGGACCAGGACCCCGCGGCGGTCATCATTCTCCTGAGCGGCGGTTTGACCGAAGGCGAGGTCGAACGAGGCCGGGCGCTGGGGGCGGCCGGCTACCTGGCCAAGCCCTTCGAGAATCCGGAACTGGTCCGGTTCGTCCGGCGGACGCTCGACCAGATGCGAGGGGCGGATTCGGGTCCTTCATAGGCGCCGGCGAACGCCGGGCGGAGACGAAGACGCTTGCATTCGCGTCCATCTCCCGCAAAGCTCGGCGCATGGGCGCGGCCTACCAAGCGATCCAACTGACGGCGGACGATGTCAGGATGCTCAACCGGCATCTGGCGAAGGTGCGGCACGATATCAACAACGATCTCTCCCTCCTTGTGGCGGCGGCCGAGATGCTCCACCGCAAACCTGAGTTGGCGGAGAAGTACATGCAGACGCTTCTGAACCAACCGGAGAAGATTTCAGACAAGATTTCCGAATTCTCCAGGCTCTTCGAGGCCGCGCTGAAGATCGATCCGGAAGGAGATGACGCCCATGAGTGACTACATTTTCCCCCGCAGCCCCCGCGAAACCATGTGCGGGTGGATGCACCTGCCCCGCTTCATCGACAAGATCCGGCTCCACCTTGCCGGCAAGCTGCATCCCGACTACCAGCCGAACTTCACCAAGGGCTTTGACCGGATGTGGCTTGACGCCGCGGGAGTGGGCGCGGAGTCCTTTATCGAGTTGGTCCGCCATAGCCTCACTGACGGCGAGATTGCCGACTGGGTACTGCACCACGTCAAACGGACCGAAACCGAGAAGGAAGCGCACCGCCGCGCCATGCTCGACTACCCCAAGGCCGATGACCCCACCGCCCAAGCCAGGCTGGCGCAGCGCAAGGCACAGGCCGGCCTCGCCGACCGGGACGACATCAAAAACTTCGTCGACTTCATCGACGCCGACGAGAAGCGGAGCTAGCCCACGCCAACGCCGTGGACGCGCCCCATCCCGGGGTGACACCCCGGGAAAACCGTCCCCACCTACCTCTCCCGCCCTGCGCGGGTTTCCGCCGCGCCGGCAAAGGTGCCTGTTGTAGCGCAGGCTTCCAGCCTGCTGGTGACCGGGGCATCCTGCCCCGGCTCCTCTCCGCTCCCGTGCTGCCCGCCGCGATATCGCCCTCCGCAGGAGCGTGCGCGGCACTGCCGACGGCTCGTCGCCGTCCCCAACCCCGTCAATCCTGTCAATCGTGTCAATCCGGTCCTCCCACAACCGCCCACCCTCTCGCCCGCCGCAGGAGCGTGCGCAGCACCGCGCCTGAGCTCAAGATCCCGGAGGGATCGAAAGCAGGTAGCCGGTGGGAAGCGCAGCGCGCCCACCGGTTAAAACCGTCTTCTTAGATCCAACCGCGCCCCGGCGGGGCGCGGGGAAGCCCGGCGTGACACCCCGGGAACACCTACCTCTCCCGCCTTGCGCGGGTTTCCGCCGCGCCGGCAAAGGTGCCTGTTGTAGCGCAGGCTTCCAGCCTGCTGGTGACCGGGGCATCCTGCCCCGGCTCCTCTCCGCTCCCATGCTGCCCGGCGCAGCCGCGCCGTGCGCAATACCGCCCGCCGTAGGCTGACACTACCCCCTCGTCGCGAAGCGACGAACCGCCGGTAGCCGTGGCGCTTCAGCCCACGGTGGGCTCAACCGGTTCCCCCGCGTCGCGGAGCGACGCCTGATCGCGATCTCAACGGCCCCCCCCGGGTTCGCCGCAACCCCGGCTTTCGCCATCACGTTTTACGCCATCACGCATTACGTATTACGGCTTCCCCCAACCCCAGTCCACCGGACCACTTCCACTCTCCCTAATACCGAGTCCATGGAGCCCATCGAGGGGCGGCTTGAGGCGGCGGCCTGCTCCATATTCGCGCCGGTCGGGACCTCCCGGGCCGCGCTCACGCGTCTCGC
>CAYYMW010000520.1:0-4081 GCA_964472515.1 uncultured Verrucomicrobiota bacterium | reverse complement strand
AGGAGGGACGTCAGTGGGAGGGAGGGATTGGGTGGCAAATCGTTGATGCGTAGCAGGTTGGGATTCAACGTTCCAGCGGCTGTCACACCGCGGTGACATGAGGGCTTGCGGGAACGGGAGAAACCTTGTTGGATTCCCCGCGCGCGCATTCCCCGCGTCGACCCATGAACATCGTAACCATCCTGATGGTGCTCGGGGCCTTGGTGGTCTGTCTGGTCCTGCTCAAGCTCGCCCTCGCGCTGGTGCTGCCCTTGATGGGTTTCATCGGCTTGGCGCTGGCGGTATGGGCGCTCGTCACTTGCCTGACCAGTGGCAAACCGACCAACACCAAGCTCCTGTGGGTGATCGTCATCGTGTTTATCCCGGTGTTCGGCCCGTTGCTCTGGCTCCTCTGGGGCCGGCGCCAGCCTTGAGCTTCTCCCTCCCATGTCCACGCATCCCAAGCATTACTGCGGTGTTTTTGGCATCTACGGCCACCCCAATGCCGCCGAGTTGACCTACTACGGCCTTTACGCGCTGCAACACCGCGGCCAGGAGAGCGCCGGCATCGTCACTTGCGACGGCAAGCAGTTCCGCGTGCATCGGGGCATGGGCCTGGTGCCACAGGTCTTCACCGGCTCCACCCTGCACGATCTGGTGGGGGAAATGGCGGTGGGGCATACCCGTTACAGCACCACCGGCTCCTCGCACATCCGCAACGCCCAGCCGCTGACGGTGGATTGCGGCCGCGGCCAGATCGCCGTGGCCCACAACGGCAACCTCACCAACGCGTCCCAGTTGCGCGAGGAACTCGAGGCGCGCGGCTCCATCTTTCAGACCACGGTCGACAGCGAGATCATCCTGCATCTCCTGGCCCAGCCCACTCTGGGCGGCGTGGAGAACAACCTGGTCCAGACCATCCGGCATATCGAGGGCGCGTACTCGCTGGTCATCATGACCGAGCAGGAACTCATTGGCGTGCGCGATCCGCATGGTTTCCGCCCGCTGTCGATCGGCAAGTTGGGGGATGCCTGGGTGCTCTCGAGCGAAACCTGCGCCTTCGATCTCATCCAGGCCCAATTTGTCCGCGACGTGGAGCCGGGCGAGGTCGTGATCATCGATAAAGAGGGCCTGCACAGCTTTCAGGCCTTCCCCGGGCACAAGGAGCGCGCGTTCTGCATTTTCGAGTACGTCTATTTTGCCCGGCCGGACAGCACGATCAGCGGCCGGAACGTGTACGCGGCGCGCGTCGAGATGGGCCGGCAACTGGCCCGCGAGAATCCGCGCGAGGCGGACCTGGTGATCCCGGTGCCGGACAGCGGCAACTGCGCCGCGCTGGGGTACTCGCTCGAGTCGGATATTCCTTACGAGATGGCGTTCGTCCGCAATCACTACGTGGGCCGCAGCTTCCTCCAGCCGTCGCAGCTGATTCGCAATTTTGCGGTGCGGGTGAAGCTCAACCTCGTCGGCGACCTGGTGCGGGGCAAGCGCGTCATCATCATCGACGATTCGATTGTCCGCGGCACTACTTGCAAGACGCGCGTCGGCAACCTCAAGGAGGCCGGCGCCAAGGAGGTGCACGTGATGGTGAGCTGCCCGCCGCACATGTGGCCCTGTGTGTACGGCATCGATTTTCCCGACCGCAACAAACTGATGGCGGCCAACCTCACCACCGACGAGATCCGCCAATACCTCAAGGCCGACTCGCTTTCCTACCTCTCGCACGAGGGGCTCGTAAAGGCCACCGGCCACCCGCGCAGCGCGTTCTGCATGGCCTGTTACGACGGCAAGTATCCCGTCCCTTACGACCCGGCCGTCAACAAGCACATCATGGAGCGCCGCCGCGCGCGGCACGAAAGCCTCGGCCAGACCCTCTCCAAGGAGCAACGGCAGCAACGGTTGCTGTAGGGGGCAAGGGTCCGAGGTCATCGAGACGCGCCGGGGTCTCCGCCGCCTGTCCCGGCAGTTCGCGCGGATGGCATTCGGTTCTTTGGAGCTGCGGGAAGCGCAAGCAGGGCCGCACCAAGTCGACGGGGTGATGCGCAGGCGTGGGTTTGACATCAAACACCACCAGGCGCATCGTTCTCTCATGAGAACGCCGCTGACGCCGGACGATGACGTTCTGGAACTGGCCGCCCGGCAGGCGAAGCTGCGGGGGGTTTCGTTGGGCAGAACGGTTTCCGACCTCGTGCGCCGGGGGCTGAACGCACCCACCACTACCGAGGCCAAAGGCGGTCTGGTGGTCTTCCAACTCCCCAAGGACTCGCCTCCAGTCACCACGGACGACGTGCGCCGGCTGGAGCACGACGGCGTATGAAAGTACGTCTGCTGGACATCAACCTGCTGATCGCGCTGCTCTAGCCCAGCCACGAGCGGCACGAGTTGGCGTTGAAGTGGTTCGCGCGGCACCGGGCGAGGGGTTGGGCGACCTGCCCGATCACCCAGGCCGGTTTTGTCCGCATCGTGTCGAACCCCGCGTTTTCTCGCGACGCCGTCCGGCCTCACGAAGCGATCCAGGTACTCGCCGCCAACACCGCCGCTAGGGATCACACCTTCTGGCCGGATGCGATCCCGTTCGCCGACGCGGCTGCCTCTGCCGGACAGCGGTTGGTGGGGCACCAACAGGTCACCGATGCCTACCTGCTCGGCTTGGCCGTCCGGCAGGGCGGAATCCTGGCCACCTTGGACCAACGACTTGGGGCGCTGGCAGCGCCCAAGTCGCCCGAAAGGGAGGCACTGGAAACAGTGGTGTAGCGGCCTTGCCTCGGGGTAGCGCGAGCCCGACCTCAACGCAAGGCAGTTACCCGAACCGCACGCTGAGCAATGATCTTCCAGAACCCACAGCGCGCAAAGGCCCAGCTGGGCAGGAGCCGCGCCGCATGCCGCCGTCGCGAGAAGCGCATCGCACCATTGCGCACGGCGGGGTCTTGGTCTAGCCTCGGCGCATGAACGACCGGGAAAAGCCCGGACTGATCCTTTACCTGCTGCTCGCCATGAGCCTGCTTGTGGCGGGGTGCGACCGTTTTGCGGAAGGCGCGCCGGACGACGACAAGAACCCCATGCTCGCGGACGCGCGGGCCAGGAAGAACGCCTACGATTACGAGGGGGCCATCGAGAGTCTCAAGAAGGCGCTGGAGGTGAACCCGCGCTCGGTGAGCGCCAACTGGGAGCTGGGCTTGTTGTACTACCAGCACGTCACCAACAACGCGGCGGCCATCTACCATTTCCAGCGGGTGCTCGAACTCAAGCCCACCCACAAGGACGCCGAAACGATCCGACAGTTCATCGACGTCTGCACCAAGGAGATTGGGAGCCATGCGCCGCCCATGCCCGTGTCGCCGGTCTGGCAACGGATGATCGACAACCTGGCCTCCTCGAACCTCGTGCTGCGGCAGGTGAATTCGAATCTGATGGTTACCAACCGCGCGGTGCTGGAGGCGTGGGGGCGGCTCACCGCGACGAATCAATCCCTGGCTTACACGTATCAACTGTCCGTGGCGACGAATCGCGGCCTGATCCTGACCAACGCGCTCCTCCGCACCAACTTGCTGGCCTGGCAGCAATGGTCCCGGCAGGCCTTGATGGAGCGGACGCAGTTGATCGAACGGGTCCGGGCGGCCGAGGCGGCGGTGCAGGCGCTCCAGCGCGCCCCGGTGCCGCAAGCTCCGGCGCCCTCCCCGGGTACCCTCCCCGGGCAGGGTGCGGCTGCTTCCGCCTCCCCGCAGCCGGCCCTTCCCCAAGCCTCTCCCCAAGGGGCCTCTCGGCCGGCCACCGCTCCCGCGGTGCCTCCGGCGGCACCCAGCGTCCAGACCCCGCGACCGGCGGCAACCGCCCCCGTCCAGTCGCCCATTGTGCGACCGGCGGCCCCGGCCAACCCGGCGGGCGCCGGTGTGACCGGCGCGGTTGCACCTCGGACGCACGTGGTGCAGAAGGGCGAGAATCTGAGCCGCATTGCCAAGCGTTATGGTTTGCAGGTAAGGGACTTGCAACGTGCCAACCCCCGCGTGGATTTGAACCGAATCCGACCGGGACAGACCTTGATCGTGCCCCCGGGAGCGAGGTAGCGATGGCAGGCGAGCGGGGACGGGTGGAGGGGTTGGGT
>CAYYMW010000519.1:0-4117 GCA_964472515.1 uncultured Verrucomicrobiota bacterium | reverse complement strand
TGTCACGTCAGCGTGTGCCGGGGTGCGAGGGGAACATGGATGTCTGTCAATCGGTCGGCGGGTTCGGTGCTCTCCGGTGAATTCAGGTACACCTCGAAGCAGGGGGAGTTGCCGAGGGCCCGGCCGCTGCGGGGCAGCCATTGCCCCATGAGTTTCCCATAGGTCTCGTTGAGGCGCTCGTACGGGCCGTGGTGGGTCATCACCGCGTATTCGCCGCCGGGGATGACTTGCACGCCCACTTCGCCGAAGGGCGCAAACGTGTCGTCCACGCTCACACAAGCGTCGTAGCGGAGCTTGTCTGGAGGCGTTACTTCGGGATCGTCGTGCGAAAGCCCGATGAACTGGGCGCCCGGCCCGAGCAAGCCTTCCTTGCCGAGCAGGGTGCAGAAGCGGTCCCACACCGCGCCGCATTCGTGGTAGGGGCCGGTGTGCCGCATGAAGGCGACCCGGAGGGGAGCGATGGTCTTGATGGCGATGTTCATGGCGCGTAAGGAGTTGGGATGGGACCGGAAGTCCCGCAAGGGTTGATTTTCACGGTAGTGGACGCCGCACGCCGCGCGCACCTGGGGCGTTGTGCCCCGGGCCGCCCGGAACTGCGTGGGCGATTGCCCGAACGTGCTCCGGAAGGCGCGGGTGAAAGCCTCGTGCGTCTCGAAGCCCGCCTCCAGGGCGATGTCCACCACCGCCCGGCGCGTGAGCTTCAACCGCAGGGCCGCCCGCTCGAGCCGGAGCCGCCGGATATGGCTGTGCAGGGATTCGCCCAGCATGCCGGAGAAGACGCGGTGGAAATGATAGGGCGAGAGCCCCGCCCGCGCGGCCAGTTCCTCCAGGGGCAGCGGTTCGTCCAACCGCTCCTGGATATGCACCAGCACGCGCAGCAGGGACTGCTTGTAGAATTGCAGCGTGGTCGCCTTCATGCCTTCGCACCGTCGACAACCCATCCATACGCCACCCAAGGGCGGGGATGCTTGACCGTTCTTGCCATTTTGCGCCCCGCCTGTCAGCCGCGAAATGGCCCGCTTCCGCTCCGACTGGACAGACCGCCCCTTTTTCCGGACAATCCGCCGATGCAACAGTCGATCGTGACCCTCGACATGGAAGGCGTGTTGACGCCCGAGATCTGGATTGCCGTGGCCGAGAAGACCGGCATCGAGAAGCTCCGGCTCACCACCCGCGACATCCCGGATTACGATGTCCTCATGCGGGGACGCCTCAAGCTGCTCGCCGAGCACGGCCTCAAGCTCTCGGATATCCAGGCCGTCATCGGCACCCTCCGTCCCCTCGAGGGCGCCCTCGATTTTCTGCGGAACCTGCGCGAGTCCATGCAGGTCATCATCCTTTCCGACACCTTCGAGCAATTCGCCCAGCCGCTGCTGCGCCAGCTCGAATGGCCCACGCTGCTTTGCCACCGGCTGGTTGTCGAAAACGACGTGATCACCGACTACCGACTGCGCGTCCGCGAGCAGAAGCAGAAAGCCGTGGCCGCGCTCCGGGGCATGAACTACCGCGTCATCGCCGCCGGCGACTCCTTCAACGACGTGGCCATGCTCTCCGAGGCCAACACCGGCATCCTCTTCCGCGCCCCGGCCTCCATCCGGCAGCAGTTTCCGCAGTTCCAGGCGGTCGACGCCTACGCGGATCTCACCCGCCTCATCCGCGAAGCCATGGAACGCTGAGGCGGTGCTGCGCACGGCGGGAGCGGTGGTAAAATGGGTTGGGCCGAGGCAGGCGAGGACTTGGGGCCAAGGGACGCGGCAGGCACCCCCCCTTTCCTTCTCCAGCAGCCGCCGTTCATGTGCCACCACTGCCAACCACCCCTCTATCCAAAGTGTTGGAGAAGACGTCCAACGCCATGGATCATCTTGCTTTCACCCTCTCCAACTGGGTCAGGATTGCACCGGGCAGACGTCTGTCGTCGAGCCACACGTCGCTAACGTAGTTGCTCAGATCCGCAGTTGGAGCGGAGTTGGGGTCCACCGATCCGATTTTCAGCGCGCAGCGGCTATGGTCATACGCGCGCAAGCGCACCAGAAACACGTAGCCTGTCCGGCCGGCGGTCTCCATGAGCACCGGTGTCTTGAGGAACAGCCAACCCTCGGTCGGCAAGGGCAACCAACTGCGGCCGCAGATGTCGGATATCGCCTTCCAGTCCACCACGTTCGAGGCTTGCTGCCAGTTGGTGGGAAGTTGCCCGCCCGAATCCAAATGCCGTTGAATGCCACCACGGATGAGGCCCATGACCCGTGAGTCGTCCCTCTGATGGACGTTCCACGGCAGCATCCGTTCGGGGATAAACATTTGCCACAGGACAAAAATGCCTGCCGCCGTCACAGGAATCCACAAAGTCGCCCGTTTCATAGTCTCGATGCGCCCACCTCCCCGTCCGGGTTCGGAATCGGCGGCATTATGGGGACGGTCTTAACCATGGACACTCATCATCCCGTTCCGCTGGCATCGCGCGGAGCCCTGTGCGGGTCCAAGCCGCTCCGGTCCCCGCCCGCCGAACGCCCGCGCCTGCTGGCAGAGCACCTCCGGATGAAATACAGGTTTGGATTCGATGCCCATTTACTGTGGCTTCAGGTTAGGCGCGGTCGCCAGAATTCCAAGCGCTTTCGCGACTTCTCGCTGGCCGTGCGCAGCACCGCCTGATGTTGGCGCTCCACGCTGCTGCTTGACGGCCCGCCCTATGGACTGCGGTGGCAAGCGCAGCGCGACACCGCTTTCGGGCTCCTTGGGAAAAGCGCCGTCGCGGCGATGCCTTGCCGGCGCACTCCACAGGAGAGAACCCGCCGTCTCGCCCGCCGCGATATCGCCCTCCGCAGGAGCGTGCGCAGCACCCCACCGCATGTCCTGTAGCGCGGGCATCCTTGCCTGCTGGTGCCCGGGGCCCAAGCGGCCCCGGCGTGGCGAGAGGCCGGGGTGACAGGCACGGGAGAAGACGATGATCGCGATTTTGCTGCTATTTGCAGCTATTTGCCGCTCACAGGGCATGTCGGGCGCAGGGCAGGAGGCAAAACGTGAGGCGTAGGGCGCAAAGGCGTCCTCGGGACGGCGCCGGGTGTCCAGCGAGGCACCAGACACAGCGCACGGGGCGGGCGGTGCTGCGCACGCTCCTGCGGAGGGCAGGATTGGGGACAGGGGGCGAGGCTGGAAGCCTTCGCCACCCGCAGGCAAGGATTCCTGCGGTACCAGGCTGGCCGGCGGGAGGCCGCTTCCATCTTCCTCCTGAATCGCGGATGACAGCTTTCATCACCGCCAGCCTAGCCGTGGTGTGATCGGCAGGACCAACGCTCCATGGACCCGGTGGATTCGGTTGCAGGAAGTGACGGTTGGGATGGTCTTATTTGGGTGCGGCGCTAAGCGCTGGCTGAGAGCCATGATCGAACCCGGCGACTTTCATTCCTGACCGTGGGTAGGCGTGACCGCGAAACCGCTTGATCGGCGATGGGTGGGTGAGGTTCTGTAACCCCATGGAATTGAGCGGAGTTTTGCTCGTGCGGTACCCGTGCCTGAATGGCCGTGGGGCCACCTCGACGCTCGAACCCGCACTCGCCTGTCAATGCTCGCCAACACGATGACACCGGTGTTCGCCAATGCGGGTGTACCCATGTTGTTCGTGCAGATGCCCTTTCTACTTGTCTCACTGCCTGTGATCATTGCCATCGAGGCGGTGCTGTGTCGGCGTTGGCTTGGCCTTGGCTGGAAGCAGGCGTGGAGTGGCAGTGCCGTGGCGAACGGGGTGTCGACGATCTTCGGATTTCCGATTCTCTGGGTAGCCTTGATCGTGGTCCAGATGATCGTGGGCGGGGGCAAGTATCCGCGGCTTCCGGAACCGTGGTTCTGAGTGTATACGGTAACGGTCCAAGCCCCTTGGTTGCTGCCGTTGGAGGAGCGCCTGTACTGGATGATCCCTGCTGCCTGTCTGGTGCTGCTGATCCCCGCCTTTTTTGTGACTGTGATTGTGGAAGGAGTGGCCTATCGGAAGCTCTTCGGCGAAACCCATGGCAGGATAAGTCTGACCGAAGCCACTTGGACGAGGTGCTCAGTTGGGAGGAGGAGCGGGTGGTGCAGCGCGACTGGACCGTCGCCTGCGGGAAGCGCATTTATCAATTGGACC
>CAYYMW010000518.1:0-4119 GCA_964472515.1 uncultured Verrucomicrobiota bacterium | reverse complement strand
CCGCCAGATGGGCGTCCGGGCCGCGAGCGGTCCCCGGCCCCTGGCCGCCACGCCCGGCGCCACCGACGCCTTCGACGAAGCCCGCGCCAACCGCGCCCTCCCGCTGCTGGCCCAACTGCTCGGCCTCAAACTGGAGGACCAGCCATGACTCCCCCCGTCGACGAACGCTCCCGCCGCTGGCGCCTCATCCTCGGCGCCGACGCCGAGGACCAGGCCTGCCCCACCTTCGCCCCCCTCACCGGCGCCGACCTCGGCATGGACCGCGCGCTCCAGGCGCTCTACGAATCCGACCGCCGGGGTGGCCTCGGCTCCTCCTGCCCCAACGTCGCCCGCTGGCTCGGGGATATCCGCCAGTATTTCCCCACCTCCGTTGTTCAGGTCATGCAGAAGGACGCGCTCCAGCGGCTCGATCTGAAACAGATGCTCTTCGAGCCGGAACTGTTGCGGACCGTCGAGCCGGACGTCCACCTGGTCACCCAGTTGCTCGCACTCAAGAACGTCCTCCCCAACAAGACCAAGGAGACCGCCCGCGTGGTCGTGCAGCGCGTGGTGGACGAGTTGAAGCGCAAGCTCGAACAACCCACCCGTCAGGCCGTCCTGGGCAGCCTGCACCGCGCCACCCGCAACCGCCGCCCCCGCCACAACGAGATCGACTGGCACCGCACCATCCGCGCGAATCTCAAGCACTACCAGGCCGACTACCGCACCATCATCCCCGAAACCCGCATCGGTTTCGGCCGCAAGCGCTCCTCCCTGCGCGACATCGTCCTCTGCGTCGACCAAAGCGGTTCCATGGCTCCCAGCGTCGTCTACGCCGGCGTCTTCAGCGCCGTGCTGGCCAGCCTCCCCAGCGTCAACACCCGCATGGTCGTGTTCGACACCGCCGTGGTGGACCTCAGCGACAAGCTCGCCGATCCCGTCGACGTCCTCTTCGGCACCCAGTTGGGTGGCGGCACGGACATCAACCAGGCCCTCGCCTACTGCCAGAGCCTCATCCGCCAGCCGCACGATACCATCCTCGTGCTCATCAGCGATCTGTGCGAAGGCGGCAACGCCAGGGAAATGCTCAAGCGCGTCGGCACACTCGTCGCCGCCGGGGTGCAGACCATCTCCCTGCTGGCCCTCAGCGACGAAGGCGCCCCCATGTTCGACCAGAACCACGCCGCCGCCTTGGCCGCCCTGGGTGTCCCCGCCTTCGCCTGCACTCCCGACCTCTTCCCCGACCTCATGGCCGCCGCCATCCAACGCCAGGACATCACCCGCTGGGCCGCCACCCAGGGCATCACCTCCCCCCGCGCCAAAGGATGAAGCGTGTACCCCCTCTTCAGGGCCGAAGGCCCGTCATGTGACAGCCTGGGCTGGAGGCCCAGGAAACCTGCCACCCCGTCTTCTCCCGAGGCCTGCAAGGCCGACCACCAGGTCCGAATCGGGGTGCCTGCGTTGGCTCCCCGGCCCTGTGTGTCCCCCCAAATCCCGAACGCGCCTGCGGCTCGCTGCCAACTGGCGCGAGATATGCTAATAAACGCCAACTCACTATGAAAACCACCATTCGTGGCGGTAGGGGTCTGGATCTCCGCGAACGCTGCACCTGGGCACGGTGTCGGGCGCAACCGGTTTGGTGCATGGCGGCTCTAATGATGTTCCTTGGGGCAGCCACTGCCGTTGCCGATCAACCACTTGGAACCTACAAGGAGCAGGCCACGGACGCGTTCCTCAAGCGGGCCCAGGCAATCTCCCGCGCGCTGGCCGAGGGAGGCTTCCTGCCCGTAGAGTCCTTCACCAACGCTCAAGTCCTCCTCCAGGGGCAATCGCGGTATCCCTCGGCGAAGGTGCTGGCCGAATGCTGTGGGTACGAATTCGCCGATGGCTTCCTCTACCGAATCTGGCGCCGGGATCTCTTTGAGAACAAGGGCCCAGCCAGCCCCATCCTCCGCCATCTCACCAACGACGTCCTCACCCTTTCCCGGGAAGCCGCCCCTGCCCAGGCACTGGAGGTGCTGCGGCGGCTCTCCTGCGACGCGGACTGGTTGCGCGACCACTCTTCCATTCAGGCCACGGAGACCAGGATGATCGCTCAACCGGCCCGCGATGGTGGCCCTGGGCTTCCCAACGACAACCCCTTCCATGGTGAACTAATCGCGCGGAAGCAGATCCAACTGACCGTCGTGATCGGAGCACGCCATCTCGAGGCCGGCAAAGGGACTGCGGGCTTGCCGGCAGAGACAAGGATCGGGCTCCTCGCCACAGATGGACACTTGCTCAGCGCTTGGTGCCTGCCAAGCCTCCCCAAGGGGTCTTGGTCAGGTATGAAGCCTGCCGAGAGGATCGTCATTGAAGGCGCCGTGGATTTCACTCCTCCCCTCTTTGTCTCGGTGACTCGGCACCTCAACGATGCCGAAGCCGCCCAGCCGCAACCCGCTGCCGCACCGTTTCTGGCGGCGGCGTGGGAGGACCTGCAACAGCGCTTGGGCACCAACGTCCCGAAATGCATCCTGCTCTGCGACAACCTGAACGACCCCGCAGCATTGGCGGCAGCCATGCGTTCCCTCGCCGGCGAAACCCCGTGGGCAGGCGTGTCCCAGTTCTTTCGTTTCGATCTGCCCTTCGAAACCGCCTCCATAGAACGGCTCGCCTCGGGCCAGCGCGGAATTGCGCTTCTGGCCATCTGCGGTGCCATGGACACTAAGTTGGTCTTGGTGCCGGACGAAGAAGGCATCCAACTCCTTGGCGAACCCGCGCCCAAGGAGGCCGAACGAAAGCCAAGGCAAGGGCGTTCCTCGGATGTCCCGCGGGATCGTTTGGCGCACTTGGCAACTCGGTTGATCGAACGCTTCCAGATCCCTGAGACGCCTCCTGACCACGCCCTGTTTCTGCTCCGGGCTGCTGCCTCCACACCGCCCATCTACGTCCTGGAGGACTGTCTCAGGTCCGCCCTTCCATCCCCGCGCGGCGTTACCCTGCTTATGGGGACGAAACGGCAGGGGGTGAGCTACTCTCCAGAAAGCGGCGCCACCTACTGCAACGGGCAGGTCACGACCAACGGGTTCGTGTTGCTGCGGGTGAGTGGTTTCCTTCCCTTGAGGTATCCCCGTGAGCGGGAACTCCACCTTGCCGTCCTCCGGAAGCTGAACGACGCGAAGGCTCGCAGCTATGAAGCCGAGCCTCTGCCAAGATTTTTGGCCGAGGAGGCCATCTCCCCGCTCGAAGTACTATTCTACTCTTTTGGGGTCAACCCTTTCGAACACGTTGTCGCCAGGTTCGGCACCGACCAGATTCGCATGCTCCAGACAGCCGACCGTTTGGAAGTGTTCCAGATCGACCCTTGGCAGTCCGTCGGCCCCCGGCGGCCTTCCACCGTCCTGATGTCGGGCCGCCGAGTTCTTGCGCGCGGTAAACCGTTGGACCGGCAGGCGATTCGGGCCTTCGCTGAGTTGATCCTCAGCCCTGAGAACGACGTTATTCCGGCGGAACTGTGGGGAAGCATGGAACCCTGGCAACCGTGTCTTGCCTTGCGGGCATGGCAGGGTCAGGCCTTCGCCGACTTCCTGGTCGACTTCGGCATACATGGGACTACCTACTCGTTTCACAGCCCATCCAACGAACTCATTTGCTCGGGGGGCGGGCTCCATATCGCCAACCGTCAGGGATTCCTGAAACTGGTCCGGGCGGCCTTGCCCGGATTCGAAGTCCCCAAAACCAAGGGCGAGTAGTGCCGGAACTCCGCCGGTGTTCCCACCTCTGTCGTGGAGGACCAAGGGTGGCTCACCAAGGACCTGGTCGAAACCGCCCTCGGCATCCCGCAAGGCCCGCCAGACCGCTACCGGTGGGTCGAGCGCCGCGAAGACCACCGGGTTCATCCTCCCAACCCTTAGGGTTGGCTGACTGACTGCCCCAACGGGGCAGCGGATGATGGCCCAAGGGTCAGCTCCGCCGAGGACCGCCACCCTGACTCACCCCACCGCGTCCTCACACCGACCATAGGTCCCGCCCCCATCTCGCCGACCATCATCCGCCCGCCACGATCTCGCTGTGCGCAGCACCTCAACCGGCCTGTAGGGCCGGGAATATGCTAGCCCAGTAACGGTGTTGATTTTGGCAAGGAGTATTTGGGATTTTCTT
>CAYYMW010000517.1:0-4134 GCA_964472515.1 uncultured Verrucomicrobiota bacterium | reverse complement strand
ACTAAGGGGGGGTCCGGGGGACGGTGGGCTTGGGCGGACGCGATGATCCTCCATATGGCCGCCCGGCAGTGACTCACAGGCTGGACCGACTGCTTTTGTCATCGCCAACCCTCCGCGACACCCGCATGCTCGTCATCGCCACGCGCCTATGAACACCGCGTTCTTTCGAATCCTGCTGGGGGTCCCCCTTCTCCTGCCTACCCTCCCCACCCGGAGTGCTGAGGCGCCCGTCGTTCCCCCACTCCGCGTCTATTCCCATTTGCTGGAACCCCGCGAACATCCCGACTATGAGCGCCGCGCGGTCAAGCCGCCGGATTGGGAAACCTTCGGCCACCGCACGCAGTTTACCACGTTGCGCGGGTTCAACGTGCAGGACGACCGCATTGTGGGCTATGCCGAGGAACTGGAGAAGTTCACCCGCACCCACGAACTGGGCAACGTGATCTGGCCCTCGTACCCGATCCTCTTTGCCAAGAACCTCGGCGACCTGGCCGAGGAAATCCGGCGGCGTGAGCTCTACCTGTTCGACATCTGGGGCTACGTGCCGGGCTCAGGTCCCGGCGGCTACTGGCAGCAGTTTGTGCCACCGACGGAGGCCTTCGCGACGTTGGAGTCGAAATTGGGCGAGCGGTGGCTGGGCACGGACATTGGCGAGCAAGACGGGCGCTATATCGGCGGGTACGCCAACCAGATGACCCCGGCCTCGGCGGACCGGTTCGAGCAGTACCTGAACTTCCAACGCCATTTCGAACGGATGAGCGATGACCTTGGCCACAAGCACGCCACCTTGGTATCGCTCAACTTCGGCCACTATTTTCTGAAAGAGGGCACCTACACGCTCATCGGCGCGGAGACGGCCCAGGCCCTGCCCAACAACCAGGTCTACTACGCCTTCATCCGCGGCGCGGGTAAGCAGTACGGCGTGCCGTGGTTCGGCAATGCCTCCATCTACAACCGCTGGGGCTACAAGGTCTATGGCTCCGGCGGACGCGGCGATGGATATGAGTTCGGCCCGACCAAAGGGAGCAGCCTGAGCCTGCTCAAACGGCTCCTTTACAGCCACATCCTCTACAACTCCGTGGCGGTCGGCTTTGAAAATGGCTGGTTTGTCGGCGAGCAACTCTCGCCCATCGGCCGCATCCAGCAGGCGGCCGGGCGTTGGGTCAAGGAGCACGGTCAGCCGGGCGTGATGCACACCCCGGTGGCGCTGCTGCTGGACTACTATTCGGGCTGGTCGTTCCCGCGCCACCTCTACACCGACAAGGTCTATCGCGTCTGGGGCAACCTCCCCTATGCCCCCGGCGATTACTTCACCGACGCCGTGCTGGATCTGCTCTATCCCGGCTACGCGAATTCCTCCTACTACCATGACGAGTCCGGCTTTATCGCGCCCACCCCCTACGGCGATATCGCCGATTGCCTCCTCAGCGACGCGCCAACCTGGGTGCTGGAGCGCTACGCGGCCGTGGTGGTGGCGGGTGAACTCCGGGGTGGCCGCGAAGTGCGGGACAAGCTCCAGGCCTATGTGGAACGGGGCGGGCAGTTGGTCATCACGGCGGGCAACCTGGCCCGGCTCCCGGACGGTTTGTGGGGGCGCACCAATGCGACGCGCGATGAGGTGCTGGCGGTTGGGCACGGTCAACTGACGCTCCTGGCCAGCCCCTTCGGTGTGGAGCCGGAGCAGCCGACGCCCGCGATTCGCAGCGAGAACGACCGGCCCCTGCCCAAACCCTACCGTTTGGAGGCCGGCACCCGGCAGGCGCTCGACCGCCTCTTCCAGGCACAACGCCTGGTTTCCGTGGAAGGCGAAGGCCTGAGCTACATCACCTGCCGGCGCGCCGCGGGAGAGTTGGTCGTGGGGATCGCCAACAACACCTGGCGTGAACAGGCCTTTCGAATCGTGTCACACCGCGGTGAGTTGCGTTCTGTGCGGGAATTGCCGCTGGACCAATCCGAGCAGGGCGCGGAGGGCTATGCGCCGGAGGGCGTGGACGCCAGCAGGGTCGGACGCAATACCGATAAGGTCATCGCGGGGGGCGACGTGCGCGTCTTCGCGGTGCAAGTACGCGAACAGGGTGTCGCAGAGATCGCCCACGCCACGCCGCCGGCGCGCCCCAAGGACGTACTCTTGCCGGTAGGTTGCCCGGCCTCGCTCAAGGCGGAACTGCTGGCCCGGCCGACCTTCTTTGAGCACTTTGGCGGCGTGGTCGTGGATTGGCGGTATCTCCACGACCGCGAGACGGCGGCGTTGCGGGCGGAATCCGGCTGGCTCAAACGCCAGGGCTTGCGGGTGGTGGTGGATTTGAGCTCCGGCATCAACCTCTACCCCGGTGTTCGGTTGATGGACAACCTCCACGCCGATTACGAAACCAGCCTCGCGGCGATCACGAATGTGCTGGCCAAAATGGAGTGCCTGAGTGCCCGCGACCTCCTGCTCACCCTGCACCGGTTCCCGGAAAACAACTTCACGGACGACCAAAGCCGCACGGCCTTGGATGCGACCCTCAAGACGCTGGCGGCGCGTGCCGCCGAGCGGCAGATTACGCTGCACTTGCGGCTGGCGTTTGGGAAACCGCCGT
Source organism: uncultured Verrucomicrobiota bacterium (assembly GCA_964472515.1). Classification (GTDB taxonomy): domain Bacteria; phylum Verrucomicrobiota; class Verrucomicrobiia; order Limisphaerales; family J093; genus CAYYMW01. The sequence goes on along the minus strand of CAYYMW010000517.1, from coordinate 1,555 downwards.
GGAACCTGCCGGAGGCCGCGCGGTGGCTCGATCGCCTCGGCGCGCCCAACCTCAAGCTGGCCCCCAGCACGGCCCTGCTGGCCGCGGCGGGCACGCCGCCCGAGGAAGCCGCCCGCTGGCTCAAAGACCGTCTCGGCCTGTGGCTGGTCAGCGGCTTCCGCAAGGACCTGGCCGGCCAATTATGGGATGCCCACGCCCCGTTGGCTGGGATCGGGGACTCCGCCGCCATCGGCCGCTACCTGGCCGCCACGGCTCGCGTGCCGATCCTGCTGGACGCCCGTTATACGGATCCGGACGCCGAGTACCTGGACGCGGCCGCGCTGAGCCGCCTCCGGCCGACGGCTGAGGCGTCGGTGAAGTGACCCCCCACAGGGCACGGCTCTCTCACCCGTCGACCGCGGCTCAGGGAAGTGGCAAAACCCGGCGCTGGCGGCGCTCGAAGCGGCAGTAGTGGCGGTAGCCCGCTTCGCACGCCAACTTCACCGCGGCGTCCAGATCCTGCCCCACCTCTTCCGGAGCATGGGCGTCCGAGCCAAACGTGATGGGCACCCCCAGGCCGGCGGCCAGCGTCAAGATCGCAGGGCTGGGGTAGATTTCCTTGCAGTCCTTCCGGAGGCCGGCGGTGTTGAGCTCGAGGCAAACCGACTTGCGCGCCGCCGCCTCAAGGAAGCGCCGGAACAACGGGGTGCAGTCCTGCTGGGGGTAGAAACAGAACTTCTTGCATAGATCGGCATGCCCGATGATGTCGAACAGGCCTGACTCCGCCGCGCGGGTCAGCCGCTCCCAATAAACCTGCCAGACCTCCCAAGGATCGCGCTTCTTCCACTCGGAGAGCTTCTGCGGATTGTCGAAGTCCCAGTGATCCGAAAGATAATGGACCGACCCGATCAGGTAGTCCCACGGATGGCGGGCCGCGAGCTCCTGCGCCCAGTCTTCCGCCTCGGGGAGGTAGTCGATCTCCAAGGCGCAGCGGATGGACAGGCCGGGGTGGTCCTGCCGGGCCTTGTGGATGCCTTCGAGGTAGCGCGGCAGGTCGCTCAACTTCATCCGCCAGTCGTCGAAATCGTCCTGGGGGAAGGGGGCATGGTCGGAGAAGCCGATTTCGTCCAAGCCCACCGCTTGCGCCCGCGCGGCGTACTCGGTGGGCTCGCCCTTCGCGTGCCGGCAAAGGGGCGTGTGCATGTGGTAGTCGGCGGGCCGCGTTGTCACGCCGCCATCTAAGCGGGGGGGCCTTGCCGGGGCAAGCGGATAGTCAAGATCGGGGGGCGAGTTCCTCCCGCGCCACCTCCGGCTTGACGTGGGAGCCTCCGCAGGATCGAATGCAGAACCAGACCAACGCGTCAGAACCGGCAAGCAACTGATTCGCACTCAACCAACGCCATGATCCTCAAGCATCGCCAACCTTACTCCGGGCTCAATCGCCGCCAGTTCCTCCAACACACGAGCGCGGCGGCCGCCGCACTGGCTGTCCCGATGATCGTGCCCGCTCGCGTCTTCGGCGCCAATAACCGCATCAACATCGCCAGCATCGGCGTGGGGGGCATGGGCGGGGCGG
>CAYYMW010000516.1:0-4136 GCA_964472515.1 uncultured Verrucomicrobiota bacterium | reverse complement strand
CGCCTGAACGTCCGCAGGCAACCCGCTGGCGCGGCGGGTGCTCAACCAAGCCGACCGAGACCGGGTTGCGGCGCCGGACAACCCGGACCGTCTTCTGACGGGTCCGCAGCTGCGGGGGGGGCGCCTTGGGGCGAATCGGCAGGGGAAGGCGCAAACCCGTGCGCCCGATGCGCAACTTCGTTGCCCGGCTTGAGTGAGCGGATTCCCCAGCCTCGCCAGCGCCTGACCGCCCTTCCCGCTGGAATGCGATCCGCGGTAGGCCCGGGAGTGGCAGGGCACCGGAGGTGCATCCGATGGACAGCTGGGCCGGACGGCAGCAAGCCGCCGGGAATGGCGACACGAGACCGCTCTCCCCGAGGCAGAGGGCTCCCGGGAAGAGGGTGGTCCGGTACCTTGGTCATTGGGCGGCGACGATCAGTGCCTTGGTGTCGCCCAGTTGCACCTCCTCGACCGACCAAACGGGCGAGTCAAGGAAGCGGTCTTGATCGAAGATCAACCCGTCGCACGGGGATTTCTCCCAAACCCGGTACTCATCCGGGTAATAGAGTTCGAAGAGCTCGAAGGCCGCTTCCTTGCGCAAGTCGATGAAGCTCGTTCCCTCGAACACGTGGAGGCATTGGTCTTCGACCTGTTCGGCGGTAAGGCTGGCCAGGTCGTAACCACAGCAACCCACGGCGTGGTGGACGCGCAGGCAGTTGAGCGTCGAGTCGTCACCGAGTTCCGCGAGCACGCGGTCCAGCGCCAGCAACTGGCTGGCCGTGACGGCGGATTGCCCCTTGAATACCAGGGCGACCCCGGCGTGGTCCCCGGAGGGCCAGAACTCGGCCTCCCCGTGGGCGTCGTGGTCCCAGTCAACAACCTCCTGGGCGCTCAGAATGCGGTCAATCGCGCCATCGTCCCTGAAGTTGAAGCCCTCGAACGTGCCGAGGTCAAAATGCAGGGCGAAATGGCCCGGGGTTGGTTCGGTCTTTGCGTTAACGATCTTGCTGTCCTGTGTGTTTTCCATGGCTGTCCATCTCCTTGTAAATGGCCACCGTCCCCCAGAAAGCGTTTTCCCCTGGGAGGCGGGGCGTGTTTTCACCGTGTGCGGAAACACCCCGCCTCCCAATGGGAAAACAAAGAAACACGATAGCCAGCCCGGCGGGCTGACCGCTGGGGTGCGGCGGAGTCAACGCGGGACGCGGCGGCGACTTGCGGCAGCATCCGTGACAGCGAGGTTGAGGAAGGGAACCAGTTCGCGTCTCCTCTCAGCGAACGGCGAGGCACCCTTGCGCGAGGGCTACTCGCTGGCGCGGAGGATGCCCAACCAAGCCGACAAGGCCCGGCTTGCGAAGCCGGGCCAGACGGACCGTCGATCGACGGGGCGTTGCGCCGCTACGGCTGGAGCAAACCGAGTTCGACCATGGCTGGCCCCAGCTCGATGAGATTCTTCTGGACCGCTCTCAAGGCCTCAACTTCCTCAGGGTACTTGGTCCAACCGTGCAGGCCGCCCTTGAGCTTCCACCGTGGGCGTTCCTTGCCTTCGTTGCTGGCGCCGAGGAACGCGAGCGCCTTGAGGCCGTCCATGCTTGGGTCCAGGGCATTGGCCGCGCGCATCAGCTGCAGGGAGAGGGGCTTCTTTTCCTGGGACATCCCGTTGAGCTGGGCGAAGGCGGGAGTCGTAAACGGAATCAGCATGGCCTGGATGGCGGGATCGGCGGCCCGCTTCTTGAGTTTGACCATGCGGGCGGCCTCCTGGGCATTCTGGACGGCGAGCTGGGTCTGGGCGTCCTTGACTTGCTGCCCGGCCTGCTTGAGGGCTTCGATGCGCTGGCTTTCGGCGGCTTCGGCCTGGGCGTCGCTGAGCAGTTGGGCCGCCTTCGAGCGGGCGGCTTCGAGGATGCGTTGGGCCTCGGCGGCGGCGACCTCCGCCGCGCCCTGAGCCCGGGCTTGCGCTGCCTTCTCGGCAAGGAGGCGCTGGTGGGCGGCTTCCTCCGCCTGGGTCAGTTGGTCGATGGCCTTAGCCAGGGTGAGCGGGGTGGCCGGAGTGGCGGCAGGGGTCACCTGAATCCTCGCTTCTCGAATGAGCGTGGTGAGACCGACCTGGGTTTGTTGGAGCCTGAGCCGCTCGCCGATGGCCCAGTTGAGGGTCTCGCGCGCCGCACCGGCGAGTTCGGGGACGGGCTCGTAAGCCGACCCGAGCTTCTCGGCGACCTGCACCCCGATCCGGCGGGCGCCCTCGAGGCGGGAACGGAGATCCTCACCCGAAGCAAGGCGCGGCATCTCCTCGGCCAGGAAGCGCCGGGTCTGGGCGACCAGGTCGGGATGCCGGGCGATGAGCGAGCCAGCCTCGTTCGTGTGCAAGGCGGCGGCCTCGGCGCGGAGTCGGGCGGTATCGGCCAGCAGGCGCTCCAAGGCGTTCGTGGCCTCGCGCGCGGTAGCCAGCAGCTCCTCCTGATGGCTGCGGGCCAGGGCCAGTTGGTCGTTGATCCGGCCCTGTTTTTGCTGGGTTTCGATGTCTCGGAGCCGGGCCTCCAGCCGGGCGTTGGTGTTCGTCAGGCGGCGGATGGCCTGATAGCCGCCGACGCCGAGGGAAGCGGCGACGAGGACCACCAGTCCGATGCTGGCCCACCAAGGCCAGACGGTGCGTCCGGGAGTTTTAGCATTCAACATATTGGGGTTGTTCATAGGGTTGTTTTGAGGGTTTACGGCAAAGCGGGTGCGAAGCGCCTAAGCCTTCGCGCGGCGGGGGAGTTCAGCGGTGGGGTCAGACGCGGGAGCATCGGCGGCAGGCGGCGCCTCACAGAAGAGCTTGCGCTCACTGGCATCCCAGGGGCGGAGGAGTTGCTCCGCCACGATCTCGCGTGGGTCGACATCGGCGACCGGCGCGGCGGCGGGACACCAGGCGAGCACTGTGTCGAAGGCGCGGGTGGTGATCAGGGTCTTCCCGAGGCAAGGCACGTCGTGGACGGCCGCGTAGTCCCCTCCCGGCACGGGAAAGGGCAGGTCCATGAAATACGAGGCGGTGAAGAGCGGTTGATCATGCGGCGAGTACTGGATCGATTGGGACTCTCCGTTCGGACCCCAGCTCTCGGTATAGACCGTCTGGGTGCAGCGGACCTGCCCGAAGAACCGGGCGGCCCAGTCCGCCGTGGAGGGGCTGCCGGTGCGCAGGAACGTCTTGCTGGCGCACTGGTTGAGGAAGCACTCGGCGCCATCGTGACCGTAGACCCTGGCGAGGCTTTCCACCCCTTGGAGGCCGAGCATGACCGACGCCCCCTTGGACCGGCCCCGGTTGAGCAGTTCCAGGACGCAATCGACGTTTCGCATATCCTGGAACTCATCGAGCACAAACCAGTGGCGGGGCTGGCGGGTCTCCTTCTCGCGGAGGATTTCGTGAGTCAGCGCCTTGAGGATCATGGCGTTGATGGGCCAGAGGCTCTCTTGGAAGGCGGGGTCATTGGCCAGGATCAGCACGCCCGGGTGCTTGAGAAAGTCCGTGATGGAGAACCGGCGGGCGCGGGGGTGGGTGTGCCAGAGCGCGGCGACCTCGTGGAAGGCGCACGTCTTGGTCGCCAGCGTGGACATCACCGAATTGATGTGTTTGTCGTCTCCCACCAGCGCGGCAGCGATGGCTTGGGCGGGCTCATGCCTGTTGGTGACGGCCTTGATGGTCTCCTTGGTGCCCAGGGCGCAGAGCAGGTCGCGAAAGGACCAGGCATCGTGATGGACATGGTTCAAAGCCAGGATGACGGCGTACACCAGCAGGCGGGCGGCATCGGTAAAGAAAGGTGCGTTGCTGTGGACCTCGCGCGGCACCATGAGTTCCGCAAAGTGACGGGCCAGCGCCGGGGTCTTTACGGCGTCGCTCAGGTTCCAGACCGCGCCGCGGTGATCGATCGGGTTGAGCAGGTAGACATTCTCCTGTTCCAGGTCCAGGCCTACGCCGGCGAGCAGGGAGACCCCGTCGCCTTTGGCATCGAAAAAGACCAACTGCTCAGGCGCTTGGCCGCGGGGAAGGAACCGAAAGGCAATCGACTTGAGAAAGAGCTTCAAGGCGGTGGTCTTGCCGCTGCCCGAGCAACCGCAGATGAGGAAGTGCTTGGTCGCCTCGGTGGCAGGCAGGTTCCGCATGGCCCAGAACACCTTGGTGGGGT
>CAYYMW010000515.1:0-4141 GCA_964472515.1 uncultured Verrucomicrobiota bacterium | reverse complement strand
CGGCCGCAAATACCGCAACAAATCGAGGGCTTAACTAACTGCCATTCGGGTCGGTGCTGGCTCTTGACACTCAGTTCGACGCTTCGCTGGCTGCGGGCGGGGCGTAGGCACCGTTTGCAGCAACCTCGACACGGGCGTCCATACGCCGAGCTGTAAACGGCCGGCGATCCAGCGCGAGCGTCATCGTCAAGTGAACCTGACACGCCAAGCCAACGCTTCTTCGTCGTCCTGCCAGTCAGCGCATACCAGGACGGCCCCCCTCACCCGCCCTGCGGGCACCCTCTCCCATGGGATGGGAGAGGGAGGTTTCCATTAGGGGTTGGTTACCCAGGGTGGCGGTCCTCGGCGGACCTGACCCTGGGCTACTATCCGCTGCCCCGTTGGGGCAGGCAGTCAGCCAACCCGAAGGGTTGGAAGTCCGCGATAGAGGCCGGAGTGGGCGCGGCCCAGAGGGTATCCGCCGGGATTGGATGGGGCAGAGCGGTGGCCGCACCCGGAGTGGACGGCATAGGCGCCACGGCATAGAGCCATGCGATGTTTCGGAACGGGCTGCGTGCGAATTGCGCCGTAGGAGAGCACGCTCGCCCTGGGGCGGTGCCGGCCCGGCAAACCCAACGGGTTTGTGGCGCTCAGCCCAGCGTTGGCTTGGCGGCAATCCTGCGTTGAGTCACCCGCCCCGCGCGGCCGGCACAACCTTGAAGAGGTTGTGGCTCGAGAGGAGCATAGCACGCGACGTTTACCGGAAGAGGCCGCAACCCGTTCCGGGTTGGCCGGGAGGGGGGAACGGTGTTCCCAAGGCAGCCGCGCGGTCGCGGCAACCCTTGGGCTGGGTGCCACAAGCCCGTCGGGCTTGTGCTTGCGAACAGCGACAAGGGATTACGGGTTGGCGGTGCTGCGTAGGCGCCTGGGGCGGGCAAGATGGCGGACGGACGATGCATGGCGGGCCGAACGGGCGGAGCAGAACCGTCCTGGAAGGACAGGCGGCAGGTAGCCGGGGTGCAAGGTCGCGGGTAGCGGAACCGCAGCCCCCGGTATGACGGATTCCATCTATCCCATGGCACCCCGGAGGGTGTGCCGGGAGTCTGCGCGGTCCTTGCGGCGTGCGCGTCAGCGGGGCAGGCTCGCCAAGGTCCAGAGCAGGATGGCGCTGGCGGTGCCGTCCATGGTGGGTTCGTTGGTGGAGTAATCGCCAAGGTCGTCGTGATAGACGGCCCGGGCATCCTGGAAGGGGGCCAGCGGGTCAGGCTCGCGGATCGAGACGCCTTTGAGGCTGCGGAAGATCTCCTCGCGCACCGGGCCGTCCACCAGGCCGCCCCGCACCCGCCGACCGGTCAGGCGGGTGGTCATGAGATGGACCTCGCCGGGCGAGAGCGCGCCGATGCCCGTGAACATGGTGACGCCCCATGGATTTCGGCCGAGCAGCCAATCTTGTTGGCGGGCGGTGAACTCACGAAACGCGGGGTCGCCCGTCATGCGCTCGTAAAGCAGCCCCTGGGTGGCCAGCGCGGTGAGGAGGTTGTTCGAGCACCAGATGAATGGCACGCCCGCATCGAATGGGTTGCGCGCGGCCGCCTCACGGCAGCGTTGGAGGCCGTCCCGGTAGTACCCGGCCAGCACCCGCTGGAAGGCCGGGTCCACGACACCGTGCAGCCGGTAATGGCCGAGGTTCAGGAAGGGATAGAACTGGTAATGGCCGGACTGATCGCGGCCCATCCATGATTCAGCGGCGGCCAACGAGGCGTAGCGCCGGGCCTCGTCCAGGAAGCGGGATTCACCCGTGGCGCGGAAGAGTTCGGCGGCGCCCCATTCCATGTCGTCGGCCCAGGTGGTTTCGGCGTAGCGATACGGGGCGCTGTAGGAGTTGCCCTGCTGCACGCCCTCGCGCGCGCGGCCGAGTGCGTACACCTCGCGTCCTGCCTGGAGACAGCGCGCGGCGAAGGACCGTTGGGCGGGATCGTCCCTCCAGATTTGCCAGGCCAGGGCCATGGCGGCGGCGTAGCGCCCGGCCAGGTTGGCCACGCCCGTCGATTCGCTTTGGTACTTGCCCAGCCCTTGCGGGCGGCCTTCGGCGCAGTAAACCACGCGGTTGCTGCCCTTGCCCCAACCGTAGTCCGCCACTTCGTTCTGAGGCAGCCGCCAGCCGCAGTGATCGCGGTCATCGGCGACCTGGTGGTAGAGTTGGTCCGGCGAGGGATGAAGCTTGAGCATCCACTCGAGGCCCCACCGGGCTTCGTCGAGAAGGTCAGGCACACCGTTGGAAGCCGGGCGGCCGGAGGCGTCGAAGCGGTCGGCGATGTTGGACGCGACGGCTGGGACGGGGTCGTTCGTGAAGGTCCGCTGGAGTTCATACGCGAGGAGCATTTGGGCCGTGGCATTGCCGGAAGTAAGGAGGTACTTGAGCAAGTCGGCGGCGTCGTGCCAACCGCCGCGCGCGTCCAACTCCGTTCCCGCGGGCAGCGGGCCGTAGGCGGTGCGGGCGTCGTGCTGATGGCAGAGCGCGTCGAGCCAGGGATTATCGCCGCAACGTTGCTGGCGCATGAACTCGAGGAGCGCGTCGGGCAGTTCGGCGAGCGTGCCGGGGCCGATCCGGAAGGGATGCGAGACCTCGGTGCCCACCCGCAGAGCGTAGCGGCCGGGAGCGTCGAGCGGGGTGAAGTCGATCTCGGCGAAGTGCACGAACTGCCCCCACTGGCTTCGCGTGACGGGCCGCAGGGCGCCATGCAGCACCTCACGGTCCGTGCCGGCCTGGACGATCTGCCACCCCTGGGGCAGGGGAGCGGTGGAGAACGCCATGGCCAGCTTGGGCGTGCGCGCCCCGTAGCCGACTTGGCTGGCGCGGACGTGTACGCGGGCGGTGGAGTTGGTTTCGGAGGGTGCCTTCGCCAGCAGTTCATCGACACGCACCAGGCGATAGCCCTTACCCTGAAGTTGGCCCATCAAACGGTCCAGGTGGACGTGCAGTTTATCCGCGCGGCCGGGGCCCACCCCCAGGTGGAACAGGAGCAGAAAGCCGTTCAACCCGTGCGGGTCGCTGTTTTCGCGACGCCAGATGCTGTCGAGAATGGCTTGCGACGAGACGAAGTTGGCGTTGGTTTCGCCCGTGTAGTCCGCCGCCGAGCGGGTGCCGGGAGTGTGGTTGACGAGGGTGAGGCCGAGTTCGCGGGACCAAGCCGAGATGTCGCGGTTGTAGTGCTCGTACGCGGGCAGGAACCAGGTGGTGGCGTTGTTGGGGACGCCCAAGCGGGCAAGTTCGCGCCGATTGGCTTCGAGGTCCGCCCGAAAGGCGTCGCGCGTCACCAGCGTGGGGCGGTTCGTTTCCCAGCCGCAGTAGAGGAGATGCTTGTCCGAGTGTGGCCCGACGTAGTGTCCCTCGCGGAGCATGCGTTGCACCAAGGGGCCGAACTCCGCTTGGCGAAGGAAGTCGCCGGTGAGGAAGAACGAAGCCTTGGCGTCATGCCGTTGGAGAGCATCCAGAATGGTCTCTCCCCCTTCCCCGAACTCGTGAGCGGTGAAGACCAAGGCCAGTTGTCGGCTCTGAACAGGCCCACGGACGATGGCGCCAGCCGGTTCGACGAGCGGGGAGGTCCGGGCCGGATTCAGCCCAAGCAGGGCGAGGAGCAGGACGAGCGTCAACGGCAGAGGACAGGGCCTCCGCCGCCGAGGCGAGGCATGGAGCCGGGGGCATAGGCCGGCAAAGCGCGGTTTAACCACGCCTTCTTTGTGCCGTTTGCCGGAAGGGCGTTCAAGCAAAACTGGCTGCTCGGGAATGGGCATGGCAGGGTCCTTTACGGACTGCCGGATGAAACGAGCGGCGGCAGCGCGTGGCGGCGCTGTTTGGCCGGGTAAACAGACAGCCCAGCCTACCTTTCGAGGGCCTTGGGCGGGGCGAGAATGAACGACGCGAGCATCACTTGGCGCGCAGTGCGAGGTTGGCGCAGGGCCGTGACCACGTACTCGACGTCCTTGGTGAGGCGGGGATGGCGCGCGGTGACCGCGCTCGGAGCGGCGGATTCCGTCCTCAAACCGGAGTCCACCACACGGGCGCGGGCGTTGTCGTCGCTCCGCTGGCCGCGGTCGTAGGCGGAGGCGGACTCCGCCATGGTGGCCAGGTCGAAGTCTGGGGCTTCCGCCTGTTCCAAGG
>CAYYMW010000514.1:788-4156 GCA_964472515.1 uncultured Verrucomicrobiota bacterium | reverse complement strand
CCCCGCCGTTGAGGCTGCCGGCCAGTACTCGGAGGCCATCAAGAACATGCTGCGGGACGCTGAGCGGGGCGACCCGGTGGTCCAGCACAAGGTGGGTTTGTTTTACGAAAAGGGCACGGGTTTGCCCAAGGATTTCGAGCAGGCCGCCAAGTGGTATGCGCGCGCCGCCGAAGGCGGTCTGGCCGTCGCCAAGGTCAAGCTGGGCTTCTGCTACGAGAAGGGGCTGGGAGTGCCGCAGAACGTCACCTTGGCGGCCAAGTGGTATTTGCAGGCGGCGGAACAAGGCAACGAAGCGGCGCAGTTGAAGATCGGCCTGTTCTACCTTGAAGGACAGGGCGTGCCGCTGGATTTCGACGCCGCCATCTCCTGGCTCACCCGCGCGGCGGAGAAGGAAGTGCCTGAGGCCCAGTATCGGCTGGGGCTCTGCTACCAAAAAGGGGTGGGAGTAAGCGTTTCCTACTACGAAGCGGCGAAATGGATGCGCAAGGCCGCCGAGCAGGACCATGCCATGGCCCAGTACACGCTGGGCTTGCTCTATCGCCAGGGAGTCGGCGTGCCCAAGGATTTCGTCCAAGCCGCCCTGTGGTTTCAGAAAGCGGCGGCCCAGGATTGCGCCGAGGCGCAGTACATGCTCGGCACTTGTTTCGAGCAGGGTTCGGGAGTGGAGCGCAACGCGATGGAGGCCGCCAACTGGCTGCACCGCGCGGCCGAGCAGGGGTTGATCCGCGCCAAGCACGAACTCGGGTTGCTGTACGAGCGCGGCGTGGGCATCGCCCAGGACCACCGGCAAGCCGTGCGCTGGTATCAGGAGGCAGCGGAGAGCGAGTACGCTCCCGCCCAATACCATTTGGGGCTCTGCTATGAGCAGGGCTTGGGCATCTTCCGGGACTCCGCCGAGGCCTTCCGCTGGATTCGCAAGGCCGCGGACAAGGGCCACACCGGCGCGGCGCTCCGCCTGGGGGTGTATTTCCTTGAAGGCGTGCAGGTGGGCCGGGACGTTTGCGAGGCCTTCAAGTGGGTCAAACGCGCCGCCGATCAGGGCCTCAGTGAAGCCCAGTTTCGGCTGGGCCTGTTCTACGAGCAGGGCCAGGGCACCCAACCGGATGGTCCGGAAGCCCTCAAGTACTATCGCCGCGCGGCCGAACAAGGCCACCCGGAAGCGCAACTGCTCCTGGGCAGCTATCATGAACTCGGCAAACTGGCGCACCAGGATTTCGTCGAGGCGTACAAGTGGTACAACCTCGCCGCCGCCAAGGGACTCAAGCAGGCGGCCCTGTCGCGGGACAGCCTCTTCAAGATGATGAGTCCCGAGCAAATCACCGAAGGCCAGCGCCGCACCGCGGCCTTCGTCCCGCGCAAGTAGGCGTCTGCCCCGCCATCCCGGACCGCCGCCGGGCAGCATTGACGCCTCCCAGCCCTTCCGGACGACCTTTCCTTCGCCGATCATGAGACTTCTCTACATTCACGCCCATTTCGACGATTTCGAGTTCACCGCCGCCGGAACGTTCGAGCGCTGGCGCCAACAACCGGGAGGCCCGCACGCGCGCAAGGTCATTGTCTGCACCGACGGCGCGGCCGGGCACCAGTTCCGCACCCGGGAGGAGACCGCCGCGATGCGCCTGCGCGAGCAGCTCGAATCGGCCCGGGCGGGTGAGTTCGAGTTCGAACTGCTCCGGTTCCCGGATGGGCGGGTTTCGCGCGAAGCCTGCCTCCAGTTGGACGCCCCGTTTCTCGCCGCCCTCTGGAAGGCCATTCGCGATTTCGAGCCCGACTACCTGTTTGCCCCACCCCTGCCGGTGGACCCCCTGGCGGGGGTGCACGTGGACCACCTGGCGGTGGCCGAAGCCCTCCGACGGGTGGCCTATCTCATCAACGTGCCCCACTGCTTCACGCCGGAATACCCGTGCGACGAACGGCAGAGCCGGTCCATCAAGACACCGGTCATCCTCTCCGTGCATGACGGCTACATGTCCGGCGCCAACCAGTTTGACCTGGCGGTGGATGTCGAACCGGCGTTCGACCTCGTGGCCCGGATGAGCTGGTGTCACCAATCCCAGATCCGCGAGTGGCTGCCCTGGGTGGGACGCCACAACATGTCCGTGCCGGCCTCGCACGAGGAGTGGCGTGGCATCCTGCGCGACCGCTTTGCCCGGCGCAACCGGGAGCTGGACTTGCCGGTGGTCCCGCTGGCCGAGGCGTTCACGGTGACCGCCTGGGGAGAAGTGCCCGACGCCGAGCAACTGCTGCGGGACTTCCCCAACCTGATCCCGGACGCCGCCCGCGAGGCGCGACTGCGGGCGCGGCTGCGTCGCTGGCGCGGGGAGGCCTGAACGCCGAGGGGGCGGAGCTATTCGATGCGCAGGCGCAGGAACCGGCCTGACGCCTGGCTAGCGGGCAGCGTCACTTTGGCCGCGCCGGCCGGCAGATTCGTCTGCATCTGCACGGTCCATGCCGTCGACAGTTCGGTGGAGCCTTGAATAATCGCGGCGAATCGGCCGGGGTGGGTCCAGGTCAATTCCAAGTCGCCGTTCTCCTTGCGTGCCGCTTGCAGGACAGGACGTGCCACTACGGAGGGGTCCACGTAGACCAGGTCGTCGTAGGTGGCATTGAGGGACAAGATCGGCAACTCCCCGAGGATACCGTCGAGCGTCGTACCCAGGTCCATGAGCCACGGCGGCGGGGCGGAGGGGTTGTACTGCACCAGGGTGCTGGACCCCGCCACGAGCCGGCCAAAGACGGTGAATCCCCCATCCACCGCGTCAAGGCTGGTGTTATTGGCCAGGTTGATGAACCACTGGGAGGTGGCCGAATTGGTCTTGCCCCCCACCCTGGCCATCGCCACGGTACCATAGGCATTGCTCAACTTCTGGCCCACGCTGTACTCGTTCGTGATCGTGCCGTTGGTGGGAATCCGTGCAAAATCCTCGTTGGTGGTTCCGCGGTTCGTGATGTACACGCCGCCGCCCTGGATGACGAACCCGGGCACCCAGCGATGGAAGATCATGTTGCTGTACGCGCCGCTCCGCACGTAAGTTAGGAAGTTGGTGACCGTCACGGGCTTGTCGGTATCGTAGAGTTCCAACAGCATGTCCCCCAGCGGGGTCTTCAGCGTGACCAAGGTCCCGCCCTGAAGCTGGGCGCTCAAGAGGGACGCGCAGAGGCCGATCAAAGCGCCGAGGGCGCCGCGACTCCAGCGGCGGGCCATCCAAGAGCTAAGCTTTCGCATTGGTTTTCAGTTGGGTGAAGGGGGCCAGGGCCCGGCCAAGCGGGCCGTTGCTGGCGTTGACCTCGAAGACGTGTTCCCCGGCCATCGGGCGCTGCCAGAAGCGGCCGCCGGCGCATTCCACGATCAAACCGCCGGCCGCAAT
>CAYYMW010000514.1:0-778 GCA_964472515.1 uncultured Verrucomicrobiota bacterium | reverse complement strand
CAATGTCCCAAATGCGCAACCCCGCTTCCACGTAGGCGTCGAACCGCCCCGACGCCACGTACGTCAGCGCCAGCGCGGCCGCGCCCATGATGCGGATCTTGCGCACCCGATGGGCCAACTCGCCGCACGCCGGCAGCATGTGCTCGAGCACCGCCCGCTGTTTGCCAAAGCCCAGCGAGACGACGGCTTCGTTCAGCCGCCGGCGTTGGCTGACCTGGATGCGCCGTCCGTTCAGTTTGGCCGGTCCGCCGCGCACCGCCGTCCACAGCTCATCGCAGAAGGGGTCCAACACCACGCCCACCATGGTAACCGGTTCCGCCGGCCGCCCCTTCGCCGGCTCCACCGTTTCCTGAAGGGCGATGGACACGCAGGCATGCGGAATGCCGTAGGTGAAATTGACGGTGCCGTCGATGGGGTCGATCACCCACCGCAGCCGCGCCGCCGGGTCGCCATGGATGCCCTCCTCGCCCAGGATCGCGCTGTCGGGGAAGGCCCGCTTGACCCGGCGCTCGATCAGCTTCTGGCAACGCACATCCAGCTCCAGCTTGATGTCGTGCTGGGACTCGGAGTTGATGCGTTTGGGCGAGCGCCAGTTCCGGCGCATGAGCTGGCCGGCCGCCCGGGCGGCCTCCACGGCCACCGCGAGGGCCGCGCGTGCTTCGGACTTCTGCATGCGCCGAGCATAGGGATTCAGGCCCTTGAGTCAAAGGGCGAATGGCCCCCGCATCGGTTTCGCAAGGCTATGGGGACTAGGCGGGTGAGGGCGGGAACCATGTTT
>CAYYMW010000513.1:0-4157 GCA_964472515.1 uncultured Verrucomicrobiota bacterium | reverse complement strand
GGGCAGAGCTGGCGCGCCGTCACGACCGCGTCCGGCGCGGGGGGCGGCGCCTGCGCCTGCTTCCGCGCCAAGGTCTGTTGTCGTTTCCGCTCCCGACGCTCAAGGACTTCCGGGCGTGGGATGGTGGGTGGGGCCGGGGGGATCGGCACCACCCACTCCTGCCAGGGCAGACCCTGGGCCAGGGCCCAGGCGTCCTGCCAGAGCTCCATGTTCTTCTTGAGCGGGATGAGCACCTCCACCCCCAAAACCGTTTTGCAGTAAGCGATCCGCGCTCCGTCGATGAACCCCCGGTCCAGGATGAGCCGCTTCATCACCCCCGGCCCCACGTGGCGCACGAACTCCTCCACCAACTGGTAGAGCACCGGCGCTTCATGCCGGTTGCCAGGCACGACCGCGACCGCCGCGTAGACATAGCCGGCCCCGCGCAAATGTAAGAGACTCACCAGCTTGTAGCACCGTTCGCGGTGAGCCTGCCGGCGCTGCTCCGGGGTGAGCTTCGCGTAATCCACCGGGTGGTTGTGCTCATCGAACCAGAGCACGACGGAGCCTTCGTAAGCGGGGTTGTCGGGAACGAACAGGTAACTGCCATCGCCGATGAACACCCCTTCCGGATCGAAAAAACCGCGGCTCTGGAAGACGGCCTGCACCGGCCCGTTGAACCAGGCCTGCCACTGCGCGGCGGGGACATCCCGGACGTACTTGCGCACCATGTCCTGGTCACAAGGGGTCTGCCGGTCATACTCGTTCTTGTCGTTGAACCCCACGCACCGGAGCACCACCTCCCGGCTTTGGGGATCCAGATGTTTGGAGGCGATGGCCGGATCCAGGGCACTCAACAACCCCCCACACCGAATGACCCGCTCCAAGGCGTGGAAAGCCTGTTCGCCATGGAGTCGCAAGGAAAGGTTGGCCGCCAGCACAAACCAGCGCGGCACCTCCTCCTTCTTGCGCGCCGTCGGCATCGCCTCGGCCAGCGCGTCCAGCAGTTGCTCCCGAAAGCATAACTCGAAGAACGCCTTCTCGTCGGCCTGGCCAAGCACCTCCAGGCCGTCGAACTCCCCGCGCCGGAAAGCCTCCAGCACGCGGCGGGGATGGGGCTCAACCAGGGCCAGGTCCATGAGCGGAGACCGGGGGCCAGGGTTGCAAGCGGCCTTCGGCCAGTTGGTCGATGGCCGCCAGGAGGGCAGCGGATTGTTTGACCAGCCGAGCCCTGGCCAGTTGCCACCGTCGGTATTCCTGCGTCAACGGACGCAAGCGGCCGCGCTGGTCCGGCGGCACGGAGTAAAGGCGGCTCTGGCCCGACTCGCTGCGGGTGAGGACCCAGGCGGCGTGGAGTCGGCCGCGGGCACAACGGCAGTTGGGTTTGCCGCACTTGCGGCGCAGCAGGTAGAGCGAGCCGGGAACCATGGGTTGACCGCGCTGCAGCGTGCGCAGGGTGCGCGCCAGAGCAGCGTAGGCTTGCCAGAGCCGTTGGCGGCGGCGGGAGGTGGCGTCGCTCATGTCTGATTCCTGTTTACCATTACTAGATACAGATTGAAAGGGCAAAATGACGCTCCGATGCAAAAATCTGCTCCAGGGATGCCCAGCGATCAGAAATCGCCGGTCTTACGCCGATTTAGAGCCCCCTCCCCCAGTGTCTGAATCGCAGTACGATCTCGTTTACCCGGGGTGTTACCCCGGGCTGATCCACCGCCGCGCCGTTGGCGCGTCCTCTTGGTCGTTCGTGTCAACCGAATGTGGAACCCAACCGGGTGAGGTATTCCTTCCGAACCTCATCTCAACCACGCCGTTGGCGTGGTTCACGGGCAGGCGAGGGGCTGGCCGTTGCCCCGAGCCTGCCTGGCCCGGACTCCAAGAACGTTGCCAGCGTTAATCTGGCATCCCTTTCCACGCCATCGTCAAGCACCACTTCGAATACAGAGACCGTGAGGATCTCAGCTGTTCGCCTGGTCCCGGGGAGTAACCCCGTGGCCCTCGCCCGAAGCGGGCTCGATGTGGACCATGACTTCCCCCACGCCCAGGCCGTAAGCCCGCAAACGGCGGCTTACCCCATGACCGATCTCATGGCCTTCCCGCACCGTGATGTGGCTGGCCACTTCGACGTGGATGTCCACGATCAGTTGCAGGCCGCTTTTGCGAACCCGGCATTTTTCGATGCGGACCACCCCGGCCTCGGCGCCGGCGCACTCCCGGACGGCGCGGAGCGTTTCCGGAGGGGCGGAGGCGTCCATGATTTCGTTCAGCGCCGGCCGGAGCACCCGGTAGGCGTTGTAGGCGATGATGGGGCAGGTGCAGAGGGCGGCCCAGTCGTCCGCCGTTTCGAAGCCCTTCCCTCCCAGCAACGCGATGGCAATGCCCACGAACGCGGCGGCCGAGGTCAGGGCGTCGGAGCGATGGTGCCAGGCGTCGCCTTGGAGGGCGGTGCTGGCGAGCGAACTCCCCACCCGGAACACGAAGCGATACAGGGCCTCCTTGAGCAGGATGACCACGGCCAGGACCACGAGCGTGTACCACGCGGGCGCATGGTGGGGGACCAGGATTTCCCGCGTGCTCTGCACGGCGATGGCCACCGCCGCCATCATCAGCGCTCCGGCCACCACCACGCCGGAGATCGATTCAGCCTTGCCGTGGCCGTAAGGATGGTCGTCGTCGGGCGGATGGGCCGAGATGCGGAGGCCGGCGTAGACGATGCCGGAACTGAGGATGTCCGTGGTGGACTCGATCCCATCGGCAATCAGCGCGTAGGAATTGCCGACGATGCCGGTCACGATCTTCGCCACCGCCAGGAAAGCATTGGTCACCAAGCCCAGCCGCGCGGCGTTCAGGCCGGTGTCGAGGGTGGGCGGGCTTGGTGCTTGGCGCGCGGGGTCGCTCATGCGTCGTGGCGGCACCAGCATGGCAAACAGGATGAGAACGACAACTGCAAAGAATTACTTTCGCCGTAAGGACGGCACCGTTGCTTTTCCGTCCCTTTCGCCTAGGGTAAGACCATGCAGAAGTCACGCAGACCGGTTCGCCCGGCCTTCGATCAGGAGACCCAAGGCCGCATCCAAGCCCTGATCCAGGGCGTCGGCGGCGGACACCATCCGGAGTTGGTGCAGGACATCATCGAGAACGCGCTGAGGCTGCTCAAGGATGTCGAGCACCGGGGAGATGTGCGGCTGATCCAGACCACCGTGCGGGAGCTGCGCTACGCGTTTCGCCTGTTCGAGCCCTATGCGGACGTGCGGAAGGTCACGATTTTTGGCTCGGCGCGCACGCAGGCGCGCAAGCCGGAATACCAGCAGGCGGTGGAGTTCGGCCGCAAGGCGGCGGCGGCGGGTTACATGGTGATCACCGGGGCGGGGCCGGGCATCATGCAGGCGGGGCACGAGGGAGCCGGGCCCAAGATGAGCTTTGGGGCCAACATCCGCCTGCCGTGGGAACAGAACGCCAACCCGGTCATCGAACGCGACCGCAAGCTGATCACCTTCAAGTACTTCTTCACGCGGAAGCTGACCTTCCTGCGGCACTCGGACGCCATCGTCCTTTTTCCCGGCGGCTTTGGCACCCTGGACGAAGGGTACGAGGCCCTGACCCTGATGCAGACCGGCAAGGGACGCCTGATGCCGCTTGTGCTGGTGGACCGTCCGGGGGGCACTTACTGGAAGACCTGGGACAAGACGGTCAGAGAGCATCTCCTGCGCGATGCCCTGATCTCGGAGGATGACCTGCATCTCTACCAGATCACCGACAGCGCGGACCAGGCGGTGAAGTGGATCACGCGCTTTTACCGCAACTACCATTCGAGCCGGTTTGTCAAAGACCTCCTGGTGTTGCGCCTGCGCCACGCGCCTTCCCCGACCGCTCTGGCCGCGCTCAACGAGGATTTTGCGGACATCATTGCGGGGGCGCCCATTGCCCTCACGCAGCCGTTGCCGGAGGAAGTCGAGGACGAGGATTGCCTGGACCTGCCGCGGGTCGCCTTCGGCTTCGATCGCAAGCAATACGGACGCCTGCGTCAGCTCATCGACGCGCTCAACGGGATGTGATTCCAACTCCCAATCAAGATGAGCCTAATACGCTGGTCTGGCAGGCGTCTGGCGTTGTTGCTCGCTCGTTACAGCCCGCTACGGGGATGCGCCTCGCTCGCGCCTCGCCAGCCACCGGCCATCCTT
>CAYYMW010000512.1:0-4160 GCA_964472515.1 uncultured Verrucomicrobiota bacterium | reverse complement strand
CACGGGGCGGGTGGGCCCTAGACTGCCCGCCCTTACAGTGAACCTGGATTCACTCGACCGAGCGCTGACCGCGCGGCGTGGGCTCGACGGGGAATGTGGAGGAGCGGAGGACGATGGCGGCTGCCATGGGTTTGAAGTTGCACGGTTGCGGAGAACTGCATCAGGGCGGCGCGCCCCCCAACGAGGCGGCGGCGTTTGTTGCCAGAGTGCCGCTCGACTTGGGGGAGGAAGGCTGGTAAGGATGGGGCATGCACGCTGTTGGGAACTGCGACGCGACGGCCACCCGGCCGCAGACAACCCGTTCCCCGCAGGCTTCTCCCTGCGTTTCCCCAACCCCCGTTTGACCCATGAATCCCGAATCTCCATCCAAGGCTGCTCTGCCCGTGAGTTCCCGCCGGGAATTCCTCAAGACCTCCACCGCCGCCGCGTCCGTCATGGCGCTGGGTGGGTTGGACATCTCCCGCAGCGCCTACGCGGCCGGGAGCGACGTCCTCCGCGTGGGGATGATCGGTTGTGGTGGACGCAACACCGGCGCGGGCGCCCAGGCCCTCAAGGCTGACCCCGGCGCCAGGCTGGTGGCGATGTGCGACATCTTCATGGACCGCGTGAAGGGCGCGCGCGAGGCCATCCGTGGCGAGTGCAAGGACCAGGTGCAGGTGCCCGACCAGAACTGCTTCACCGGCTTCGACGCATACAAGAAAGTGATCGCCCTCTCGGACGTGGTGTGCATCGCCAATGCCGCCAAGTTTCACCCCTATCACGCCCTGGCCGCGATTGAGGCGGGCAAGCATGTCTTTGTCGAGAAGCCGCATGGCACCGATCCGCGCGGGGTCAGGACGATGCAACGGGCCTGCGACCTGGCGAAGGAGAAGCAGCTCTGCATCGTTTCCGGCCTGCACAGCCGCTACCATCCCGGCTACCAGGAGACCATGCAGCGGGTGCAGGATGGCGAGATTGGCGAGATCATTACCATCGAGGAGAACTTCCTGCGCGCCCCCTATGGCGTCACGGAGCGCAAGCCCGGCCTCTCCGAGCTCGAATGGCAATGCAGCACCCAGTACCACTTCCGCTGGCTCTCCGGCGACGACGTGCCCCAATCCCTGGTCCACAACCTGGACCGCGCGAGTTGGGCGATGCACAACGCCGTGCCCGAGAAGTGCCACGGCCTGGGCGGCCGCTCCTCGATGACCGACCCGATTTACGGCGACGTCTTCGACCACCATTCGGTGGTTTATGAGTTTCCCGGCGGCATCCGCGTCTATGCCCTGTGCCGGACCACCACGGGTTGCTACGACGAATCCTCGAGCCTCATTTTCGGCAGCAAGGGCAGGGCGAACGTGCTGGCCTGCCGGATCGACGGCGAAAAGAAGTGGCGCTGGAAGCCCGAAGGCAACGACCCGCACCGGCAGGATCCATATCAGATCGAGCATGACCGTCTCTTCGCCGGGATCCGCGCCGGCAAGCCGGTGAACAACGGCGACTACATGGCCCGGAGCACGATGATCGGCGTCATGGGCCAACTCTCCTGCTACACGGGCAAGGAAGTCACGTGGGAGCAGGTGAACGCCTCGGACTTCTTCTATCCGCCGAAGCCGGAGGATTGCCACGACGGCATGGAGCCGCCCACCAAGCCAGGTCCCAACGGCAGCTACCCGGTCTACGTCCCCGGCCAGACGAAGCTGCTCTAGGCGGCCATTCCCTTGCTTGCGCTCTCACGACAAAGGGCCGCACCCATCGGTGCGGCCCTTTGCCTCGGAATCGCTAATCCCGAACTCCGAAAGGGAACGGGGAGCGCGCCCGCCTCGGGCGCGGTTTTCCGCGCCGTCGCGGAAAACGAGGCCCGGCACGAAGTGTGCGGAGCGCGGGGCTGGCTATCGAGGACCACGGGCTGGACGCGAGGCGCGTCCAGCGACGCCCGGGGGCGGGCATGCTCCCCAACTCCGGAGTGCGGGCTATTTCGGCACGCCTACGGCTCGGGGGTGAGAGTGACCCGCCGCAGGTTGACCGCGCTCCACCCTTGCTCTACGGGGCGGACGCTCAATTGCTGTCGGCCAGCCTGGAGCTCGATCATACCCACATCAATGGTCGTGAACTTGCCGTAGTCACCGGTGTTGGGCACCGAGCCCTTGAGTTCAGTTGAGCCCACGGCCACGCGCAGGTTGCTCGGGCCCATGGCGGCGACCTCAGCCGTGACTTTGAATTTGCCCGGCTGGCGGATCTGGAAGGTCCACTCGGCCCAGTCCTGCGGGTTGGTCCAAAAGCCAAGATTGTCGCGGTTCTCGCCGCTCTCGTATTGAATGCCGCCGTGGGTGTCGGCATCCATGGCCGCCAGCTTCATCGTGCCGTCCGCGGCCTGGGTCAAGGCCATCGGTTCCACTTCCACCTTGCCGGGGATTTGCAGGGCGACCACCGAACACACGACGTTCGGTGCCTGCGTGGGTACTTGGAGCAGCACGCCCTCGGTCGTGCGCGAGACTGCCGCCTTCTGTTTCTTAGGACCCAGCACCTGCGCGGACTTCACGTCGCTCTTCAGGCCCGGCACCAGCAGTTTGCCGTCGGCGGGCCAGTCGAACACGTGCAGGTAGAGGGTCGTCCCCTTCGCGTCCACTTTCTTGGTGGCCCGGCCCCAGGGGAGCCGCTTGAAGGGGCTGGCACTGGTCCTGTAGATCGTGTCGCCGTAGACCTGCATCCACTTGCCCACTTCATGCAGGCGCTCGACGGATGGCTGCGGGATCAAGCCCTCGGAAGTCGGGCCGACGTTGAGCAGGTAATTGCCGCCCTTGGACGCGATGTCCACCAGGTTGCGGATCAACGTGGTACTGCTTTTCCAATTGTGGTCATCCCGCTTGAAGCCCCAGGTATCGTTGAGGGTCATGCAGGTTTCCCAGTCCCGGTCACCGTAGCCTGTGGGCGGGATGAACTGCTCCGGGGTCTCCGTATCGCCCGGGAAGACGCCCAAGCGGTTATTCGTGATCAGGTGCGGGTACTTGGCGATCACCGGCAGGAACTGGCGGGCGCGTTCCTCCGTCATGTCCACCGGGGTGTCCCACCAGAGCACGGCGATGTCACCGTAGTTCTTGAGGATTTCCTCCACCTGCGGCACGGCGACCTTCTTAATGTACTCGTCCATGCTGCCCTCCTGCGCCTTGTCCCAACGCCCGCCGGCCGCGGCCCCGCCGGGATTGTTCCAGTCCTGGGCCTGCGAGTAATAGAAGCCGAGCTTCAAGCCATGCTTGCGGCAGGCCTCCGCCAGGGGCTTGAGCAGGTCCTTGCCATAGGGCGTGGCGCGGACCACGTTCCAGTCCGAGGCCTTGGAATCGAACAGCGCAAAGCCGTCGTGGTGCTTGGAAGTGATGACGATGTACTTCATCCCGGCTGCCTTGGCCAGCTTCACCCATTCGTCCGGATTGTACTTCACCGGGTTGAACTGCCGGGCGAACTCCCGGTAGTCGTTCACGGGGATCTTGCCGCTGTTCATGATCCACTCGCCGATCCCGCCCACCGGTTGGCCCTTGTAGAAGCCTGCCGGAACGGAATAGACGCCCCAGTGGATGAACATGCCGAAGCGCGCCTCGCGCCACCATTTCATGCGGGCGTCCTTCTGCGCCGGCGTTTCGGCGGCGTTGCCAGAGAGATTGCCCAACCCCGCCGCGCCGAGCCCGGCCAGCAGGACCGCCGTGGCGACGACTCCGGCCAAACCCGATCTTCCGATGAGTGATTTCATAATGCGTGTTTGAACGGCGACTAGCTAGAACTCCACCCGGCTCACCGTCAACCAGATTGTCGCGCCGCGCTGTTCCAGGCTTGCCGCCGGTGCCGGTGATCGCCACGCTCCCGGCAGGGCGGACTCCGGTGTGCCGCCTGGATTCGCTCGGTGATCCTCGCTTTCAACAAACCTTACGGGGTGCTGTCCGCCTTCACGCCGGACGGCTCGCCCAACCGTACCCTGGCCGAGTTCGGCTTCCCGCCCCGGGTCTACCCGCTCGGCCGGCTGGACGCCGATTCCGAGGGACTGCTGCTTTTGAGCGACGAGGCGCGCTGGAACGCGCGACTGCTCGATCCCCGGCATGGCCATCGGCGCACCTACTGGGTGCAGGTGGAGCGCATTCCCACCGCGGAGAGTCTGTCCCGTCTGGCCGCCGGGGTGGTGATCCAAGGCC
>CAYYMW010000511.1:2850-4180 GCA_964472515.1 uncultured Verrucomicrobiota bacterium | reverse complement strand
CCCGTGCCCCGGCGGTTGACGACGAACTGATGGGTGGGGACCTGCTCGACGGCTTTGGGGATGAAATGCACGACGTGATCGGCGGGGACCCACTCGCGCAGGTCCGGTGGCAGCATCATCCGGGTGTCGCGGTCAATATTGACGAAGCGCGTGGCCATACTCCTTGGACGCACGGCTTCGAGATATGTTCACTCTAACTTATAAATATGTGCTGTATCTATTAGACGCAAGTCCGACAGGCTGCTAGGTGGCAATGGTGGCGTCATGACGGTGCTGGTCCTTAGCAACCTCCACTACGCCTTTGACGCCGAACGCGCTCGCCGGGCGCAGGATAAACGGACCGTCCCAGCTCCCTTCAAGCCGCTGGACTGGATCGTGGACCTCCTCCTTTGGGGCAAGGACCCGGCCGTATGCAATCGGACGGTCGAGCGGTTCCTGAGGCAGGCGCGCCCGGCGGACTGGGTCATCTTGAATGGCGACACGTGCATCAGGTCCATGTTCCGGGGGTGAGCGAGGAGATTGGCCACCAGAGTGCGGGAGAGTGTCTGGCGGTCTTCCGCGAGCGGTATTGGGAACCGTTCAAGCCCTTGCGCTGCCCGGCGCTAACCGGGATCGCCGCCTTCGAGGACGGTGGGTTCTTAGACATGCGCTTGGACCTTTCCGGCAGAACGCCCGCCGTCTTCGTTTGGCATCCGTTGGTGCGGCATGCCGCTTGACCTGCGGTTGCTATCGGGAAGACAGGCGAGCACTTGTTGGTGTCGAAGCCGTCGCGCAACGGCGCACCGAAGTGTGTTTCATTGGACGCAACTACTGGCATAAACTACGGCATAGCCGACAAGTGTGACATCGTATATGATTGATGAGAAGGCAGTAACACAACGTCAATAAAAGGCAGGGATGCCTGCGCTGCGGCCGGGGAGTTGGCGGCAGGAGTTGGGTCTGCGCACCCCTCCGGGGTGCGGCTGGAATCGCGGGGTGGTTTTGACCGGTGGGCGCGCTGCGCTTCCCACCGGCTACCTGCTTGCGATCCCTCCGGGATCTTGAGGGCGGGAACGCGGTCATGGCCGTCGGAGTCCACAGGGGGGAGAGCGTTGGCAGGCTGGAAGCCTGCGGTTGGCTCGCTCGCGCCCGCTTGCTCGGTCCGGCAGTACGCGCGGGGAGTTGCTGGTCACGGCGGCGCTGCCGAGGGCAGGATTGGGAGGGTCCGGCGAGGCGCCGGACACGGTCGTTGAGGACGGGGCGGGTTGGCGGGTTGTCCCGGCTCTTTGCGTCTGCCACAGTGGGGGGCAAGCGGTCCCGAGTTCCGATTCGGGACTTCCATCCGGGCTCG
>CAYYMW010000511.1:0-2750 GCA_964472515.1 uncultured Verrucomicrobiota bacterium | reverse complement strand
CTCTGCACAGGATGGTTCATATGCCAATACCACGAACCGACCCCTTCAATAGACACAGTGGGGGGCAAGCGGTCCCGAGTTCCGATTCGGGACTTCCATCCGGGCTCGGCCTGCTGATGGCAGCGCTCATCGACGCCCACCTTGGAGGGCGGCGTCCCGGGATGCGAGTCGTCCATGGACTGGATGGACTGAATGGGAAAAGAGGCCGGTTCGTGGCAGCGGACTATGGATGCCTCCTGGCCGAGCGGTGGGGTTGATCGTTTGGCCGCACGGCGTGCCGCAACACCCGCTCACACCCTCTGCACAGGATGGTTCATATGCCAATACCACGAACCGACCCCTTCAATAGACAAGTTGCGTAAGTGTCATTTGGAAGGACCGCCCCTAGACGATTCCTCCGAAGAGTTTCTTGTCTTTGCGGAGTCTTGATGGCCGCCTTGAGTACGCTGCCTCGACCATCCACTTCGTGTTGGGGTCATGCCAATGGCACCACAGCCACTCCATATGCTCACGCACAACCGGAGGATCAACCACGTCCTCCAGGAAGCCAATCTGAAACGCCGTCTTGGTAGCGGCGTCCGATTCCCTCGTCCACTTCTCTACCCACTTCCATAGCACACGTGTGCTCAGGCCGGACTCGTACAAAAAGCACAACAAGTAACCTACATTCTGGAACACGATTACACCTGTCCCGTCGGCGTCCGCGCGAAAGCAGTCCTCACAATAGCAGAAGAACCCCTTCAAGGCGACCCTCCGTGCGTGTGGGGTTCGGGCGTATACGACATCTAGATGAAGTTGATTGAGTCTGTCTTCAACCGCCTCCCAGGTAAGATGCATACTTGGTCTGTTGCCGGAGGTTCTGAGGTGTTGCTCAATGTTGCGATGAGGGAGCTAGGGGATTACAGGAACGGTGATCGGTAACGGCGACCGTGGTAGGTGGAGGGGTCGAGTGGAGGAGTCAGTACGCACCTTTGACACTCCTTCGGTCGTTGCGCTGGCTTCGCGCGGGGGGCGGACGCGGCTCGCCGGAGGTTCGACGCGTGCGGGCACCCGCCCGTCCGTGAACGCTTGGCTTTCTTCGCCAGCGTCAGCGTCGCCTGCTGCCGTGGCCGTGATCTCCTGGCGGAAACGCTCGCCCCGTCGGTAGGTGGCGAGGGTGTTCACCGTCACCGTAGTGTGCGGCACGCCTTGCTGACACAAGCCTCTGCAACTGTGCAACTTCAAAACCATGGCAGACGCGTTCACGTTCTGCTCGTTCTCCTTCCCTGTCAAGCGGTT
Source organism: uncultured Verrucomicrobiota bacterium (assembly GCA_964472515.1). GTDB lineage: Bacteria > Verrucomicrobiota > Verrucomicrobiia > Limisphaerales > J093 > CAYYMW01. The sequence continues at coordinate 1,472 of CAYYMW010000511.1, read as the reverse complement.
CCCCTGGCAAGTCCATCCAGTCTGCCGGAGGCTCTTGTAGCCGGCCCGCCGCCGCCCTTCCGACGTGCGCAGCACCGCAGCCTCGCCCGGTGCAAACAGCTGCGATCTGACGCAATCCGGTCTCTGAGGTGGTGATCTGTGCGGAGGTTTCTCGAAAGAACAACTGAGGCTCAGGCTGTTCTGCTTGGGGCTAGACGCGGCACAGGCATGGCTGGATTCTCAGCGAACCGTCGCTGGGATTAATAATCGTAGAGCCCCTCGTCGCGGGAATAGCCGCCGCCTCCGCCGCCGGGACCACCCATGCCGTCTTCCTCGCCGCCCATGAAGTCGCCGAGGACGTCCCCCATGTCTTCCTCGATCTTCTCCGGGTCCTCGCCCGCCTCGAGGCGCTTGATGGCGATGTCCATCTCCTTGGGCATGGTGCCGGGCGGAAGCAGGTCCTTCATCTTCTTCATCATGTGGGCCATGTGACGGGGGTTGTTCTCGTCCATGTGCTCCATGTCGCGTTCGAGATCGCTCATGGCGCTGGCGACGCGGGGATCATCGAAATCGGGCATCGGGCCGCCCTCGGCGTCCGCGCCGGTGTCCGCCTTCGGTTCGGGCACGCCTTTGACCATGGCGAAACGGCTCATTTGCTTGAGCAACTTGGGGTTGCCGCACTTGGGGCAGGTGGGGTCCCGATCCGGATTCAAGCGCTTGGACAGGAAACTGAAGATCCGGCGGCACTTGGGGCAGGCGAATTCGTAAATCGGCATAGTCGTTTCAACCTATGGCATCGTCTGCAGTAATTTGACCAGATCGGGCAGGATCGTCAACTCGCTTGCCGGGGCGAAGAAAGCGGCCGGTCGGCGAGGCGGGTCGTCCCAATATTGGGAGCGGGCATTCCCGTTGGTGGAGTGAATCGGCGGCGAACCGGCTCGGCCCGGTTAGCGTTAAAGCGTTGATCATCAATAAGGAATAATTCGTCACCTTGCTTGGCACAGCCGGTGCTTTTAGAGCCTCAGCGCGTGCCGGAGCGGGCGGTGGCGGCCCAGTTCGAGCCGTCAAGGGCGCGACCCGTTAATAGGCCGATGCCAAGGTTCCTTTTGCTACTATGTGGAAAGACTTTCAGTTCGCGTGGCGGCAGGTCTGCAAATCGCCGGGCTTCGCCGCGTTGGTCGTGGCGGCCTTGGCGCTGGGGATCGGCGCCAACACAACCATCTTCAGCCTGATCAACACCTCCTTTCTCCAAGAACTGCCGTATCCGCAGCCTGAGCGCCTGCTGTTTCTCTCCGAGCGAAGCGACACATCCGCCGACATGACGGTGTCCTATCCGAATTTCCTGGACTGGCAGAGCCAGCAAACCGAGTTCGCGGGACTGGCCATTTTCGGCGGGGACACCGCCAAGCTCAAGACCCCGGGCGGCGCGGAGCAGATCGGCCTTGGGCTCGTCTCCAGCAATTTCTTCTCGGTGCTGGGGGTCGGGATGGGGC
>CAYYMW010000510.1:0-4217 GCA_964472515.1 uncultured Verrucomicrobiota bacterium | reverse complement strand
CCTGCTCCATATTCGCGCCGGTCGGGACCTCCCGGGCCGCGCTCACGCGTCTCGCCGGAACACCCCCCGCCAAAGAAGAACCGCATGAACGACCACGCCGCCGCCACCGTCCAGACTCACACCACCAACTCCGCCTCCTCGGGTGGCGCGCCCGCCCCTGCGTCTCCCGCCGTAGCCGCCCGCCCGGCGGCCCCCTCGGAACCTCCGGCCCAACCCGCGGCCCGCAAGCCTCGCTCCGATTCGGTCCTCGCCCAGCTCCCTCCCCACGTCCAGGAGCAACTCCACGATTGGCTCGACGCCAACCTCGGCCTCGACCAGATCGCTACCCGGCTCCGCGAAGAGCATCAGGTCGACACCTCGCTCAGCTCGCTCTCCCGTTATCGTACCCGCCGCCACCTCCGTGAACAGTACGCCCAGGCGGCCGTCCTGACCGACACCTTGCACGGCTTGTATCGCGAAGGACTCCTGCCCGACGACCGCCCCATTGGCTACCTCCTGGACCAACTCCAGATTCTCCAGGAACTCCAAGCCCTCACCAAAGGCGAGACCCACACCTTCATCGTCCTGCGCCGGCTGCGGCTGGCCGAACGCAAACTGGAGGTCCAGCGCCATGCCCTCGCGTTGCGCGAACAACACGGTGCGCTGCCGCCCCTCCCCAAGGCTGGGTTGGCGGCCTCCACCCCGCCTGCCCGGCCGGTGGCTGAGCCTTCGGACGACAACCCTGCCCCGCTGCCCGCAGCTCCTTCGCCCCAGGTCGTCCGCTCCGCCTCAGAGCCGCGCCCGGTTCCCGGCCCGGCCAGCCAGCCCTCTTCGTCCTCGCCGTCCTCCGCCACCTTGACCGAAAACCCTCCAGCCGTGCCGGGCTCGGCGCGGTGTAAGCCATCCTGCCATCCGGGCAGTAGCGGCAAATAGCAGCAAATAGCAGCAAAATCGCGATCATCATCTTCTCCAAAGCCTGTCACCCCGGCCTCTGGCCAGGCCGGGGCAGGATGCCCCGGGCACCAGCAGGCAAGGATGCGCTACAGGACATGCGGCGGGGTGCTGCGCACGGCGGGATGGCGCGAGGCAAGATCGCGATCAGGCGTCGCTCCGCGACGCGGGGGAGCCGGTTGAGCCCACCGTGGGCTGAGGCGCCACGGCTACCGGCGGTTCGTCGCTCCGCGACGAGGGGGTAGTGTCAGCCTGTGGCGGGCGGTGATGAAGGTGCTACGCACGGCGCGCCTGCGGCGGGCGAGAGGGGAGCGACAGCGAGGGTGGCGTGGCGTAGGTCCCCACGGGTTTCAAACTGCACAGTTGCAGATGGTTTCGCGAGCGGAACGTGCCGCGCGCGAAGGTGCGGCGGCCGGGTACTGGGGAATGGTGGTGGTTCGACTTCGGTGGTCTGCGAACGGTCGGTTGGTTTCTGGCATTCCTGCCGGGATGCTCCGCCGCACCAGCGCTGCGTGGAAAAGCGGCGTTGCGGCCGATCTCCGCCGAAAACACCGTCGTCAGGGTCACTTCTGCTTCTTGTACGCTCGGCTGGCTGCGTTTGCCAATGCTTCGAGAAACGCCCCGAAATCCGAGGAGGCCAGCTTCGGATCGACGCTCTCAGCGACCTGTTCTGGAGCCGGGCAACTCGACGGCGAGGACTGTCCACCGGTCCTGATGATGCCTCGCTGAACACATAGTGCCCAGATCTTAGGAAATCGTTGCTCAATGGCTGTAAACTCCTCGTGGCCCATCTCGTTGAATACGACACAGCGATTGAGGAGCTTGCTGCCACTGCGGTCCTTCAGGTTGGGGCGCAGCCAATCACCTCCCGACGGCTCTTTTGGGTGCCGGAGATCGAGGTCTGGGAGTTCCTTACCGGTCATCGTGCGATAGGTCTCGCGCGGAACGTAGCTGAACGTTTCAAAACTCGGGTAGTCGGTCTGGCGCATCTCGTCAACGAGCGTGTCGGCATCATGTAACGCTGCCTCGTAAGTGGCCCGACCACGTGAAATGAGCCATGCTCGAAAATCGGTGAAACCGTCGTCCGAACACATGCCGCCTCCACACAACCAAGCCACCAGCCACAAGTCCCAGCTGTAGGCATCGAACGACCGCGTGACGAAGACACGTTCGAATTCGATCAACCCCCGCGCTGTCAGTCGCTGCAACTCACGCTCGAAAAGGGCTAGTTGCTCTTCCTGGGTGGAACTGCGAGTGGTCTCGAGGATCTGCCAGAATTGGTCAATATTCATGGGGTGGTGTCAGAATCGCGGCTGGGTGGGGACGCCCGGCTTGCGGCCAGGAGCACCGGGGTTGTCAGAAGGGGAACCGCTCGGCCCGCCCTCTTGCGAACGGAGCCATCGGCGGTGAGCCGCGAACTGCCGCGACAGTCGCAGCACGCCGAAAACGCACATCCCAAACCCCACCACCGCCGCTAATGCATCGAAAGGCATCACGAAGCTACTGGCCGCCGCAAGCGCCAGGCCAAATACGATGAACAGACCGCCGGAGCGCTCGGCGCGCACGGAGCAGCGCCGACACAGATGGTACCTGGACAGAAACCCTCGCATCTCGACCGGGCACATTCCGGGACTCAGGGCTTTGCCGCAACTGGGACAGAAATGGGAATGCAGGTGCATGATTCCTAACGGTCTGGCATCTGAGATGGCGTCGTCGCGGGGCGAGACTGCGTGGTTTTGGCGCACTTAGGAGCAAGGGAGGCGGTGAGCAGCACCCAGAAAACCGCGAAACCTCCCGCCACCGCACACGCGATGACGTGGTCGTAGCCCAGACGCTCCGAACACTCGTCAAGGACGCAATGGCCCAGGTCGTGCGCGAAGCCGGCGGGAACGAAGGCCGCCGCGACACACGCCAAGAGCGCCGTCATCGCCAGCCGGTGCTGAACCGCAGTCCGCATGGGGCCCAAGGCCAAGGCAAGCAGGCTGAGGTTGGCCACCGTGAGCGGGAGGAAGGGGGACACCATGTACCTCCACCATTGGCTGGCTGGCATGACGGTTCGAAACTCCGCTTCGAGATGGGTGAAACCAGTGACCAGCCGCCAAGTCCAGTAGGCCAGCAGCGCGGAGGCCGCCGCCGGGAGGATTCTGGCGACGTTGCAGAGGGCCAAGCGAGAGATGTTCATCTTAGCCGCCGTCCGTTTACCCCGCCGGTTGGGCGGGTTTCCGATTGATCTGGTCGGGCCGGATCGGTTCGAGGATCAGCAACTGGCCTTCGGCATCGAGAAAGGTCTCGGCCGGCTGCGGCGCGCGGAAGCGCAGGTACGCCTCTTCGTCAATCTGCAGGGTGTGTCCCGGGGCCAGGCGGGCGCCGGAATCCCGCAGGTAGCTGAAGATGTTCTCGAACAGGTCGAAGTATCGCTGCCCTTCGTTATGGCCGGTCGCGTGGGCGGCCAGATCGGGCAATCCGAGCAACGGTGCCCCGTAGGTGCGCATCCAGATACCAGGGATCTCCTGCACCTCACATTTCACGAACCCGCAGAAGAGCATCGCCAGCGGGAACTCACGTAGCAACGCGACCATGCTCCCACGCGTGTCCACCCCGGAGATTGCGTCCGCCGGGAAGGAGGTGTGCCCGGCCTCGTTGAGCGCCACCAAGGCACCGAGCTTGGCGAGGGCCCCGGCGGTGGCCGCCAAGGCCACGTACTGCTCGAAGGGCGATGGATCGTAGCCGCTGTAGTACAGAAGGACGTGCGCCTGGTGGGCACGCGCACGCGCCTTGAGGTCTTGCGGATAGTGCGACGGAGCGAGGCACGCCTCGACCGCCTCCGCCGGCATCGGCGCGTCGAAGCCGACGCACCGGATCACGTGCTTGCCCCAGCCAACCAAGCCCAGAGTCTTGCCCTCGCGGCCCAGGGCAGGGTCGATTTCGCAGCGCGCCCGGGACATCGAGCGATCATAGGACCTGAGCGCCTCCCGCAACCGGTCGCTATCGAGCGGCACCGCTTCGGAAAAGAGCACCTGCAAGCTGAGGGGATGTTGGATGGCCGGATTGGCCGCCAACGGGCCGCCGGATGCATCACCCGCGTCCGGCTTCCCAAAGAATCGGGAGAACAGGCTCATGTGCTTTGACTTGGCCACTGTAGGAAGCAGCCGGGGCGAAGTCAAAACCGGAGTCGAGCCGTCCGCGCAAGGCCCGCGCGTATGGGCGGAGGGGGGGACAGATTTCGGGAGGGGCGGCCGGCGGTGCCGGCCTGAGGTTCTGGGCGGGGGCGTCCAGGCCAGCGCCGC
>CAYYMW010000509.1:0-4227 GCA_964472515.1 uncultured Verrucomicrobiota bacterium | reverse complement strand
CAAGCAAACGCTGGAAACATCGATCAAAACAGAGCACGGAGAACATATAGGGGCAAGGCCTACCGGGACCTGACAGCGGAGGAATGGTCCGAGGTCGGCTCCATCACCTCCGAGCGCCACTTCGCCCTGAACTGGCTCTGCGGCTACGCCCCGAGCAACCGCTGGGACGACACTCCGACCAATACCTAGGCGGCCCGGCTGCCCTGGCCACGCGGCTTGCCCGCCCCCGCTTCCCTGGTGTAGGCTCGCCCGCATGACCGGGACCGATTGCATGGCGGTGTTGAAGGCCTTGGGCGAGATCAATCGCCTGAGGATCATGCGCCTCCTGCTCAAGGAGGAGCTGGTGGTCAGCGCCATCGCGGAGCGCCTGGCGATCTCGGAGTACAACGTCTCCAAACACCTGCGTGTCCTCAAGGAAGCAGGGCTGCTGCGCGTCGAAAAAGCCGGCAAGCAGCGGCTGTACTCGATGGAACCGTCGCTGAAAAACCGGTTGGCGGCGAATCGGAACGTCCTCGAACTGGGGTGTTGCACCTTCCGCTTCGACAAGCTCCCGAAGTAACCTGCCGGAGACTGAAGAAAAGGGTTGCGCGGGACGTCATACATCTGCACATTTGCGCAGATGTTCTATACAGCGGCGGCGTATTTCATCCTTCCCGGCTTCGCCCGGGTCGGCTGTCGGCGGGGATGACGAAGCAATAGGCTCGCGTCGCCGCGCCCATCAGGAATTCAAACCTATGCCCAGTTCTTGCGAGTCCATGTTCAAACAACTGCTGACGGTCGTGGCCGTTGCTGCGGCCCTCGCCACCACCGCCCACGCGAGCGAGACCGACCTCATTGAGCCCTTGCGACCAACCGCGCGGCAGGTGATGCAGGAATTCAGCCAGATTCCGGCCGCCCGGGCCGTCCTGCTGAAGGAGACCGCCGCCGCGCTGCGCGACCGCTCCCGCCAGGGGCAACCGGTGGCGCTGACGTTCATTTGCACCCATAACTCGCGCCGCAGCCACCTGGCACAACTCTGGGCGCAAGCCGCGGCGGTCTGCTACGGCCTGACCAACGTGGTGACCTACTCGGGTGGCACAGAAGTGGCCGCCTGCAATCCCCGCACCGTGCGGGCCTTGCGCCGGGCCGGCTTCTCGATCGCCACCGCCACGCCGGGCACCAACGCCGTCTACCTTGCCCAATTCGCCGAAACCCAGCCTCCGGCCCGCCTGTACTCGAAGGTCTACAGCGCGCCCGAGAATCCGCAGCGCGATTTCTTTGCCTTCTTCTGCTGCGACCAGGCCGATGCCAGTTGTCCAACCGTCGCTGGCGCGGCCCGGCGGATCTCCGTCCCCTACGTGGATCCCAAGCTCTCCGATGGCACCCCGGAAGAGAGCCGGACGTATGACGAACGCAGCCGCCAGATTGCGCGCGAGATGTTCTTCCTCATGGCCGAAGTCCGCGCGGGACTATGAACCGCCAACCGTGTTCCAAACCAAATCCGCCAGCTCTGCCTATTCGAACCAGCATGCCGATTGCCATGAAGACCTCTTCGAAAAGACCCGCCACCCCGGCCCGGAACGCCAAGGCCCGCTACGTGATGATCGGCGGCTTCCTCGGCGCGGGCAAGACCACCGCCGTGGGCCAGTTCGCCCGCAAGCTCGCGGCTGAAGGCCTGCGCGTCGGCCTCATCACGAACGACCAGGGCCGCAACCTGGTCGATACCGCCATGCTGCGGTCCCAGGGCTTCGCCACCGAGGAAATCCCCGGCGGCTGCTTCTGCTGCCGCTTCAATTCGCTGGTGGACGCCTCGCAAAAACTGACCGCCACCACCCGTCCCCAGGTGTTCGTGGCCGAACCGGTCGGCAGTTGCACGGATCTGGCAGCGACGGTCACCTATCCGCTGCGCCGCCTCTATGGCGACGACTTCATCGTCGCGCCGGTGAGCGTGCTGGTGGACCCCATCCGCGCCGAGCGGGTCTTTGGCCTGGCCCACGGCGGGAGCTTCTCCGAGAAGGTGCTCTACATTTACCTCAAGCAGATTGAGGAGGCCGATCTTGTGGTGATCAGCAAATGCGACCTGCTGGACGCCGCCCGGTTGGAGGCATTGCGCCAGGCGATCTTGGCGAAGTACCCCAAGAAGGAAATCCTGGCCGTCTCGGCGCGCCACGGCACGAACATGGACGCGTGGTTCGCCCGCGTTGTCAATGCCGAGCAATCCGCGCGCAAGGCGATGGAGGTGGACTACCAGGTCTACGCCGACGGCGAGGCGCTGCTCGGCTGGCTCAACTGCACGGTGCAGCTCACCGCCCAGCCCGCCGTCGATTCCGAGGCCTTCCTCAAGCGCCTGGCCGGGGAAATCCAGAAGCGCCTCAAGGCCCGTCAGGCCGAGGTGGCGCACCTGAAGATGACCCTGAGCCCGGACGGCAACGTGGCGGGCGAAATCGCCGCCGTCAACCTGGTCCGCAACGACTTTGTCCCCGAGCTTTCCTATCGGCTGGAAGAACCGGTGGCCAGCGGACAGCTCATCGTCAACCTTCGCGCCGAGGCTGCGCCCGACGTGCTCGGCACGGCGGTGCGGGAAGGACTGGTGGCGGCGGCCAAGGCCTTTGCCGGGCTGACCGCCACGCTCGATCACCTCGAGCACTTCCGCCCGGGTAAGCCGACCCCAACGCACCGCATCAAGCGGCTCACGGCCTAGCCGGGCTTCGCGCGCTTCTGCGATTACCATGAAGGCGATACCCAAGTGGCTGGTCGGCGAGTTCTTCGGCACGTTTCTCCTGGTCTTCTTCGGCTGCGGCAGCGTCTGCGCGGCGGTTCTCACCGGCGCGCAAGTGGGCGTGTTCCAGGTCGCCATCGTGTGGGGCCTGGGCATTGCCACCGCGATCTACCTCACCGGCGCGCTCAGCGGCGCGCATCTGAATCCGGCGGTCACGATCAGCATGGCCGTCTGGTCCGACTTCCCCAAGCTCCGCGTGGCGCCCTACATCCTCGCGCAAATGGCTGGAGCCTTCGCCGGCGCGGCCGTGCTCTATTTCGTCTTTGGCGATGCCCTGCGCGCCTACGAGCAAACCAACGGCATTGTGCGCGGCGCGCCGGGCAGCGAAGCGACCGCCATGGTGTTCGGCGAGTTCTTCCCGAACCCAGGTGGCAAGGCCCTCACGGAGGCGGCCCGGGCCCGCATGTCCCCCGGGGCGGCGTTTGGCGCTGAAGTCTTGGGCACAGCCATCCTGTTGCTGGTGATTTTCTGCGCCACCGACGAACGCAACCAGGCCCGCCCGCAAATCCTCACTGCGGCCACCATTGGCCTCACGGTGACGTTGCTGATCTCCCTGCTCGGGCCGCTCACCATGGCCTGCTTCAATCCGGCGCGCGATTTTGCCCCGCGGGTGTTTTCCTCGCTGGCAGGCTGGGGCAGGGTGCCGTTTCAGGCCAACGGGCTCGGTTGGCTGACCGTGTTTGTCATCGCCCCAATTCTGGGCGGGTTGCTGGGCGGCGCGCTCTACCGGGGCTGCTTTAGAGCGGCCTACGCGGAGCAAACGTAACCGTGCTGGCCAGACGGCCGGTTATTGGATCTGCACCATGACCAGCAAGCGCCCTCCATCCGGGAGGGCCGCCTCGTCGCCCAGGATGACCACGCTTGCACCGCGGACCAAGCGGGTTTGCGTTTGATAGAGGGGGTCCGAAGGCATGAACCCGGCGCTGGCGGTCAAGCCTCCGGGGGCGTTGGCGGGTGCCGTCGCTGTGCCGGCCGGTGCAGGGAGAGAGCCCACCGCGAGCGTGAGGTCAGTGGCCCCGGCCTTGGTGCGGGCCGAGACGCGCATGGCCAGCCGTGGGCTCGGCGTTCCGCTCGGCTGTGGGTCCGCGCCGCTCATGATCATGGCCTCCTGGCCGGGCAGGGCGGTCATGCGGGGACTGCCCAGGAATTGGGCGCTTTTCGTTTCCTTCAACCAGGCGGTCATCCGGCGGGTCTGCTCGGCATCCAAGGTCCAGGCGCGGCCCGGGCGTGCCTCGGTGACCGTACCCTCTCCGGCGTTCAACTCCTTCAGGAGCGCGGCGGCTTCCGCGGCCGAGATGGCGTAGAAGGCCGCACTGACCGTCACTGTGTCCTCACCTGAATCTGCCGCAGAAGCTCCGGCGTGAGCCATTCCCGCCGCCACGGGTGGGATTGGGGCTGAGGAAGCAACCACGCGATTCAACTGGCCGCCGCCGCTCCCCGAGCTGCCACCACCAAATCCACCCCCACCT
>CAYYMW010000508.1:0-4238 GCA_964472515.1 uncultured Verrucomicrobiota bacterium | reverse complement strand
GTCCAGCCGTCCTCCGCCCACCCCGTGGCGCCAGTTGCGAGACAGATTTCGGGCGGTTTGGAGGACGCGGGACGGGAGGATGGGAGCGGGCACGATGGGGCCGCGGAAGATCAGCCGGGCGCGGACGCCGGGCGGATCGCCGAGCCGGCTCATGAAGACCTATCGCGTTGCCTTGTATCCCGGGGATGGCATTGGCCCGGAAGTCGTTGACCAGGCCCTGCGGGTGCTGGCCCGCGCACAGGAACTGGACGCCTCGTTCCGGCTGGAGTGGACCCGGTTTGACTGGAGCGCGGACTACTACTTCCAGCACGGCCACGTGGCGCCGGAGAACCACCTCGACCTGCTGCGCCCGTTCGACGCGGTGTTCCTGGGGGCGGTGGGCGATCCCGCGCGCCTGCCGGACCATGTCACCCTGGAACCGCTGGTCAAGCTGCGGCAGGGCTTCGACCAATACGCCTGCGTGCGGCCCTGCCGGCTGTACCCGGGAGTGCCAAGGCTGCTGGCCCGCGAGAGCGCAATCGACCTGGTGGTGGTCCGCGAGAACTCGGAAGGCGAGTACGCGCCCTGCGGCGGGCGGATCCGCCAAGGCCACCCCGAGGAGGTGGCGGTGCAGACCTCGGTGCATACGCGGCGGGGCATCGAGCGGATTGTCCGGTTCGGTTTTCGGATGGCCCGCGAGCGGCGCAAACGCCTGACCCTCATCACCAAGTCCAACGCCCTCCGCTACGGCATGGTGCTCTGGGACGAGATCCTCGAACAACTCCGCCCCGAGTACCCGGACGTGGCAACCGACCGTCTGCACGCGGATGCGGCGGCCATGGACTTCGTGCGGCGGCCGGAGCGGTTCGACGTGGTGGTGGCCTCGAACCTGTTCGGCGACTTGTTGAGTGACCTGGCGGCGATGGTCACAGGCGGCCTGGGCCTGGCCCCGAGCGCCAACATCAACCCGGAGCGGGCGTTTCCCTCGATGTTCGAGCCAGTCCACGGTTCCGCGCCGGACATCGCCGGAAAGGGCATCGCCAACCCAGCCGCCGCCATCCTGAGCGCGGCCATGATGCTTGAATGGCTGGGCGAACCCCGCGCGGCGGCGATGATCCGCCGCGCCGTCGAGAACGCCCTGGCCGCCGGGGCGCGCACCCCGGACTTGGGCGGCACCTTGAGCGGCCCCCAAATGGCGGACGCCATTCTCGAACAGATGAACTCTTGACGCGCCCGAGCCATGACTTCCCCTGCCCCCATCAAAGCGGTTGTGTTCGACATGGACGGCGTCTTGACCGACTCCGAGCCGATCATCAACGCCGCAGCCGTGGCGATGTTCCGCGAACGTGGGGTAGCCGTGGCCCCGGAGGACTTCCTCCCGTTCGTTGGCACCGGAGAAAACCGGTACATCGGGGGCGTGGCCGAGCAGCACGGCGTCAAGCTGGAGATCGAGGAAGCCAAGCGCCGCACCTACGAAATCTACCTCGCCATGGTGCCGGAGCGCCTGCGGGCCTTTCCCGGCGCCGTGGAGTTGGTGCGGCGATGCCGCGCGGCGGGCCTGAAAGTGGCGGTCGCCTCCAGCGCGGACTTGATCAAGATCCAGGCCAATCTGGACCGCATCGGCCTGCCGCTGGCGGAGTGGAACGCCGTGGTGCATGGCGAGGCCGTGGAGCACAAGAAGCCCGCGCCGGACATCTTCCTGGCCGCCGCCGGACAGTTGGGCGTGACCCCGGCTGAGTGCGTGGTGGTGGAAGACGCCGTGAACGGCATCGAGGCGGCCAAGGCCGCCGGCATGCGCTGCGTGGCCGTGGCGCAGACTTTTCCGGCAGAGAAACTGACCAAGGCGGACGTCGTGCGGCCAGACATGCTGGGGGTCACGTTGGATGACCTCACGGGAAGTTCGAGCACCCCGCCCCCACCTCCTGCGGGTGGGCTCCCCGCCGGGGGCCTCCCTGCCGCCGAACCGCCGCCGCTGCCCAAGGGGCCGTGGGGCTTTTGGGCGACGGCCGGCTTGGGCCTGCTGGTGGCGGGCGCGGTCCTTGGCCTGCAGATACTGATCACGGTCGTGTGGGCCATTGCCTTCGGGGGCATCCTGCGTGGCTCCGGTGGCGACCCTTCTGCCAACGGCACCTTGTGGGCCGTGGCGAGTTGCGCGGGCGTGCCGGTGGCGGTGGCTGGTTGCGCTTTGGCGGTCGCCCTGAGGCGCGGGCCAAAGTTCCGCGATTACCTGGGAGTGAACCTCCCCTCCTGGCGGGACGCCCGGCCGTGGGTCTTCACGTTCCTCGTCATGCTGGTGGCGCTGGATGGCGCAAGTCTGCTCTTGGGGAAACCGCAGACACCGGAGGTGATGGTGAAGGTCTACCGGTCCGCCTCCTCGCTGCCCTTGCTGTGGCTGGGAATTGTGGTCGCCGCGCCGCTGTCCGAGGAGCTGTTCTTTCGCGGTTTTCTGTTTCGCGGCTGGGAGCGATCCCGGCTCGGCGGGGTGGGCACCATCCTGCTCACGTCGGTCTGCTGGGCCGCCGGGCACCTGCAATACGACATCTACGGGATCTCCCAGGTGCTGGTGACGGGTCTGGTGCTGGCCTGGCGAGATGGCGGACCGGTTCGGTGCTGCTGACGATGCTGCTGCACGCGATGATGAACCTGCTCGCCACCCTGCAAACCGCCGTCCACTGCGCCGTCACCAACGTGAACTGACCCCTCCATGATTCAATCCGTCTGTCTTTACGGAGCCTCCAGCGAACGCATCGACCCGGTGTATTTCGAGCAGGCCGCGCGGCTGGGACGCCTCCTGGCCGAAGCGGGCATCGCCCTGGTCTATGGCGCGGGCAAGGTCGGTGTGATGGGCGCGGCGTCGCGGGCCGCGCGCCAGCACGGCGGACGCACCATCGGCGTCATCCCGGAATGGCTTTGCCGGGAGGACCTGCTGGACCGCGAGGCGGACGAGTTGGTGGTCACGCCCGGGCTGCGGGAACGCAAGCAAGCCATGGAAGACCGCGCCGACGCCTTTGTGGCGCTGCCCGGCGGCTACGGCACCTTGGAGGAGTTGCTTGAGATCCTGACTCTTCGACAGTTGGGCCGGCACCGGAAGCCCATCGTCATCCTCAACACGGCCGGGTTCTTCGATCCGTTGCTCGAGATGTTCGAGCGACTCCGCACCGCGCGGTTTGCCCCGGTGGAAAGCACCGGCTACTACCGCGTGGCGGCCACCGCGGAGGAGGCTGTGGCACTGCTCCGCCGCCCCTGACCCGCCTCGCGGCTTACGATTGCCATTTGCCGGCCGCCTCCGTACCATGGCCGCTGTGACTCATGGAAACTGAAGCCCCGAACTATCGGAAGCAGTTTTTAGGCAGCCCGCACCACTGGTGGCTGGCGGGCGTCACCCTGGGTCTGGGCTTCCTCAGCGCGCAGCCGTTGTTCCTGATGGCTGGCGTGGCCGCCTACGCGTTGGGCTGGGTCTACGCGCCCGACCTCGGCTTCTTCCGCGGGTGGGTGGACCGCCGCGTGGCGGCCCGCCTCGAGGCGGAGACTCAGGCCCAAGTGGCCCAATTCCAAGCGAAACGCGCCGCCCTGCTGGACAGCCTCGGTCAGATTCGCCGTGGGCGTTATCATGCGCTGTCGGAGGTCTGCCGGAGCATCGAAGCCGCCAGCCAGGAAAGCCCACTCGGCCAGGTGCCGGGACAGGCCGATCCCCGTCTGCGCAAGCTGGACGAGCTGATGTGGACTTTCCTGCGCTTGCTGACCATCGAGGAGTCGTTGGAGCGTTTTCTCGAAACGGAGCGCCGCGAAGACCTCCCTGGCGTCCTCAAGACCGCCGAGCAGGAAGTCAATGACCTGAATGGCGAAATCGAGGCACAGAAGGCTCGCGGCGCCGGCGCCAATCTGGAGGGTCGCCAGCGCTTGCTGGCCTCCCGTCAGGAACGCTTGGAAGTGCTGCGAAAACGTCTGCAGCGCATCGACCAGGCCAAGGAGAACCTGGCCCTGGTCCTCTCCGAAGAGGATCGTTTGGACCAGCAGATCAAGCTGATCCGCGCCGACGCCGTGGCTTCGCGCAACGCGGACGCCCTCACCGCCCGCATCGACGCCACGGTCGAGCACCTCGACCAAACCAACCGCTGGCTCGCGGAAATGGACGAATTCAAGGACCTCATCGGGGACTTGCCGCAGACTCCGGGCCGCATCGGCTTCGAGCCGCAGCCCCCACCCGTAGTCGTCAACGATCGGCGGGTCGGGCGTGAACGCGTGCCGACTCCCCCACC
>CAYYMW010000507.1:0-4261 GCA_964472515.1 uncultured Verrucomicrobiota bacterium | reverse complement strand
GGTGATGATGACACCGCCGAGCCAGACGATGACGAACCCGATCCGAACGAGCCCAATCCGGCGGATGGCCCCGAGGACGACGGCGATGGTGATGGTGACGGCCGCCCTTCCTGTGAGTCCGCCGAATTTGCCGACCCCTCGCAAGTCCTGTTTCAGAGCATCGTGCCGATCGGCGGCGGCGGGCTGCAGGACGAGTTTGTCGCCCCAAAGATCGGCCAGCGTATCGAGGCGGGAAAGTACAAGGATCTGTTGGGTAATCAGCATATCCTGCTGGACATCGGTTTCGAACCCGATGAGCACCGCCGCATCAGTTGGTCCGCTCCGAATGGCGAGCCGAAAACCGGCTCCACCAGGCAGTTCCGCACCCGGTTTTCCCTGAACCATTCCACCGCCTACAAGACCAACTTCATTTGTTTCCAGGTCACCATCATCAAAGAGGATGGCACGCAGGAGGAGCGTTTCTCCCGGATGTCTTTCGAGGTGCTACCCAACTCGGGGGCGCATTTTGAGACCCTGTTTCGCGCCACCAAAGACACCAGTCAGCTCTCGGAGCCGTTCAAGGGGAATTTGGAGCGGTTTATGGCGGCGCTCGCAGCCGGAGGAGCGGATGTCAAGATCAAGTCGGCCTTCCGGGCTCAGAAGCGCGCCTATCTGATGCGCTTCAGTGACATTCTGGGCAACGGCACGCCGGCTACCCAAACCAAGCCTGCCGTCGAGCCCGGGCGCGTTGACCTGATACCCGCCTACGACCCCTCGCTCCCCAATGTGGCTGCCAACTGTGACGGCGGGATGGGGTGCGTCGGGCCATTGCCCATCTCGTGGCTTCATTTGGGACCCGACGGACGTCCGGACCGGGACGCCACCATTGCGGCCGCCCTGGCGTTGTATTCGGAGTACGGCATTGCCTCGCGGGCTGCCTTCCCCACGGATCGCCACGGCACCGGACGGGCCGTGGACATGGTCATCAAGTTCAGCGGCATCAAGACCTTCGCCCTGCCTCCCGGTGAGACCCTCAGCGATGGCAGTACCGTGATGACCGTCCCGGCGGTCCAATGTCACCTGATCAAATGCAATCCCTTTGTGGAGCAGCCGGGCACCTTGGTGTCCGACCAGCACTGCAATCCGAAACTCCGCGAGTTGGGCGCGCTCTACGGCGTGTTCAAACTGAACTGCGACATGCCGCACTGGTCCTTCGATGGCAACTAGGCCACTCTCATGCGCTCATTCTTTTCGAGTCTCATCCTTGCGCTGACTTTGGCTGTCTGCGCCGTCGAGGCCCGCGCGCAAGGCGATCATGAGGAACCCTCCGCCATCGGACGGCAGCCGATACGCGGCCGCTTCTACTACGTCATCAAAGACCTGACCACCGACCGGATTGTGACCCGGGGCGTCGCGGAAGCCGATGGCGATATTCACCAGGGCTTGCTGCTGGTCGCCCGGCACCGCTATCGCGAGGGCTTCCTTCATGCCCGGACGCTGAAGTTCGGCTTCAGCGAGTTCGTCACCCCCGGGGCGGGGCAATCGTTCCGCTTCCCCAACACCACCTTCCGCGATCCGAGCGCTGCCGAGCCGGATACTGACGGCGACGGCATCCCCGATATCGCCGAGTCCATCGTGGGCACGGACCCAGCGAAACCGGATACCGACGGCGATGGCTTGCGTGACGGCCCCGAGGTGCAGCAGGGCACCAACCCGTTGGACGAGACCCCGGGGTCGGTGGGACGCTTGGCGCAGGCGAACGTCGAGGGCGAGGCGCTCGATGTGGACGCGCTGGACAGCCGGGTGGCCGTGGCCGCCGGCGCCCAAGGGGTGTCCATTTTCAATCTGGGACTTGGCTTGACCCCCACTTTGGCGGCCCGGGTGGACACCGCAGGCTTCGCGCGCCGGGTGGCTTTGACGCCCGGATTTGCGGTCGCCGCCGATGGTTCCGGCGGATTGGCAATCCTCCCGCTCACCGGCCTCACGGCCTTCACCGCGCCGCGGCAGATAACGCTGGGTGAACTTGGTGAAACGGCGATCTCCGTGGCCACCGCCGGGGGATTCGCCATGGTGGGGACCGCCGAGGGTTCGGTCTTTGTAGTGCAACTGGACAACGGCGCGCTGGTGCAGCGCGAGGCGCTGGGCGGCCCGGTCCAGGACCTTAAGGTGGCGGGCGACCTGCTCCTGGCGGTGACCCATGGCGCGGGCGCTTTTGCCACACGCACCTTGCATCTCTTTCGATTGGACGGGATTCTCCTGACCAAGGTCGGCTCGCTGGGGCTGGGCACATTTGGCCCCGAAGGGTTGACCGCCTCCAGCCGGGTCGCCGCCGGCAACGGGTTGGCTTACGTGACCGCCTTCCCGGGCTTCGACATCGTTGACATTTCGCAACCCGAAGCTCCCCGTGTCGTGACCCCGGTGCGCGACCGGACGTTCAATTCCTTCAAGCAACTCGTGCCAAATGGATCTGGGCTTGGCATTGCGGCCGTTGGTGTAAATCCAAGCAACCCGACCGGCCATGACCTCTGGCTCTATGACCTCAGGGAGCGCGCGGCCAACGAGGCCTTTCTCGGCCTGATTCCCATGCCGGGCCGCGCACGCGCGGTGGCCTTGTTTAACGGTCTGGCTTACGTGGCCGCCAGCCAAGCCGGCCTGCAGGTGGTGGGTTACCAACCGCTGGATACCGCCGGCCAGGCGCCGACCATCGCTTTGAGCGGCAGCTTCACCATCGCCGGCGAGACCGGCCAGGCTGAGGAAGGCAAACTGGCCCGCCTGACGGCCACCGTGACGGACGACGTGCAGGTGCGACAGGTGCAGTTCTTCTTGGACGGCGAACTCATTGGCACCGACGGGCAGTTCCCCTTCGAGACACGCTTTCTGACACCGGAACGAACCGCCGAGCGAACCAACTTCACCGTGAGGGCGGTGGCTTGGGATACCGGCGGCAACAGCAACAGCACGCCGACGATTACCGTGGCGTTGGTGCCCGATGCCACCCCGCCCAGGGTCATGGTGCGGCAGCCGGCAGCCGACACCTTCGTTTTCGGCGACCTCGCCGAACTCTCCGTGACTTTCAACGAACCCATCGATGCCAGCACCATCCCGGCGACGCAATTCCGCCTGCTCAGAGCGGGCGCGGACGGCCTGCTCGAGACCGCGGACGACGTGCTGGTGACCGGCGGCTCGCTTGGATACCAGCCCGACGCCAATCGGCTCTTCCTCCGCTTTGCCGCGCCACTTCCCACCGATGCCTACGGCGCGCAACTCCTCCCCCCGGTCACGGACCTCGCGGGCAATCAGCTCGATTCCGTCGTGGGGTGGGCGTTCACCGTGGTTCGCCCCGGAGCCGATGCCGGCGTGGACACCGACGCCGACGGCGTGCCTGACGTGGTGGAGCGCGTGCTGGGGCTGAATCCTTCCGATCCCTCGGATGGGCAGCGCGATCTCGATGGGGACGGCTTGGGAACGGCGGCCGAATTGGCGTTGGGCCTGAATCCGCGCAACCCCGACACGGACCGCAACGGCATCAATGACCGCGACGACGACGCGGACCGCGACGGCCTTAGCAACGGCGTCGAACTGGCGCGCGGCACCGACCCGCACCGGCCGGACACGGACGGTGACGGGTGGACCGACGAGGCGGAGGTTACCGCCGGCAGCGATCCGCTGGAGGCGGACTCCACTCCCCTCGTGGCTAGCTACGGCCAGCCGCCCGTCGAACTCCTGGTTCCCCGCGTGAGTGAGGGACATGCCCTGCAACTGGGCATCACCGTGGCCCAGCCCGGAGTGGAGTTGATCGCGCCCCGCGCCCAATTCGGCTCGGGCTTTTCCCTAGGTCTGACCGTGGCTCAGCCGACGGTCGAACTCGTTGCTCCCCGTGCCAATTTCGGCCCTGGTGTGACGCTGGGTCTGACGGTGGCCCAGCCGGCCGTCGAACTGATCGCCCCGCGCTCTGTGTTTGGAGTGGGGATCGCCTTGGGGATGACGCTGGCCGCGCCGCCCGTGGAATTGCTGGCGCCTCGCGCCCAGCCTCCCGGCGGGCCAATGGCCGGGACCATCCTGACCCAGCCGCCGGTGACCCTGGAATTTAGCCCCCCGTGATCGACGGATGATCCTCGCCTTTAACAATCCATGCTCATGAAACTGAAGACCCGACTCCTCCTGGCCTCCCTGGTGGCCGGCGCCGCGCTCTGGCCTGCCGCCGCCCAGGGATTCGACAATGGCAGCAACGGCTCCCTCGGTGCGCTGGAGGTCACCGATACGGATCGCACCGTCGATCTTC
>CAYYMW010000506.1:0-4279 GCA_964472515.1 uncultured Verrucomicrobiota bacterium | reverse complement strand
CACGCCACAAAAAAAGGCGAAATTCGCCCTCGGGAAGAATTTTGTCTCACACCCGAAGGCCTCACGGAAGAGGACCGTAGCGCTACCCCCCCTCCGGGTAGAAGGCCATGCCTTTGGCGGCTTTGATGCGGTCGTAGAGGGTGCGGCCCAGACGATGGGCACGGAGAATGGCTTGGTTGCGAAAGACCCGTTCGATCTCGGAATCTGGCTGGAGGTCGCCAGCGCCGGAGGTTGGTTCTGGTCGTGGCGAGGAACGGAAGAACGAGAAGAGGGCGGTGTACGGATTGGTGTCCTCGGCCACAGCCGGCGTGGGCGAAGCGGGTTTCTCGTCTTGCAGCACGCGACGGAGTTCGGTTCCGACGCGCCCCACGCTCTCGGTAGTCTCGTTCGCAACGACCTGCAGCAGGTCGCCCAGGTTGTCTTGTTCCGACAACTGCCGCAGCACCCGCAGTTCATCTTCGTTCAACGCCAGACTGGTAATCGCCAACTCCGTGCGTCCTCGGAGCACGGAGCCGCCTTCCTTCAGCTTCTCCGGGATCCCGCGGAAGTTCACCTCGAGCAGTAGCACCGAATAATACTCCCGCTGGTACGAACGAAGGACGGCCTTCGGCAGCAAGCCCAAGTCGACCTCTTCCCTGGGGTCATACCGGTCCTCCACCAGCAGCGCCACCTCGAGCAGGGTGGTGTTGAAGCCGCTGACCAAGGCTGGATGGGGGGCGGTCCGAGGTCCAAGCCGGGCACTACCCTGCAGATAGGGTTTGAGCCAGCGGGCGTACAGGCGGGCCGAGGTCACATCCCGGGCCAGCCGGGGGCAGAGTTCGGCCAAGCGGTGCGGGTCGGCTCGGCTGAGTCCGGCCCACGCTGGGTCGGTTAGGCCCTTCTCCACCGATCTGTATTCCTCCAGCGTGGCCAGGATGCGTTCCACCGTTTGCCGGGCGGTGCCGAGCAGTCTGAGAGCGCGATCCTGGAGTGCCCCGGCCTGACGGTTTACGTCGGCGAACAGGCCAGATCCGGGCGCCGGCGAGAGGTTGTCGCGGAGGGTCTCGATTCGTTGAAGGTGCGGGCAGATCTCGGGCAGCAGATCGACCAGCCAGAAATAGGTCGGGGCCAGACTCTCGCCCAGCGCGTCTTGGACCAAGATATAGCGTTCCAGCGGGTGCTCGAGCCCTTCCAGATCGAAGGGGTCCAGCAGCGACGGAAGATCGAGATCGAGGGGAGTGGATTCCCGGGGTGTTGTCAAAGCCGCCGCCGCTAACAGGCCCTTCGCAGCTACCGCCGCTTTCACCTCGCTCAGCAGATCACGCCGTTTCCCCCGGTCTTCGACGATCCGCGCGCAGTAAAGGCCGGGGTTGAAGGTGCAGATGAGTTGGAGGGGGGCAAGGGACATGCTCGTCCAACGCGGTTCGTCTTAATAAAGGCTTCAAAATCGAGGCTACGACAAGAAAAGGCACCCATTCTGTACCGACCCACCGCTGTCTGGCCGCCTCGGAGTCGTCGTGGACGGGAAGCGGAGGGCAGAGCCAGCCTTGAGAGGCCAAAGACATGCAGGAGAAGCCGGGAAGGCTCTCACGAGATACCCGGAGAAGCCAGTCAATGGCCGGCTCACGGAGAAAGCGTCAAACGTTGCTCCAACGTGTTGATTGGCCAAGGCCTAGCCCCCCCGGTGACCTTGATCCGTGACATCAAGGAGGGATGCAGAGCATCTCTTGGGGGGGCCAACCATTTCGGTTGCCTGGATCACAACCAGAGCTAAAGCCTCGCTTCAAAGTGCCGATACAGACTGCACGAAGCTAGTGGAGTCGGGGCAGGAACGCTTGAGGTGTCGCAAGCCTCTGCATCCAAACAACTACGCGATCATTCTCGCATGCCGTTACAACCCCGGCATGATAGTTACCATGATGTGCGGCATTAGACCTCGACCGGGTGCCAACGCACACCGCGCCCTAGCGACTGCGAGGCTGCATCGTCTTCCCTATCGGCACGCACTGCCTTAAAGCACAACCCTTCGGTCTGCGTTGGTTCTGTTCGCAGACCAAAGCCAATCCAAGCCAATGTATGAAAGCCAAGATCACCCTCAACCGCCGCATCCTCCTCTTGGGTGGGGCCATCATCGTTAGTTATACCGCCCTGTCCGGATGGTTCGTGCTCCGGACGCGCGATAACCTCTATCAGGCCAAGCGCGAGATGACCCAACAGCTCGTCGAGACGGCGTGGGGAACGATCGATTTCTACGCACAGCAGGCCAAGACCAACGCCCTGCCGTTGCCGGAGGCGCAGGCCCGTGCCAAGGCCGCCGTCAAGCACCTGCGGTACAACCAAACCGCGTATTTCTGGATCAACGACCTCGAGCCCCGCATGGTCATGCATCCGATGAAACCCGAGATGGACGGCCAGGATTTGTCGCAGGAGAAGGATCCAGCCGGCAAGCGGTTCTTCGTGGAGATGGCGGAGCTCTGCCGGCGCAGTGGCGCCGGGCGAGTGGAATACGTCTTCGCCAAGCCTGGCGCCTCTCAGCCGGTACCCAAGACCTCCTACGTCAAGCTGGCCCCGGACTGGGGTTGGGTGGTCGGGTCCGGCGTTTACCTTGACGATGTGCAAGCCGAAGTGCGGCGGGTCATTCTCCAGATTCTCGCCGCGTCAGGGGCCATTACCCTGTTCGGATTGGGGCTGTGCGTTTGGATGGCCCGTTCCATCAGCAAGCCCATCAAGCTGGTGACCGAGACGCTCTCGGCCGGGGCGGAGCAGACCACGGCCGCTGCAGCGCAAGTGTCCACCGCCAGTCAATCGCTGGCCGAGGGTGCGAGTGAGCAGGCGGCTTCCTTGGAGGAGACTAGTTCTTCGTTGGAGGAAATGGCGAGCATGACCAGGCGCAACACCGAAAACGCCCAGCGGACGAAGGAGCTGGCCAACCAGGCCCGGGTGGCCGGGGACGCTGGTGCGGTGGACATGAAGGAGATGATCGCCGCCATGGGCGCGATCAACGCCTCCAGCGCTGACATCGGCAAAATCATCAAGACCATCGATGAAATCGCGTTTCAGACCAACATTCTGGCCCTCAACGCAGCCGTTGAGGCGGCGCGGGCAGGAGAAGCTGGTCTGGGGTTTGCGGTGGTAGCGGAGGAAGTCCGCAACCTCGCCCAACGGAGCGCCCAAGCGGCCCGGGAAACGGCGGGCAAGATCGAAGCGGCGGTGCAGAAGAGCCATCACGGGGTCGCGATCAGCGGCAAGGTAGCCCGGAACCTGGACGACATTGTGACCCGGACCCGGCAGTTGGACCAACTGGCGGCGGAGGTGGCCAACGCCTCGCACGAGCAGACCCAAGGCATCAGTCAGATCAACCTGGCGGTCACGGAAATGGATAAGGTGACGCAAGCCAACGCGGCCAACGCGGAGGAGAGCGCCAGTGCGGCGGAGGAGTTGAACGCTCAGGCCGACGCCCTGAAGGACGCGGTAAGCGAGTTGCTGGCGCTGGTGGATGGCTCGGGGGCGGCGCGAAGTCAATCGGTGGCCCCATCGATGACTCCGACGGCCAGCAGCAAGCCTGCAGCAGCCAAGGCGGCTCCGAGAGTGGTGTTCAACGGTGGCCGCGATGGCGCCGACTTTCCCACGCCACCCAGTCGCCAGCAAGCGATGCGCGGCTCGATCGAGCGGGTGGACCGTCGGGAGCAGCAGTCAGGAGACTTGAGCGACATGTGAGCAGGTTCCAGCCCGGAGGCTGAGCGGCCTGACACCGGCGGGGAACTAGGTGAAGTGGACTCAGACAGTCTGCTTGAGGTGTCCACCACCGCCAGATGAGCCGGGGTCCTCCGTGGCCCCACCTTGCACTTGCCGCCTCTCAATTCCCATTGATCCGTCGTGCTGTGGCCGGCGCGGCGGGCTTCGTCGCGGGTCTGGCCCTGCCCTTGGCCCATTGCCGAAGCGCCGCAATCTGCTCCGCCATCAAGGGGCTCAGCGGCACCAACTCCGCCAACTGCAGCCCCACCGTCAGGTCATTGGGCTCCTCCCGGCGACTGAAGGCGTCATACAGAGCGTCGATGAACGCCTGCTCGATCTCCGAGCCGGTCAACCCCTCCGTGGCCTTGGCCAACTGCGCCACGTCGAACCGCTCGGGGCTGCGTCCGTACTTCGCAATCTGTATCCGCCAGATCGCCTCCCGCTCCTCCTGATTCGGCAGGTCGATGGCGCACAACTCATCGAACCGTCCCTTCCGAAGCAACTCCGGCGGCAACTGCGTCACGTCATTCGCCGTCGCCACCACAAACACCGGGGCCGTCCGTTC
>CAYYMW010000505.1:0-4283 GCA_964472515.1 uncultured Verrucomicrobiota bacterium | reverse complement strand
GGGTGGGACAGGATGAACCGGATTCACAGGATGGGGGCAATGGATGGGCCTGTGTGGGTCCGGCAGAGGATCTGGCGTTAGATGGGCATGGCGGGTTCCGAAGGCGACGACGGTGGCCGGTGCCAGGTTCGAGATTCGCGGCTGACCGCGGTGTGATGAATGCATGGCGGCGCGGGTTGATGGAGGCAAGAAACCGGGCGGCACGACCGGTGCCGGTGGCCGGGGTTGTTGCGGTGGTTCCCCGGCGAGGGATGGTTTGGCCCTCGCGTGGGAGTGTCGCTTGGGGGTGCTCCGAGAGTCGATGGTCTCGTGGACTCCGTGGACTGGGTTGGGGTTCTGCGCACGGCGAGATGGCGTAAGGCGTAAGCCGCAATGGGGAAGGTGGGGCGGGAAGCCAGAGACCTCCGGAGAGCAGTGGTTTCGGGCAAAGCAGCTTGAAGCGATGCCAGCAGGGATTGGGAGTCCTCGGTGAGGGCGGAACGTCGCAACCGGTTGGTCGGGCGGAGTTCTGGCACCCCTGCGCGGGGTGCGTTGGTATGGGGGAACCGGGTATCCGGTGGTCATCGCTACGCTCGACCGACCGGCCTCTGAGTAACTTACCCTCGTCCAAGGGGCCTGGATGGTAGACCTGCCGGTGTCCTGGCAGTGGGACGGCGCGAGGGAGCGCCTGCCGACTGGAAGTCGGGGTTGGCTCGGGAGTGCCCGCTCCCTCGGTCCTGCGGACGTACCGCAGGCTTCCAGCCTGTGCTACGAGAGCACGTTACTCCACTCCTTCCCCCTGCCGGTGTAGCTCAGCGGCCCGTCCGCGTGGAGGCACTCTCCAGAAATCGCCGAAACGCGTTCAGGGTTTCCGGGCCGCAATGGTGTTCGATCCCCTCCGCATCCATTCCGGCGACCGCTTCGGGAACGCCCAGCGCGGTCAGGAATCGCTGGACCAACTCGTGACGGCACCGGGTGCGCTCCGCGAGTTGGGCTCCCTTTTCCGTCATGAAGATCGCGCGGTATGGGCGGCTGGTCACGTAACCTTGGCGCTGGAGACGGGCCACGGTACGGATCACCGTGACATGGGAAACCCCCAGGTGGCGGGCCAGATCCGCCGCCCTCGCCTCGCCGGTCGAAGCGATGAGAGAGGCCATCGCCTCCAAATAGTCCTCCGCCAATTCCAAGGAGTGATCGCGCCGGGTTTGCTGGTAGGCCAGGGCGCGGTCGTTCGCGGTTGGCCGGGTGCCGGCGGTGGCCTTGCGCCGCGCGCGCCCGGTGTCGAGAGCCGTCATGGGACATTCGTAACCGGGCGTCGTTTGACAGTCAACTCTACATCATGTAGCCTAGGCTACGTTATGGAACATACCGTACACACGACCGGCCACCCGCGGTCCCCGACCCGCAGCCTCGCCTGGGGCATCCTGGCCTGCTGGCTCGCGCTCCCGGCCACCGCCGCGCCAAAGTCTCTGCCCGCGCATTACAACATCGTGACGACCTGCGGCATGGTCACCGACATCGTGCGCGAGGTGGCGGGTGACAAGGCAAGGGTTACGGGCCTCATGGGTGAAGGCGTAGACCCCCATCTCTACAAGCCCACGCGGGACGATGTCGCCAAGCTGCTCAAGGCCGACGTGGTGTTTTACTCCGGATTGATGCTGGAGGGGCGCATGACCGAAACCTTCCTCAAGCTCGCGCGCCGGGGGACCCCGGTGTTCGCCGTGACCGAACTGCTGGACGAAAAGTCGCTGCTCGAACCCGAGGAGATGAAGGGCCACACCGACCCTCACGTGTGGATGGATGTGCGGGCTTGGGCGGAAGCCGTCAAAGCTGTTGCGCAGTCGCTGGGAGAAGCGGACGCTCCCAACGCGGCGCACTACAGACAGAACGCGGCGCGCTATACCGCCCTGCTCGACAAACTGGACAAATACGCCCTCAGGGCGCTCGCGACCGTTCCGAAGGAGCGCCGGGTCCTGGTCACCGCGCATGATGCCTTCAACTACTTTGGACGCGCCTACGGGGTCGAAGTGCGCGGCATCCAAGGCATCAGTACCGAGTCCGAGGCCGGCGTGGCGGACATCAACAAGTTGGTGGACTTCATGGTGGAACGCCGGATCCCCGCCATCTTCGTTGAGTCCAGCGTATCCGACAAGAACCTGAGAGCGCTGGTGGAGGGCTGCAAGGCACGGGGACACCCCGTGGCCATCGGTGGCACGCTCTTCTCGGATGCCATGGGCAAAGCGGGGACATATGAGGGAACGTATATCGGGATGATCGACCACAACGTCACCACCGTCGTTCGCGCCTTGGGGGGACAGGCACCGGAACAGGGATTGAATGGCCGGCTCGCGACCGCGCCATGAAGGCCATGCCTCCGCCCATCCAGGATGCCGGGGAACACCCCCCACCGCTGGCGGTACGGGACCTGAACGTGGCCTACCAGACCAAGGTCGTGGTCTGGGACGCCGACTTCGACGCCCTTCCCGGCAGGCTCGTGGCGATCGTAGGCCCCAACGGCGCCGGCAAGAGCACCCTCCTCAAAGCCGCCCTGGGGCTGATACCCATCGCCGCGGGGAGCGTGCGTTTCTTCGGGCAGCCCTACCGGGAGGCGCGGCATCGCGTCGCCTACGTCCCCCAGCGGGAAACGGTGGATTGGGATTTCCCCGTGAGTGCCGAAGACGTGGTGGCGATGGGGCTCTACCGCCGCTTGGGCTGGTGTATGCCGGTTCGGCGCCGGCACCTCGAGACCGCCCGCGCATCCCTGGCCAAGGTGGGGCTCGCGGACCACGCCACACGCCAGATCAGCCAGCTTTCCGGCGGCCAGCAGCAACGCGTCTTTCTTGCGCGAGCCCTGGTTCAGGAGGCGGACCTGTACCTGATGGATGAGCCCTTTGCGAGCGTGGATGCGGCCACGGAGCGCGCCATCGTGGACGTGCTTCGTGACCTGCGCTCGCGGGGGAAGACGGTGGTTTGTGTCCACCACGATCTGCCCACTGTGCCGGAGTACTTCGACGACGTGGCCCTGCTGAACATGCGGGTGGTTGCCCAAGGCTCCGTACCCACCACTTTCACCGCCGAGAACCTCCGGAAGACCTACGGCGCAAGGCTTACCCTGCTGGAGGAGGCCGCCCAAGCCGTCGAACGCGCCCGGCTTTCGGCGCAGCATCGCGCATGAATCGTTTCCGCAACCTCCGGGTCATCGGGGCGGTGCTCTTGCTGCTTCTTGCAGCGGGATGGGCGGCATACTCCCGCTACGGCCCTATTGCCCAGGGCCACGACCCGCGCGATCCCGCCAGCGTGGCTGCGGAGCGCCCCGGCGGCAGGTCCATCACCGAGGCGGGAATCGACTGGCCAACGCCGGCGACACTGAAGCGCACGCTTGCCCTCTCGGACCACAACACGCGCGTAGTCTTTGCGGGCGTCACTGCCCTTGGCGCGGTCAGCGGGCTCGTGGGCACCTTCCTGCTGCTGCGGAAGCGGGCGCTGCTCAGTGACGCGGTGAGCCACTGCACCCTGCCCGGCATCGCCCTGGCCTTTCTCGGCGCCGAAGCCGCCGGGCTCTCTGGACGCTCCCTCCCCCTGCTCCTGGCGGGGGCGGCCGTAACCTGCGCGTTGGGAGCGGGCGCGGTCGCCGCCATCCGGGCGCACACCAGGCTGAAGGACGATGCCGCCCTCGCCATCGTCCTGAGCGTGTTCTTCGGCCTGGGCATGGCCCTGTTGGTCATCGTCCAGCAACTCCCCTCCGGCAACGCCGCCGGGTTGGCCCGCTTCATCTACGGCCGGGCTGCTTCCATGACCCAGAGCGACGCGCGAACCATCCTGATTGCAAGTCTGCTCGTCGCCACCATCTGCGGTGCGCTCCTCAAGGAGTTCAAGCTGCTGTGCTTCGACGGGCAGTTCGCGCGCACTCAGGGATGGCCCGTCATGGCTCTGGACCTCATTCTGATGGGACTCGTCGTTGCCGTCACGGTCATCGGCCTGCAAGCCGTCGGCCTGCTCCTGGTGGTCGCCCTCCTGATCGTCCCCGCGGCAGCAGCGCGCTTCTGGAGTCATCGGCTCGGTCCCACACTCGTCATCGCCCTCCTCATCGGCGGGGCCAGCGGGCTGTCGGGCGTCATCGCCAGCGCTTTGTTTCCGAAGCTGCCCGCCGGGGCGGTGATCGTTCTGGCCGCCGTGGGGTGTTTTGTCGTCAGCTTCGTCCTGGGCCGCCGCCGGGGCCTTCTGGTCCGGTGGCTGGAACGACGACAGGTGGCCACCCGGGTGGCCAGACAGCACTTGTTGCGCGCCATCTACGAGTGGTGCGA
>CAYYMW010000504.1:0-4298 GCA_964472515.1 uncultured Verrucomicrobiota bacterium | reverse complement strand
CCGCCAGGGCGGCGTGATCGTGCCCCACCCCGCCCGCTGGCATGGCCGGCTGGCCGCCCGGTTGATCTACCTGCTGGTGCGGAGCATCGATGCCTCGTTGCGCTACCGGCTCGTCGATCCGCACCACGCCCTCGAGGAAGCGCTGCGCGAACCGGTCATCTTCGCCATCTGGCATAATCGCCTGGCGCTCTCGCTCATGCTCTACCATCGGTACGTTCGCCGCGTGCAGCCCCACCGGCATATGGCGGCGATGGTCAGCGCGAGCAAGGACGGCGGCATGCTGGCGCGGGTGCTCGAACTCTTCGGGGTGGAGCCGGTGCGGGGCTCGAGCAGCCGCCGCGGCGCCCAAGCCCTGCTTGAAATGACCACGTGGGCGGAGAAAGGCTTGGATCTGGCCATTACTCCCGATGGTCCCCGCGGTCCACGCTACGTCCTCCAGGACGGTGCGGTGGCCGTTGCCCAGGTGACCGGGATGGCCGTGGTCCCCGCGTGCTTTCGAGTGCCGTGGAAGTACCAAGCCAAGAGCTGGGACCGCTTCCAGATTCCAATCCCGTTCTCGCGGTGTGAGGTGTACCTGGGCAAGCCCCTCCGCATTCCCCGCGATGCCTCGAACGAGGAACACGCCCGCCTCAAGGCCGAGTTCGAGCGCCGTTTGCTCGAGATCACCCACGATTAACCGGCCCGGCGTCAGGAGGTGGCGCTTGAACGATGCTGCCACGGGCTTCGTCCATACGGAAGCCACCCTCGCGGGTTTGCGGCGCACTGGGTGTTCGCCGGTCCCATCGGCGCCGGATCTCCCATCCAGAGTGCGGCGGGCGAACGCGGGGTTGGCAGCAGTTACATAGCGGCATATGAACTCAAAGAGTCACTCGGCGGACCATCCAGGCGGCGCACCACAGTTCTCCTGGTGGGGCAGGCCCGCGCTGCTTCGCAGCTTGGGCGTCTTGCTGACCACCGGCCTGTTGGCCGGATGCGCGCACAACCGCGCCCGCGAAATCCGCTCCGGAAGCCAGACTCCCAAGCTCCCGCCATTCCTGAGCGGCCCGGTTGCCGCGCTGCTCGCCGACAGCCCGGGTTTCCAGGGTAAGGTGACCTGGGTGGAGCAGGTCGGCCCGAGTCGGGTGGAGACCGTCACCGGGGATCTCGCGGGCCGGGGTTCCTGGTTACTCTACGTGCCCGCTGCAGACAGCAAGGCCGCCCAGCGCGAGGGTGGCATCAGCTTTCTCTGGAATGTCGCCGAAAACCGTGGCTGGCTGCTGGATGAGGCCCTGCAGGGCTGCGCGCCCATGGCGGCCACCCATCGCTACACCACTTCCCCGCCGGAGAATCGGTCGGCCGGCCCGGTTGAGAAGCTGCAAGGGCATCCCTGCGGGCAGGAACTGGTCGCGGTCCACTCGAATGATGGGGGGCAGTCGGCCTTTCGGGTGTGGCGCGCCCAGGACATGCAGGGTTTTCCTCTCTGCATCGCGGCGGCCAACCGCTTTGACTCCCCCAAGCTCACTTTCTCCAAGTTGCGGCTGGGTGCGGTTCCAGCGGAGGCCTTCCAACCGCCCGACGGCTTCAGGAAATACGAGAGTGTGGAAGCCCTGCTGAACGAGCAGACCTTGCGTCAGCGGAATCTTCGAAAGGGCCCCCTGCGGGAGGTGCGCCCCTCCGATCTCGACGACCTCAACCCCGACCGCCTCCACGAACGTCGTTATTGACGACTGATGGTGACCGGTCACGGTGTCGAAGAGCAGCGTCGTTCTCTCTGCTAACCTGACGTTCGCTACTCGGACAGGGTTTGCATGAGGCTGCGGCTGCGCGTTCCGAAAAATCCACGGCCAATCGTACTTGCCGTGCCCGGAGATCGAATTGTGGCAGTTCCAGACCCTTCGCATGCCAGAGCGGGTCTGGCAGACTTGGGGGGGGCCAAATGCTCTCGCTCTTTCTTAAGGGTCACGGGCGTTTCTGGAATGGCAAGAAGCATGGTTATTGGAGCCTGATCGTGAACGGGTCAGGTGCTCCCAACTGGGGTCGAAGCTCATTGCCTCGCCTCCCCGACGTTCCGCAACGCTTGACAACACCAACGCGCCAGCCAAACTGGCAACCGTTCGCCATGACTTCCGAACCGCACCACTGCCTGAGTACTTACCACGGCGCATTCTGTCGGCGGAGGAGGTGGCCCGACTCGATCGACCGCGCCGAGGATCCGAACGACGTGATCAAGCGCCTGGCCTTCCCGCAACGTCGCATGACCCGCCGAAGCGGCGACGGTTTACGAGTATGAAGAACCGATGGCAACTCTGGGGTGTTTTTGCACTCGGATTCCTTGCGGGCGCAGCCTCGCTCGTAATGGTGGAGACATGGGTGTTGGGCAATATGGCGCGTTCGATTGCTCAAGGACACTTGGCCACTGACATCGACGAGGTGGACCGCTGCTACCGGGAGGAGGATGCCAAGGTAGCCACCCATTCTCTCAACGGTTTGCTTGGCATCTTGGCCGACGCTGCCGAATCGAACGTAGAACCCCCTTCCAGGCTGGATTTTTACCGCTTTCGTACCCACGCCCGACTCGCCAAGTTGTATGAACAGCAGGGTGATCTGAGCGAAGTCTCAAACCATACCCATCAAGCGGAGATTCTCGGCCGGCAGCTTGGGCTGCTTCAGTCAGGAAAGGCGTCCAGCGGCGTGCTTGATGTATTGAAGCGCCTCGATTCCGCAGACCACCACCGAGCCACCTCACCCTCGGATGGACCGACCAAGTAACCGTGCCGGACGTCTCCGTGTCGATCATGGTTGGTTGCATCAGGCACGGGTACCAAGCTGCCAATTCTGAGAATTTCGAATGAGTCTGACCTCTCGGACAAAGCGCTGCCCGGATCCCTGGACTGAGGCTGTGCCACGGACTGCCTGATGCTCTGCCCCAACTCCTCATCGTCACTCAGCCAACTGCCAAGACCATGACCAGCCCAAGGAGAAACGATCTGGCGATTGCGATCAGTGCGGTGCTCATTCTGGCTGGCGCGTTAGCCTTCGTGCGTCTCGAAATGCCGCGCGCGATGTGGCCCTATCGCTTGCTGTTCGGCGGTTTCGTTTGGGCCTGCGGGATGGCATTGCTGTTGGTGGCAATGGCGGTAGGCAAGATAGCCGGTGTTCGACACGAGGCCGCCTTGGTGCTCATCACGGGAGGCGCGATCTCGCTCCTTCTCGTTCTCGGCGGAGTGAGGCTCGCACACTGAGTCTGCTGAAAGGGCGACGGCTGCCGTCTGTCCATTCCCGCACCAGCAGTCCTGTCGGCCGTGTGGGCCAGGCCTCCTCACCCCCCACGTTCCATCCCGTGATGGCGACGGTAGTGCGCGGGGGAATCCCCGACCACGCGCTTGAAGACGCGGCTGAAGTAGTGGCGGTTGGGGAAGCCGGTCAATTCGGCGACCTCCTCGATGGTGTGGGCGCTGTTCGCGAGGAGGTTGGCGGCCTCCCTCGCACGCACCCGGGTCAGGAATCGCGCGGGGCTCAACCCCTGTTGCCGCGTAAACGCCTTGGTGAACGCGCGCACGCTCAGGCCCGCGGTGGCGGCCAGGTCCGTCACGTGTAGGTGCTGGGCGAACCCAGTCTCCATCTGCTGCAAGGCGCGGCGCAGGCCGGGCGAGGCAACGTTCGTCTGCCAGCCGATCTCAGGACGGCTGAGCATGAGGTGTAGCAAAGCCAGGCTCGTGTGATGAATGCGTTCCCGGTCACCCTTGGCAATGCCGGTGAACAAGCCGGCCAACTCGTGGATCAGCCCCAACTCCACGCGCCCTGGACGGAGGAGCAGGGGCAACGCCTGGCCGGGCGCCAACCGGCGGGCCACGGAGAACGTCAGCCAGAGATGCCGCACCGGGGCGCGCCCCACCGAGTGGAACAGTTGGTAATCCGGAATGAGCACCACCCGATCCGGCCCCAGCGGATACGGCACTTCTCCGAAGATCACCTGGTGGCCCCGGTCGAAATTGTAGTAGAGCCGCCAGAACGGACTCAGGGTATTGGGGAACTCCCACCAGTCGTTGCGTGCCAGGTAGCCGGCCTCGTGCAGGCGGAAACCCGTCTCCTCCGGCGGCAGACCGAGCGGCGCGAATTCCACGCCCACCCCGGAGTGCGGGCTGGTATAGCAACCCCGGTTGCGCCGGCGGAGTGCCGAAAAGGACATAAAAATATCTTTCCCAGATACAGACAGAAGAGTCAACCATGCGCCAGACTCGGGCATGACCGTTACTCAACACGTGGACCTGCCACGGCCACTCGGGCAGGGATTGTCTCGCCGCTGGAGCCTCCTGGCC
>CAYYMW010000503.1:0-4322 GCA_964472515.1 uncultured Verrucomicrobiota bacterium | reverse complement strand
GTCCACGGATCCGTCGTCAATCGGGAGCACAAGGGCGTTCTCGCTGAGGAATCGAGCACCACCCGCAAGGGCTGCCGCGCCCCCTCCCGCCCGGCGGCTAGACCCGCTCCACCGCGCACCGTCAGGCTCGAATCATCCGCCAAAACTGTCTGAATCCCCACCAGGATGGCATCCGCCCCCCGCCGCAGGCGCATAGCCTCGCGCCGGGCCGGTTCGCCGGTAATCCACTTCGATTCCCCGCTCGCCGTCGCCACCTTGCCGTCCAGCGTCATGGCCGCCTTGAGCGTCACGTACGGCAGACGGGTCTGGATCCAGTGGTTGAACGCGCGATTGAGTTCGGTGGCTTCCGCAGACAGCAGGCCGCATTGCACCTCGATCCCCGCCGCCCGGAGGATTTCGAATCCCCGCCCTTGATGGCGCGGATTGGGATCGGTCGCCGCCACCAGCACCCGGCGGATGCCGGCGGCCATGATGGCCTCCGTGCAGGGTGGCGTGCGCCCATGAGTGCAACAGGGCTCGAGCGTCACGTACAGCGTGGCCCCCTTCACCTGGCAGCCACGCCGGCGCGCCTCAGCCAGGGCCTCAATCTCCGCATGCGGCTGGCCCGCGCCATGGTGCCACCCCTGGCCAAGCAGGCACCCGTCCGCCACCAGCACGGCCCCCACCATGGGGTTGGGGGAGGTCAGTCCGTAGCCCCGTCTGGCCTCCCGGAGCGCGCGGCGCATCCAGGTCGCGTCCCCCTCATCCCGCTTCGCAAGCTCGGGACCGGAGCAAGCCATGGTTAGTTCTCGGTTGGGTCGAACAAGGCCCGGGCAAACTCGGACGGGTCAAAAGGCTGGAGATCGTCCGCCTTCTCTCCTACCCCGATGTACTTGACCGGCAGCCCCAGTTCCTTGTGGATTGCCAGCACCATGCCGCCCTTGCTGGTGCCGTCCAGCTTGGTGATGACCAAGCCGCTCAGGGGGACTGCTTTGTGGAATTCCCGCGCCTGGTTGAGCGCGTTCATGCCCGTGGTCGCATCCAGCACCAGGAGAACCTCGTGCGGAGCGCCGGGGAGACGTTTGCCCATGACGCGATGCAGCTTCTGCAATTCCTGCATGAGATTGCTTTTGGTATGCAACCGGCCCGCAGTGTCCACCAGCAGGTACCGGGCCTTGCGGGCCAGAGCGGCGGTGATGGCATCATGGGCGACCGCGGCAGCATCCGCATGGTACGCTCCGGAAACCACGGGCACGTCGAGCCGCTCGCCCCAGAGCTTGATCTGCTCGATCGCGGCGGCACGGAACGTGTCGCAAGCGGCCAACACCGCACTTTCGCCTTGCGCTTGAAGGTGATAGGCCAGTTTGGCGCTGGTGGTCGTCTTGCCCGTGCCGTTGACTCCCACCAGCGAGATGACCGTCAGACCATCCGGCGAGCGGCGCAAGGCCGATTGGTTGTTGGCCAGGCACTGCTCCACCTCCCGCCGGGCAATCGCAAAGACATCCAGCCCCTTCCCGCCTTGGGATTCATAGGCCTTGCGGACTGCCCCGGTGATCTGGGTGGTCAGGGCAAAGCCGAAATCCGCCCCCAGAAGGGCGGCTTCAAGTTCCTCGATGGTGGCGGCCGTCAACCGCGGCGAACCGGTGACGATCCGCTTGATCTCGTGAACTAACTTGGCCTGCGTCTTCTGCAGGCCTTCCTTAAATTTCTGAAACAGACCCATGTCGTGAATGCGGGATTCGGCGCCGGTCGGCGGCGCGGGCTGCCCCGGCGGCCGCAAGGCTGAACGAGAGCCGCCCGTCTTTCAATGGTTTGTTCACCTGGCAGCCGGGTCCACCTCGACCGGCCCCCTCAGCCCTTTACGCTCCGTCAGACGCTCTCGGAACGCCTCATAGTAGGACCAAGGCAGACGCACCCCCCCCACGGCCGGCCGGCCTTTGCTCAGGCCGTGGCAATCCGAACCTCCCGTTACGAGCAACCGATGGCGGGCCGCCAATTGCACATACCGCGCACTCGAAGCCGGCGAGTGCTTGGTGTGGAAGCACTCGAGACCATCCAACCCGGCTTCCACCAGCGTGGGAATCAGGTCGTCGACGTTGTTGATCCCAGGGTGGGCCAGGACCGCCAGTCCGCCCGCCTCGTGGATCAAGGCGATCCCCTCGGGGGAAGAAGCCTTGTGCTTCGGAACCCATGCCGGCCGATGGCGCTTGAGAAAACGCTCGAAGGCCTCGTCGTGCGTGCCGCAGTGGCCGGCCTCGACGAGCGCCCGCGCAATATGCGGCCGCCCGGGAGCCCGGCAGTCGGCCAGTCTCAGCACCGCCTCCAATTCCAGCGGAATCCCCAAGTCGTGCAGCCGCGCGACCATGTCGCGAATCCGCTGCTGGCGCGCGTTCTGGAACACCCCCAAACGGTTCAGCAGACCCGCATGTCCGATATCGATCCCATATCCGAGCAAGTGCAACTCGCGCCCTTCATGCTCCGTCGTCAGTTCCAGCCCGGGAACGAACTCGACCCCGACCGCCGCGCAAGCCTCCTGAGTGGCTGCACAGCCCTCGACGGTGTCGTGGTCCGTCAAAGCCACGGCCGAAAGCACGTTCGCCATCGCCACCCAAGCCACCTGCGCGGGCGTGTAGGTGCCGTCCGAATAGCGGCTATGCAGGTGGAGGTCGGCGAACATCGTGCCGGCCCTACTTGACGATTCGGGAGGGACGCAGGATCTCCCCGCGAACCCGATCCAGCAGGCCGTTGACGAAGCGACCGCTGTCCTCGGTCGAGTACTTCTTGGCGATATCGACCGCCTCGTTGATGCTGACGACCGGCGGGATGTCCTCCCGATGCATCATCTCGAAAATGGCCAGGCGCAGGATATTGCGATCCACCGCGGCCATGCGGTGGATATCCCAATTCTTGGCGAACTTCTGGATCGTGGCGTCGAGTTCCTCCCGATGCTCGAGCGTGCCCCGAATCAGCGGCTCAGCGAAGAGGCGAGTCGCTGACTCCTCCGGCGTGGGCGGGGGCAACTCCGGTTTTTCGCCCCACCGCGAGGGTGCCTTCTCCGCCGCCATGGCCGCCAGCCGTTGCGACTCCCAGAAGCGGTTCAACGCCGCCTCCAAGTCCGGCTCCGGATTCAAATCGTATTGAAACAAGAACTGCACGGCGCGCTCCCGCGCCTCTCTTCGGGTACCCATAAAAATCAGTTGCTCAGGCGGCCACAGCCGCCGCGTGGTTCGGCCGCGTCCAAGTTCATGTCACAAATCTCGGAGGGAAGACCGGGCCGTCGGCATGCCGGCGCAGGAGTTCCACGAAGCGGGCCAACCCCCGCTTCTCATCGGCTCCGAGATGGTAGTGGATATGCCAGCTCAGGTAGTCTTTGCGAAAGTCGTAGTCGTATTCTGTGCGGCTGCTGATGATGTAGTCCAGCGTATCCATGCCGAAGTCCCGCGCCTCGCGCAACCGCCTCCGCAGGCGCGCGTGATCGATCCCGCGGCGCAGCGCCCAGACCGCGTACACGAACGGCAGGCCGGTCAATTCGTACCAGGCGGCCCCCAAGTCCCAGATCGCGTGCGGGTGCCCGGCGCGGGAAAAGTCGATGGCCTCGTCGCCGATCAGCATGACCGCTTCGCAAGCCGCCGCCTGGTCATAGCCCGGCAACTGCACCAACCGCGGGGTCAACCGGTGCTCGGCCAACAGCACCTTGAGCAAGTTTCGCCCGCTGACGCTCGCCGTGTCGCAGTGGACTTCGCGAATCTCCTCGAGCGGCACGCGGTGCGCCAGCAACACGCTCTTGACCTCGCCCAGCGAGGCCACGGCAATGCCGTCCAACACCTCGTACCCGTCGTTCAACAGGACTTCGGCGCTGCTGACCAACGCGGCATCCAACTCGCCTCTCTGCAGCATCACTGCCAACTGCGACGGGGGGGCTTGAATCAACTGCTCCTCGATGCCGCGCACCAGCGGCGCCACATTGAGGTACGGGACCGATCCGACCCGGTAAGGAGCCAGCGATTCCTCCAAGGTCGCCTCCTTCTGCCGAAGCACTACGCGCTGTTCCCGGACATAGCGGTGCGCCAACTCCTCCGGGGATTCCGGAGGGGCCATTCTCAATGGGCCAATAGGCGCTTCGGGCGCGTTCATCGCTTCACAGGGACCGGCAGAACGACACTGACTGGGTTGGTCGGTGCGGGCGGCACGGCATGCCGTGCAGACGGCAGCTATACCGTAAGAGAAAAACTCGCACCCGCCAAGCCTTCCGCCAAGTCATTTTGCGAGCGGGCGCGCCGGGAGGGGGATTCCTCTCCGGCGCGCCCTCGCGCTCAAGCTCTTTCAGGCCCAGTGCCTTACGG